>CAIJRK010000046.1 GCA_903823025.1 uncultured beta proteobacterium
CGGGGCATGAGTGCGCCCGAAAACAGGGGGCAGCACCCTGCAAGGGGGAAAAGCCCCCAAATCAGCCGAGAAAACGAGTGAGTTTCAGGATTTTCGCGTGAAATTCCAGAATTTGAAAATCAACGACTCGCTACGCCAATCGGCTGCGAGTTATTCAGACCATCCCTAGAGTATTTCAGTAGTCTGTTAACAGCGTCTCAACGCCATTCCGCACCCAACATTTCCTGGCAATCAACGCCATCAATATTTTTTGTGTGTGTGTCTGCCGCATTTTCATCAGCATTCTTTTCTTCCGACAACACAATCACAAGCTCATGTCGCCCAGGACGAAGCACGTAGCTTCCTTTGGAATACATGCAGCCAAAACTATCGGATCAAAAAAGAAAATAGCACACTTTTCAAGGTCTTCTCTCTCTGAAGCGGGGCTTTCTGTAAGTGTTTCCCTTACAAGGCGCAGCCGAACACCTGACAGTCCATACAGGCAGGGACCGATTCAAGTTTGACGGGCAGGCGTTCAAAATCCAACCCAGAGATCATTAAAGATCAATAAAAAACGCTAAAAATACCGTATTACTGGCGTTTAGAACCTGCTTAGTTGCATCCCTCCCAAGGGTCTTGCCCATCAAGGAAAAGAACATGACAGACGAACAACTCTCCGCTGAAATCCGTGAAGCCAACTTGACTTACCTGATGCTGGCACAAACTCTGATTCGTCGCGATAAGGCGGCTGCGTTGTTTCGGTTGGGTATTTCTGAAGAGTCCGCCGACCTCATCACCACGCTCTCGCCGGCCCAGATTTTGAAGATTTCGTCGGGCAACATGTTGCTGTGCCGCTTTCGCATGGATGACGATACGGTGTGGAGCTTGCTCACCAACCACACGGCCAGCAAGATTAACAACGACGCCACCACCAAACTGCACGCCAGTATTTTGATGGCTGGTCGTTTCTCTGAAGCAATGTAAGAGGCAGCACCATGGCAACTAAAAGCGTTTTAAATGATTCCAAACAAGTTGAGCGGGCCGTGGCCCTGATTCAACTCGGTGCCCGCTTGCAGGTGCTGGAGAGCGAGACCGATTTGTCGTATGAACGTTTGTTACGTTTGTACAAAGAGGTGGCCGGGCGCTCACCGTCCAAAGGACAACTGCCATTTTCAACCGATTGGTTTTTAACTTGGCAGCCCAACATTCATGCCTCGTTGTTTTTAAACACCTACGAGTACATCACCAAAGTAAGCGCGCTTGAAGACATCGACGCCATCATGAAGGCCTACAAGCTGTATTGCGAGCAGGTGGCCGCGTGCAGTCTGGAGCCGCTGTTGTCCATCACCCGTGCCTGGCGTCTGGTGAAGTTTGTCAACAACAACATGCTGGGGCGCACCAAATGTTCCAAATGCGGCGGCCATTTTGTGTCGAACCCGTATGAGAATGCACGCCACTTTGAGTGTGGTCTGTGCACCCCGCCCGCTCGCGCCGGTAAAAGCGCCAGCGCGGGGGGCATTTTGTTGCACTAAGCCTTTTTGGATGGCCTGCCAAGGGCGGCACATTCAACTTGCTACACTGAGACTTCCGGCGCCTAAGCGTGCTTAAAAAGACCCTTTTAGGGGTCTTTTCTCTTTTTGAGAGCCTCATGTCTTTCCCTAAAATCAAAAGGTGCAACATCTTATTGCCCCTCACTATGGCCGCAGCCCCTTATCTTGACCCTTTAAAAACATGATTGTTATTGTTGGCTATGCAGTCTCCATGGGTTGCATCTTTGGTATGTATATCCTGCACGGTGGCAACATTGGTGTGATTCTGAAGGCCTTACCATTTGAATTAGTCACTATTTTTGGCGGTGCGCTGGGCGCTTTCGCGGTCAACAACCAGCCCAAAGTACTCAAGGCCACGATCAAGCTGATTCCGACGGCTCTCAAAGGCTCCAAATACACCAAGGCGCGCTATCTTGAATTGATGTCCCTGCTCTACGACATTCTTCAAAAAGCCCGCAAAGAGGGGCTAATGGCGATTGAGAAAGATGTGGAAGAACCCGCTAACTCTCCCGTTTTTCAGAAATTTCCAACCGTCGGCAGCGATCATCATGTGGTGGAGTTCATGACCGATTACCTGCGCATGATGGTGTCAGGCAACCTGAACGCCCATGAAATTGAGTCTTTGATGGAGAGTGAGATTGACACCCACCATGCTGAGGCACATGCCCCCATTGCCGCCATTGCGCGTCTGGCTGGCGCCTTGCCCGCTTTCGGGATTGTGGCCGCTGTGTTGGGGGTGGTGAACACCATGGGTTCGGTCGGACAGCCGCCTGCCGTGCTGGGCGGCATGATCGCCTCGGCCTTGGTCGGCACGTTTTTAGGAATTTTGCTGGCTTATGGCGTGGTGGAGCCTCTGGGCGGTCTGTTGGAGCAAAAAACTGAAGACAGCGCCAAAGAACTGGAATGCATCAAGATTACGTTGCTCGCCAGTATGCAAGGTTACAACCCCGCCACCGCCATTGAGTTTGGCCGCAAAGTGTTGTTTTCAACAGAACGGCCTACTTTCCTTGAGCTTGAAAGTTATGTGCGCGGCAAAAAATAAGCACCAAGGCGACTGACTATGGCAACCGAAGCCAAAAAGCTACAACCCATCATCATCAAGCGGGTCAAAAAAAGCAACCATGCGCCGCATGGCGGTGCCTGGAAAATCGCCTATGCCGACTTTGTGACCGCCATGATGGCGTTTTTCCTGCTGATGTGGCTGCTTGGCTCCACCTCGGAAGGCGACAAAAGAGGCCTGTCTGATTACTTCTCGGCGCCGGTCAAAGTGTCCATGGAAGGCGGTAGCGGCGCGGGCAGTGGCTCAAGCACCAACATCATCGTTGGCGGCGGCACTGACCTGACACAACAAGCGGGCCAATCCAGACGCGGCGACGGCAGCGCCTCTCTGCAAAAGAAGGCCGAAGCCGCCAAGCGCGATGCCAAGAATATCAGCGCCTTGAGCGCCAAGATCAGTGCGGTCATTTCCAACAGTCCAAAATTGGCGGACTACAGCTCGCAAATCAAGCTGGAAACGACCCCAGATGGGTTGCAAATACAAATCGTTGATGAGCAAAATCGCCCGATGTTTGACAGCGGCAGTGCCACGGTCAAGCCGTACATGCGCGACATTTTGCGGGAAATTGGGGCGGCTTTAAACGGTGTTGAAAATAAGATCAGCCTGGATGGGCACACGGATCGTTCGCCTTACAGCACCGCCGAACGGGGCTACAGCAATTGGGAACTCTCGGCTGACCGTGCCAACGCCTCGCGGCGGGAGTTGGTGGCGGCGGGAATGCCGGACGACAAGTTGGCGCGGGTTGTGGGTCTGTCCTCAAGCAGTCTGCTCGATCTGGACAACCCCCTCAGTCCGTCAAACCGGAGAATCAGTATCATCGTGATGACCCATGAGGCTGAGGAGCGACTTTTGGGAGCCGCCCGCAAGCCGCTCGTCCCGGCAGCACCCCTTCTCCCAGAAACTGCGCCAGCAGTCGATAAACCAGTAGCTAACCAATAGACATTGAGATTAATAAAATGTGGAAAAAAATCATGACAACCCCGGCTCACGCCATTGAAAGAGTCACTTATGGCCAATGACACTCGATTTTTGGTAGTGGATGACTTCTCCACCATGCGCCGGATTGTGCGCAACCTGCTCAAGGAAAGCGGTTACACCGAGGTCGATGAGGCTGAAGACGGTGTGGTGGCCATGCACAAGCTGAGAAACAGCAACTTTGACTTTGTGGTGACTGACATCAACATGCCCAATATGAATGGGTTTGAGCTGTTAAATGAAATCAAAAAAGATGACAAACTCAAACATTTGCCCGTTTTAATGGTCACGGCAGAGGCCCGAAAAGAAGACATCGTGATGGCCGCGCAACAAGGTGCCGCTGGCTACATCGTGAAGCCCTTCACCAAGGCAACGCTGGAAGAAAAAGTCAGTCTTATTCTCACCAAATTAGGCCTCAAGTAAACACTATGCCAAGCACTCATTCCCTCCAGGGGGCCACCACAGCCTCGACACCCGATGTGCATCAAATGATTGGCGTGTTAACGCGTCAATTGCATGACGCGCTCAACGTCCTGGGCCTGACCGAGAAGGTAAAGGGCTTGGCCGGTGAGCTTCCAGATGCAAGAAGTCGTCTCACCTACATTGCGCGCCTGACCGGCGAGGCGGCAGAAAAAGTGCTGAACCGGGTTGACCAGGCCAAGGCGCAACAAGATCATATCGCCTCTGAAACGCGGCGCATTACCCAACTCATTATCAAAGACCCGGTGGCTGCAGTGGCCAAAGGCGAGGTGATGAATTTTTTAACCGATGTCGAGCGCGCAACCAGCGAGGTTGACCAGCATCTGACTGAAATCATGATGGCGCAAGACTTTCATGACCTGACCGGTCAGGTCATTGCCAAGGTGGTTAATCTGGCCGCCAACATTGAAGAGCAAATGGTTCAGCTGCTGATTCAGACCGCCCCGACGGATGCGCCGGTTAAAGCCCTGTCGCCAGTGGCTGAACAGCGACCGGTTTTACCCGGGCCGGTGGTGAGCGAAGAAGAAAACCCGGATGTGGTGACTGATCAGACTGAAGTGGATGACCTGTTAGCCAGCCTGGGCTTCTAAAGGTAAGGGGTTAAACGCCCCTTTATTGCGCTTTAGTCAGAAAACACGGTGCCGACAATAAGGCTCACTCAACAGTCGCCCCACCATGGAATCAAGTCAGGATCGCAATTTACCGGCCTCCCCCAGGAAGCTTCAAAAAGCGCGTGCTGACGGGCAGGTGACGCGCTCGCGTGACCTGTCAAATTTAGCGGTTTTGGGCACGGGTGCGCTGACATTAATGGCGCTGGCGCCGGGTATGTTTGACAAGCTCAAAGCGCGTTTGAGCCAGCAACTCACCTTTGACTCGACGGCTCTTTTGCAACCGGAAACCGTGTGGCCCCGGCTGCAGGAAACAGTCATCACCGGTCTGATTGGTTGCGCTATTTTGGCCGCCATTGTGACCACTGTTGTGATGCTCAGTATCGTGCTCTCTACAGGCTGGGTGACCAGTTTCAAGCCGATTACGCCGGACTTTAGCCGCCTGAACCCCTGGACGGGTTTAGGGCGTATGTTCACCAAAGACAAATTTACCGAAACCCTCAAAGTTGTGTTTATTTCGGGGGCGCTGATTACCCTGAGCGCCTCATTTTTAAGCGGCAGCATTCACAGCCTGGCCACCCTGGTTTTGCAACCTTCGACGGCGGCCATTCCTTACCTGACGGACTGGCTGATATCGGGCCTGAGTTTGCTGCTGGTGGTGATTTTGCTGGTCGCCATTGTCGATGTGCCTTTGCAAAAATATTTGCACGGTTCACGCATGAAAATGTCGCAGCAAGAGGTCAAACAAGAGCACAAAGAATCGGATGGCAATCCTGAAATGAAAGGTCGCCAGCGCCAGCGTCAGCGCGAGATTGCGAACGGCAACAGCATTAGCGCCGTGCCCAAGGCCGACTTTGTGCTGATGAACCCAACCCACTTTGCCGTCGCCATCAAATACGATGACAAGACCATGCGTGCCCCCCAAGTCATCTCCAAAGGGGCTGACCTGCTGGCTATGCAAATTCGTGACATTGCCAAAACCAACGCAATTCCGGTGCTGCAGTCCCCCATGCTGGCGCGTGCCCTGTACGCCAATGCCGAGCTGAATCAGGATATTCCGGCGAGTTTGTACACCGCCGTGGCGCAGGTGCTGGCTTATATTTACCGCCTCAAAGCCGCCATGCGCGGCGAAGGTCCGATGCCGGACGAAGTGCCCCAGCCTTTTGTGCCGCCTGAACTTGATCCGCAGTCCAAGGTGATAGCCAACGCCCAAGCCAACGCTGGTCAACCCACACCATGAATCCGCAACTTAAAGTCCTGAAAAATTGGTTTAACACCAATGCGCACCTGATTCAGGGCGCCGCCGCACCGATATTGGTGGTCGCCATTCTGGCCATGATGGTGTTGCCCATGCCGCCGTGGATGCTCGACACGTTCTTCACCATCAACATTGCAGTCGCTTTGATTGTGATGATGGTGGCCGCCTACATGGTTCGCCCGCTCGACTTTGCGGCGTTTCCTGCCGTGTTGCTCTTGACCACACTGATGCGCCTGTCGCTCAATGTGGCCTCGACCCGGGTGGTGTTGCTGGAAGGCCACACCGGCCCCGGCGCAGCAGGCGCCGTGATTGAGGCCTTTGGTCACTTTTTGATTGGCGGCAACTTTGCCGTTGGTCTGATTGTTTTCTCGATTCTGGTGGTGATCAACTTTGTGGTGGTCACCAAAGGGGCCGAGCGCATTGCCGAAGTGTCGGCACGCTTTGCGCTGGACGCCATGCCCGGCAAACAAATGGCCGTGGATGCCGACTTGAATGCCGGTCTGATTGATGAAAAGGAAGCCAAGCGCCGCCGCGCCGAAGTCTCTGAGGAAGCCGACTTTTTTGGTTCCATGGATGGCGCCTCCAAGTTTGTGCGTGGTGATGCGGTGGCCGGCATTCTGATCTTGTTGATCAACATTCTGGGCGGCTTCATGGTCGGGGTGCTGCAGCACGACCTGAGCGCTGCACAGGCCGCTGACACCTATATTTTGCTGGCCGTGGGGGATGCGCTGGTGGCACAGATTCCAGGCTTGCTGATCTCGGTGGCCGCCGCCATGGTGGTCTCGCGCGTGGGCAAAGACCATGATTTAGGGCGTCAAATTGTTGAGCAGATGTTTATCTCGCCGCGCGTGCTCGGTATCACGGCTGTCATCATGGGCGTTCTGGGCATTATTCCCGGAATGCCGCATGTCGTTTTTCTGAGCATCGCCGCAGTGCTGGGCTATGGCGCCTGGGTGTTGGCCAACAAGCCGCCCCCGCCAGACCCCTCTGCCGTCAGTGCGCCAGTTGCGATGTCCGATGGCGAAGCCACTTGGGACGACTTGCAGCCGGTTGACCAGTTGGGGCTTGAGTTGGGCTATCGGCTGATTTCGCTGGTGGACAAAAATCGACCCGGCGATTTGCTGACCCGCATTAAAGGTGTGCGCCGCAAGTTTGCGCAAGAGGTCGGCTTTTTGCCCCCGCCCGTGCATGTGCGCGACAACCTTGAACTCAAACCCAGCGGCTACCGCATCACCCTGCGCGGCGTCATCGCGGGCGAGGCGGAGGCGTTTCCCGGCATGTTCCTGGCTATCAACCCCGGCGGCATCACCACGCCCTTGATCGGGACGGCCACCACCGACCCCGCGTTCGGTTTGCCCGCGCACTGGATCGATGAACGTCAGAGGGAAGCCGCACAAATGGCAGGGTTTACCGTGGTTGATTCCGAGACTGTCATGGCCACCCATTTGTCACACTTGATGCAAGTTCAGGCCTCAAAATTACTAAGCCGAACCGAGACCCAACAACTTGTTGACCATGTCAGCAAACTGGCACCCAAACTGATTGAAGAAGTAGTTCCCAAAATGGTTTCTATCGCTGTTTTCCAGAAAGTCTTGCAGTTGCTGCTTGATGAGTCTGTGCACATCCGCGATATTCGCACCATTATTGAATGCCTGGCCGAGCACGCAGGCACCACCAATGACCCGGCAGAACTCACGCGCCGGGTGCGCATTGCCCTGTCACCGGCCATCGTGCAGCAAATTTATGGTCAAGTGCGCGAACTCAATGTGATCGCCATTGACCCCGCCCTGGAGCGTCTGCTGATGCAGGCACTCGGTAACGCGGGCGGCCCCGCACTCGACCCCGGTGTTGCGGACATTTTTACCCGCACAGCGGCTGAAGTCGCGCTCCAGCAAGAAGAAATCGGTATCCCGGCTTGTTTGCTGGTGCCCGATCAAATTCGTAGTTCAATTTCGCGTTTGCTGCGCCGCGTGGCGCCCAGACTCCAAGTCCTCGCGCATAGCGAAATCCCTGAATCGCATACGATTCGTATCGGTCCGATTCTTAGAGGTGCAGCACAATGAATATCCAACGCTTTACAGCCCCCACCTCGCGCGAGGCACTGGCTAAGGCACGCCTCGCCTTTGGCGACGGCACCCTGATTTTGTCCAATCGCACCACCCCATCCGGCGTGGAAGTTGTGGCCACCGCCGAAAACACACTGGCCGCCCTGGATCGCTCTGAGTCATTTGCCAACCGGAGCCGACCGCAAGAAACGTTTGCCCGTCAGGCCACGCCACCCGCCGCTTCCACCGCCAACCCCGTTGCTGATGACGCGACACAGCTGGCCATGAGCACCTTGTCGTTTCAAAACTACGTGCGTGAAAGAATGCTGCGCCGCCGTCATGAAGCCATGACCGGGCGCACCGACACGAACGAGAGCGAGCACGACCACGCGGCACCGCCAGCGCCCTCGTTTGCGCCCCCAGACCCCGCGCCGGTTGAAGCGCCGCCTCCCGTCAGAGCCGCACCAATTCTCAAACAAGTGCCCGCCTACACCCCGCCACCCGCCGCAGCCCCCATTGCCGCCAGCGTCGCGGCCCCTGCGCTGTCCCAAAGTGTGGCCGATGAGCTGCACGCCATGAAGACGATGTTTGAAGATCGCTTCAACACGCTCACCTGGCTGGGGCAAGCACGCCAGAATCCGATTCAGTCCAACATGATGCTGAAAATGATTCGGGCCGGTTACTCCCCCACCTTGGCCAGAACCATTCTGGAACGGATGCCCGAAGGCATTGGTGCCGCCGAGTCCGTGCGCTGGGTCATGACGATTCTGGAACGCAACCTGAAAACAGACGAGGCATCTCACTCTCTGCAAGACGAAGGGGGCGTTTACGCCTTGGTCGGTGCAACGGGTGTGGGCAAAACCACCACGGCAGCCAAGCTGGCAGGCCAGTGCGCCCGAACCTATGGCGCTAACAGCGTGGGCCTGATCACCATGGACACCTACCGCATGGGCGCGCATGAGCAATTGCGGGCTTATGGTCGAATGATGGGCGTCGTTGCTCACTTGGCGCATGACCGCGCCGCTTTGCAAGACTTGTTAAATCTGCTGGCCAACAAAAAAATGGTGTTGGTTGACACCACCGGTCTCGCCCCGAGCGACCCGCGCAAACGCACCATGCTCGATGTGCTTGATTTGCCCGATGTGAAGCGCCTGCTGGTGCTCAACGCAGGGGGTCACGGCGACACGCTGGACGACGTGGTTTCGTCTTTCAAATCCAAAGGGGTGCAGCAAGCAATTTTGTCAAAAATTGATGAAGCGCCCAAACTTGGCCCCGCGCTGGACGCCGCCATTCGTCATCAGTTGGTGCTGCGGGGCGTCACGATGGGCCAGGAAGTACCGGGCGATTGGGAAAGCGCTAACGCCGCCAAACTGGTTCGCACCTCCATGCGTGCACCTGGAAAATCAGCGTTTGACCCCAAAGCAGCAGACTTGAACTTCTTCTTCACCCAACCCAGCGCCTCGGCGCCAGGACGTCTTAATGCTTGAAGTCAACGCCAACCAGGGCGCCGGTCTGCGCGGTATTGCAGCACAAGCGGCACCGCGCGTCATTGCCATGGCCAGTCATGGCGGGCAGCAAGATGAGCTTCCCCTGTTGTGGAGTTTGTGCGCAACCCTGGTTGACTTTGGTTACCCCGTGGCCGTGCTGGACGCCGCCACCGTGGAGTCCGCCGATAACCCCGGTCTGTCGCAATTGCTCGACGACGTTTATTGGCCGGGCGATTTAAGCAGTGAAGCGTTGTCATGGTCGGTCATCCCGGCGGCACTCGGTTTGAAACGACTGGGGCTGCGCAAGTCTGATGACGGGCTGGCCTTAAGCCCGCTCACGGGCTTGTTTCAGAGCTTTGGCGTGATCATTATTTATGCCCAGGCCGACGTCTTGACGCTGGTTTTACCCAACAGCGGCATTGAACCCTTGCTGGCAGTCACGGCGGCCAAAATGTCGCCCGTAACAGCTTACAAAGCACTGAAGCAGATGTTTCTGAGCGCCAAACTTCGACCCACCATTGCCGCTGTCGTCCATCAAACGGCATCCGCAACACCGGCGGTGCGCAACGCCTCCGTTGAGAATTTGCAAAAATGTGCCATGACCTTTTTAGGTTATCGGCTTGACTCGCTGGTCGTGCAGGCGGTGCAACCCAAAAATTGCCCCTCTGACGATATGCACCGGTTAGCGCTTCGGCTATTGGAAAATGCCATGCCCCTTCACAGCAAACCATTTGCAGGGAGTCATTGATGTACACCGCCAAAGGTCAAATGGATCGTAACGCCATGATCCGGCAATATCAGCCCTTGGTTCGCCGCCTGGCGCATCACATGATGGTCAAACTACCCGCCAACGTCCAGGTGGACGACCTGATTCAGGTCGGCCTGATTGGCCTGTCCGAGGCCTTGAGCCGGTTTGAGGCCGCACAAGGCGTGCAGTTTGAAACCTTTGCGACCCAGCGCATTCGCGGCGCCATGCTCGACGAGTTGCGCAGCAACGACTGGATGTCACGCGGCTCACGCAAAAGCCAAAAAGACATTGAACAGGCCTTGCGGCGGCTTGAACATGTGCTCGGGCGCACACCGCTGGAGAGCGAAATCGCCACCGAAATGGGATTGACCCTGATCGACTACCAAACCCTGCTCGGCAAAGTCAGAGGCACGCAACTGATGTACCTGGAAGATATGGCCCATCACAACGAGGACGAGGACGATTACCTGGACCGCCACGTCGCGGATCAGGCCTCAGATCCAATGAGTCTCTTGCGTGATCAGCGGATGCGTCAGGCCTTGGTCGCGGCCATTAAAAATCTGCCTGAACGCGAACAATTCATCATGAGCATGTACTACGAAAAAGACATGAATCTGAAAGAAATCGCGATGGTGCTGGACGTCACAGAGTCCCGTATTTGCCAGTTGCATAGCCAGTCCATTGCCCGTTTGCGTGCCAAGATGCGAGCGCACTGAACCGGCTGAACCGTGCACCTAAACCGGTTCAACGCAGCGAGCCGCTCACCGGGTTACCGCGTATTTGATTGAGCCGCCAGACTTGCCCAGGTTGGCATACGTGGTGCCTGCCTGAGTGGCTGTGCGGGCTGTCGGAATAATCACATTCAAACCGCGCTCAATCAGAACAGTTCGGCGAAGAAGGCTTTGCCGCTGCGTTGCCATGCCCTCTGACAAGCGCTTTAAACGAAGTTTCAGATTGGGATGTTTGAGGTCTGGCGGGGGCAGCCGTTGGAGCAAGGCCGACAGATCAAGCGTCGCTTGTCGCATGACGGCACTGGCCGCCTCCAGCGCCAAAGGCTCGCCGCTCACCAAGGCCTCTGACACACGCGTGAAACAAAGTTCAACGCCGGTTAACGCTTTCTCAATGTGAAGGGGCAACATGACGTGCGCTTCAAAAATTCAACGGATCAACTTAGCGGGTGTTGCGATTTTGGTCCAGCATCTCTTGGGCGTTGCCCAATAATTTATCGGCAATGGCCTCGGCATCAATCGTGTAAGTGCCTTGGCGAATAGCCTCCCGCACTGCATTCACTTTGTTCATGTCAACCTCGGCGGGTTCGCCCCGACTGGTCGCCCCCATGGCACGCGCCATGCTAGACACGGTCACGGCGACACCTGCAGGGGGCGTGGACGTGTTTTTCGTGTCATTGACAAGGGCGGCCGTGCTGGCGCTTTGACTACCTTTTGAAGAGACAGATTGTGCAGTCGTATTGACCAAAATCGGATTGTTTGAAGGTTGACTTATATGCATTGTGTTCTCTCCAAAACTACTGTGAATGTAGCTCTGTGTGGTAATTATCGGTGTAAACCCAACTTACTTGAGGCTGTTCTAAGGCGCTGACGACCCGCTTGGCGGGGCAAGATCAAATCTCCAGCTGGACCGTGCGGCTGTCCAGCACCGTGCCGGTCATCACGCGTCCGCCGGACATTCTGACCCGGGCGGGCTGTCCAATAAACCCCGCCGTCAGGGCTTGACCGTCCGAGACGATATGAAAACCCCGACCTTTGGCGACGACACGTATTTGCGCGCCCGCCTGAAAAACCTGCGTGGGTTTGATCAAGTTCTGGCGGATGGCCTGTCCGGTGGTCAGCGCTCTAAAGGCTTCTTGTCCAGCCCATTCCGAGGCATTACTGACAATCGGGCTGGCCTCTTCGGCCCAATCGACTTCAGCCTCCATCGCATCGGCGGGCGTCAAAACAGTGCCTTGCGGGACATCGCCCTTGATCACCCAGGCGGGGCCATAGGCCTTGACGGTCACCGGCAAAAATACATTCCATTTCACGCTGCCGTCCAGGCAACGCAGGCCCAGACGGGTTGACCCCCACAGGCGCGTGCCGACGGGGATATACGGTTCGACCTTGGCACAAGGCGCCAGCCGAAGCCGACTGTCAAGCTCACCCAGCGTCGCCTCCATGCGCAAGGGTGCGGCACCGGTGGTTGAGCGAAGCGTTAAAACGGCATTGTTCATCCACAGCTGCGTCTCTGCCAGAAAAGCGGGGCGGCTATCGACGCCCTGCGCTTGCGCATGGCCGAAAAAAAAGGAGGCCACCAGCAAGCCCAAAGACCTGCAAAAAGAATAAAAAGTTGATGGAAACTGTCTGAACATGACACCCTTACGTTAGCGTTCAAACAACTATAGGCAGGCATCCAAAGCCTGAAGGCGTCAAGTACAGGTCATTTCCCCGCTTATTCAAGTCATCAAAAAATTAAAGCTTTCTTCATAATGACCGTACCCCAAAACCTCTGGCCACCGCCCCGGGGTCAACCAACCCCAAGCGGAGGTGTCTCATGTTTTCAAATATCACCAGCAACCTGGACTTTCATTCAAAAGCCCTGCTATTGCGTGCTGACCGCCAGCGCATTATGGCCAGCAACATTGCCAATGCGGATACGCCCGGCTTTGTCGCCCGCGATCTCAATTTCAAAGACGCCATGAACGAGGCTAACCAAAGCGGTCTGGGCGCCATCAACAACACCGCCACCCAAGGCAGCCGCAACGGCACCACCAGCGCCGGACACATCGCCTTGTCTGCCAGTCCGATTGGCACGCTGGGCGGAATGCCCAACTTAGAGTACGCCGTGCAAAGTCAACCCAGCGCGGACGGCAACAGTGTGGATCTGGACCGTGAGCGCGCCAGCTTTGTCGATAACTCCGTGCGTTACGAGGCCACGCTGCGCTTCATTAACGGTTATGCCAAAACCATGCTGAGTGCCATTCAGGGTCAGTAAACCGGGCTTTGCGCCTGCGGAGATTTTTTATGTCCATGTTCTCAATATTCAGTGTGTCCGGCAGTGCCATCAGCGCACAGTCCCAACGGCTCAACGTGGTTGCCAGCAATATGGCAAACGCCGATGCCGTGGCTGGCCCGGACGGGCAAGGCTACAAAAGCCGTCAAGTCGTTTTTCAAACGGTGCCGATGGGTTCAGAGGCCTCCTCGGGCGTGCGCGTCAACGCCATCACCGAGAGCAACGAGCCGCTGCGCCGGGTGCATAACCCCAGCCATCCCTCCGCTGATGCAGAGGGTTATGTCACCCACTCCAATGTGAATCCGGTGGCTGAAATGGTCAACATGATCTCGGCTTCGCGCTCCTACCAAAACAATGTAGAGGTCATGAATACGGCCAAAACGCTGCTGCTTAAAACCCTGCAAATGGGTCAATAAATAAACCAAAGGCTTCTTCATGATTTCAGGCACCAGTGGATCAACCGCCACAACCAGCACCCCAACCTCCAGCGCGGCAGCGGCCGCCGTCAGCACCTCCGAGATGCAGGATCGTTTCATGACGCTGCTGGTGGCACAGTTGAAAAACCAAGACCCGATGAGTCCGATGGACAACGCGCAAATGACCAGTCAAATGGCGCAGATCAACACTGTGACCGGCATTCAACAGGTCAACGACACCTTGAAAAACATGGCGACCCAGTTCACGTCGATGCAAGTGTTGCAAGGCTCCACCATGGTGGGCAACGACGTGATGGTCGCCAGCAACACCTTGACCGTCAACGCAGGCGTCGCCCATGGAGCCGTTGATCTGACGGGCAAAGCCGATAAGCTCAAAGTTGAGATTCTGTCGCCCGGCGGTCAGGTGATCGACACGCTTGACCTGGGCGCACAGGACGCAGGCCGACATACGTTTAACTGGGATGCCTCGGCCTACACCGGCACCGCCAACCCAACTTTCAAGGTCACGGCCACGCTGGCAGGGCAAGCCGTTGACAACACCGCGTTAGCGCGTGCCACCGTCCTCTCGGTCGGCAGTGAAAACGGCGCCATGACCGTGCAACTGCAAGGGCGCAGTGCCGTGGCCTACGACAGCATCAAAGCCATTCTCTAAACAACAACACCGCTCCAAAGGCCAACACCATGTCATCATTTCAAACCGGTCTCTCAGGCTTAAACGCCTCCAGTCGCAATCTCGACGTCATTGGCAACAACATTGCCAACGCCAACACCATCGGCATGAAGTCCTCGCGCGTCGAGTTTTCTGAACTTGTGGCGTCTTCCATGGGCACGGGCGGCGGCGGCGGTGCCGGGTTTGGCGTGTCGGTGGCCACGGTGGCCCAACAATTTTCTCAAGGCAACCTGAACGCGACCGGCAACACGCTGGACGTTGCGGTCAATGGCAGTGGCTTTTTTCAACTGACCATGCCGGATGGCTCCTCCGCCTACACGCGCGACGGTCAGTTCAAAATGGACAATGAAGGCAACATCAAGACCAATTCGGGCGGCAGTGTGATGGGTTACCCGACCGATATTAACGGCGTCAAAACGAGCAGCATCCTTCAACCCCTGCAAGTCACCACTACGGCACCGATCAAGGCCAATCTCACTACCAGCATTACCGCCGAATTCAATCTGGATGCGCGAGCCATGCCAGCAGCTGGATCAACGACAAGCGTACCTGCGGTAGCCGCTACCCCGCGTTCAACCTATGGCACCAATTTGACCGTTTATGACGCGCAAGGCGTGCCCACACAGGTGTCCTTGTATTTTGAGAAAAGCGCTACAGCAAATGAGTGGGATGTTTACACCGGGTTGGATGTTGCCGCTAGTGCGACAGGCGTCACTCCAGTTGTTGCCGCCGTCACCTATACGAAGCTAGCCGACTCCATCACCTTCGACGATGCTGGAAAAATCACGAAGCCAATAGCAATAGCGCCAGAAACCGGCTTCTCCTTTGTCATCCCGGGCGGAACTATTGACTCAGCCAATCCCAATACAACCGGCACCCCCCCCAAGTTAACGCAGGACATTACGGTCAAACTCGATACGGTTACTCAATTCGGGAGCGCCTTTGCAGTCTCCAACCTGGCACAAGATGGTTATGCCTCTGGCGAATTCACAGGCATGAGCATCGGCAGTAACGGCGTTGTCACGGCCAGTTACTCCAACGGCCAGTCGCAGTCCGCCGGGCAAATCGCCATGGCCGATTTTCACAACGCGCAAGGACTCACCCCCACCGGCGGGGGCAACTGGACGTCCACCGTTGCCTCGGGACAACCTGTGCAAGGTTCACCTGGCACCGGCAAATTTGGCTTCCTGAAATCAGGTTCGCTGGAAGAATCCAACGTCGATTTAACCGCTGAACTGGTAAACATGATGGTGGCGCAGCGGGCTTACCAAGCCAACGCGCAAACCATCAAAACGCAAGACCAGGTGATGACCACGCTGGTCAATATGCGTTGATGCTTGACGCCTTCTTTTGCCCGCTTTAACCCCGCTTTAAACAGGACCCGCCATGGACCGTCTTATCTACACCGCGATGTCTGGCGCGGGCGCGGCAGCGCAACGCCAGGCTGTGCTGTCCAACAACCTGGCCAATGCGTCCACCAACGGGTTTCGGGCCGAGTTGTCCACGTTTCGGGCCGTACCGGTGCGCGGCGATGGTGCCACCACGCGGGTGCTGGCATTGGAGGCCACGGCTGGTCATTTGAATACGCCGGGGTCAGCGCAGCGCACCGGGCGCAGTCTGGACGTCATGGCCAAAGACAACGCCTGGTTTGCCGTTCAGGCACTTGATGGCGGTGAGTCTTACACCCGCAACGGCGCCTTTGAAGTCGCCCCCGACGGCACCTTGCGCACCACAACAGGCCTGACTGTTTTGAACGATGGAGGCGCCCCCATTGCCGTGCCCGACGGGGCGCAAGTCACAATTGGGTTTGATGGCAACCTGAGCAGCAAAGTCGGCAACCAGCCCGTTGCGGGCCTTGGGCGTTTGAAACTGGTCACACCCACACCGGAAGATCCGCTGAAACGCAACGAGGACGGTCTGTTTCGGGCCATCTCGGGCGACCCCATTGCCACCGATGCCAACGCACGCGTTCAGGTCGGCGTACTCGAAGGCTCCAACGTGAACCCGATTGAAACTATGGTCGGGATGATTGCCGTAGCACGCCAGTTTGAAGTGCAAATGCGCCTGCTTCAAACCGCTGAAGCCAACGACAAATCCGCCGACAAACTCCTGAGTATGCAGGGCTAACCCGGCCACGCGCGTTCAACACACTAGACAAGAAGGACTCTCCCCATGATCAACTCTCTGTGGATTTCCAAGACCGGCATGGAAGCCCAGCAAATGCAGCTGGACGTTATCTCCAACAACTTGGCCAATGTGTCCACCAACGGCTTCAAACGCGCCTCCGCCGTATTTGAAGACTTGATGTACCAAAACCTGCGTCAGGCAGGGGCCAACAGTGCGGAACAATCGCAATTACCCACCGGCCTGCAAGTGGGCTTGGGCGTGCGCACGGTGGCGACCAGTCGTTCATTTTCACAAGGGGCGTTACAGCAGTCGGGTAACAAGCTCGATGTCGCGGTTCAGGGCAACGGCTTCTTTCAGGTGACGCAGCCGGATGGCACCACCAACTACACCCGGGACGGCTCGTTTCAGGTGGACTCGCAAGGGCGTTTGGTGACCTCAACCGGGCTACCGATTGCCAACGGTGTCACCGTGCCCGCTAACGCCACCGGCATCAACATCAGCAACGACGGCACCGTCACGGCCACCATTCCGGGCACGACCGAGCCGCAAGGTATTGGCACAATTGCCCTAGCCAGCTTTATCAACCCGGCTGGACTCGACCCCAAAGGCGGCAATATGTATGCCGAAACAGCCGCCTCCGGCCAGCCCAATACCGGCACGCCGGGCGCCAACGGCATGGGCACTTTAATGCAGGGCTATGTGGAAACCTCCAACGTCAACGTGGTGCAAGAGTTGGTGACCATGATTCAAACGCAGCGCGCCTATGAGATGAACTCCAAGGCCATCCAGACCTCGGATCAGATGTTGCAAAAACTGGGGCAACTGTGAATCAACGTCTGCCGCTGGTTTGGCAACGCAGCGCGCTGATGATCAGCGTGGGCTTGATTTGTGCCGGTTGCGAGTCGCTCCCGAAAACCGTCAGCGTCGATTTTGCCGAACCCAAAGTCGTGCTGCCCATGGCCGCAACCCAGGCGGTCAATCGTCCCATCACCGGGGGTCTTTTTCACACGGCGAGCTTTCGGCCCGCTTTTGAAGATCCGCGTGCTCGCGCCATTGGCGACACCCTCACGATTTTGATTGTTGAGAACGTCACCGCCAGCCAGGTCTCCACCTCTACAGCCAATCGAACCAGCTCCACGGCGGCCAGCGTCTCTGCCTTTCCTATTATTCCGGTGGCAGAGTTGGCCAAGCTAGGCGTGGGCAGTTCATCGGCTAACGACTTCTCCGGCAAAGGTGGCACGCAAAGCGCCAACACCTTTATCGGCTCCATCACCGCCACCGTGATTGATGTGCTGCCCAACGGCAACCTGATCGTGACGGGCGAGAAACAAATCGGGGTGAATCAGAACGTGGACGTTTTACGCTTCTCGGGCACGATTGATCCACGTTTGATCCAACCCGGCAATCTGGTTAATTCGACGCAAGTGGCGAATGCCCGCATCGAGTCAAAAGGTCGTGGCGCGCAGAACGAAGCGCAGACAGTTGGCTGGTTATCCCGGTTCTTTTTCAGCTTTTTACCCTTCTAAAGTTCTTGAGAATGGTGTCGAGGGCAACCAACCATGCACACCATTTACACACTTAAGAAACTCCACCAATTTTGCTTACTGGCCGCGCTAGGGCTTGTTGCCAGTCTTTTTCTGACAGGCAACAGCTACGCCAGCCGTATCAAAGAAGTCGCCTCCGTTGACGGGGTTCGCAGCAATCAGCTGACCGGCTTTGGTCTGGTGGTGGGGCTGGACGGCACGGGCGATCAGACCACCCAGATGCCCTACACGTCCCAAGGTATCAACAACTATTTGCGACAACTCGGCGTCACCTTACCCGCCGCAGCGCTGGGGCAATTGCAACTTAAAAATGTCGCAGCGGTGCTGGTCACCGCAGAACTGCCCGCGTTTGCCCGGCCTGGACAAAACATCGACGTGACGGTCTCGTCCATGGGCAACTCCAAATCGCTTCGCGGCGGCATGTTGATTGCCACGCCAATGAGAGGGGCTGATGGCGAGATTTATGCCTTGGCGCAAGGCAATTTAATTGTGGCAGGCGCTGGGGCTTCAGCTGGCGGCAGCAAAGTTCAAATCAACCACTTGAGCGCGGGGCGTATTCCCAACGGCGCGCAGGTGGAACGCTTGGTTCCTACGCCTTTGATGGAGGGCAACAGCATTCAGCTCGGGCTGGAAGCATCGGACTTTCAAACCGCCCGCCGTGTCGCACAGGCGATCAACCGGCGCTTTGGCGAAGGCGCCGCGCAAGCCCTGGATGGGCGTACCGTCAAGGTCAGCGCCCCCACCGATCCGAATGCGCGGGTGGCCTTCATTGCAGAAATGGAAGAACTGCAACTGGAGTCCTCTGTCCCGGCCGCCAAAGTTGTCATCAATTCACGCACCGGCTCGATTGTGCTTAATCAGGCTGTGACTTTGGGGCCGTGCGCGATTGCACACGGCAACCTGTCAATCAGCATTGGCTCGACCCCGGTCATCAGTCAGCCCAACGCCATGGCAGGGGGGCAAACCGTGGTGACCGAGAAAGCCACGATCCAAATCAGGCAAGAACCCGGCATGTTGATTGAAGTGCCGGCCTCGCCTTTGTTGTCGGACGTGGTGCGTGCCCTGAACTCGCTGGGCGCCACACCGCAAGACTTGCTGGCCATTTTGCAAGGCATCAAGGCTGCGGGCGCGCTGAACGCGGAACTGGAAGTCATCTAAATGGGCTACGCGCAACTCTCCTCCACCTCCGGCTCGCTGGCGGCAGACGCCCGCTCGCTCAACAGTCTGAAATTGCAATCGGTGCAAAACACACCGGCAGCCATTAAAGAGGCAGCCAAGCAATTTGAGTCCCTGTTCATGCGCGAACTCATCAAAAGTATGCGCGAAGCCACCATGAAATCCGGCATGATGGACAGCCCCGGCGGCGACTTGGGCGCGGATTTGCTGGATCAGCAATTTGCGGTGCAAATGTCCGGCCAGCCCGGCGGCCTCTCAGACCTGATTGCGCAACAATTGTCGCGCCAGATGGGCGAGCAAACGGCGGCCGTGGTTGAAGCGGGTAATCCAACCGAAACTCCACAGTCCATGCCCATGCGCATGAGCGCCATGAATCAGGCATCCTCGATTGCCGCCTACGGTGCGCAGGCCTCCGCTGCACCGCAGGCTGCACCACAAGCCACGACGCAAGCCGCATCTCCGGTCGTCTCAACCCGACCCATGACGGTCCAGAACAGTTTTGTCACCCGTCACACGGAAGCGGCAAACAATGTTGAAAAAACCAGTGGCATCCCTTCGAGCTACATGCTGGGACAGGCCGCCCATGAAACCGGCTGGGGCAGGCATGAAATCAAGATGGCAGACGGCTCGCCCTCTTTTAATCTGTTTGGCATCAAGGCCACGTCCGGCTGGACCGGCAAGGTCGCCGAGGTGACTACCACCGAATACGTCGATGGCGTAGCCAAAAAGATGACCGCCAAGTTTCGCGCCTACGACTCTTATGAGTCGTCCTTTCGGGACTACGCACGGCTCATTACCCAAACGCCCCGGTACGCCCAGGCCAGCCAACAAACCGACACGGTGCAGGGCTTCACGACCAGCCTGCAAAAAGCAGGCTACGCCACTGATCCGAACTACGCGAACAAGCTCAGTCAAATTATCAACACAACGCAGCAGCTGCAGCAGCGGGCACAACTGGTAGCTCAAAACACATGAGTAGCATTCTTAACATCGGCACCCGTGCCTTGATGGCCAATCAGCTGGCCCTGCAAACGGCAGGCAACAACATTGCCAACGTCAACACGCCAGGCTATTCGCGCCAGTCCGTGACCTTGGCCAACGTGGCGGGCCAGTTTTCAGGCAGCGGCTACTACGGCAACGGCGTTGAAATTGTCACCGTCGCGCGCAGCCACAGCGAGTTTCTGACACGCCAGGCCACCCTCTCCAGTTCGGTGGCGGCATCGGACACCAAGCGCCTGTCGCAACTCAAGCAACTTGAAGATGTTTTTCAAGGCGGTGCCACGGGGCTTGGGGCTTCGGTCAGCGATATGCTGAATTCTTTCTCGGACATCGTGAGTTCACCCACCGACGTGACAGCCCGCACGGTTGCCCTGAGTCGCGCCGATGAGATGGCCTCACGTTTTCGCGCTGCAGCCAGTCAACTCGACAACTTGAAGAGTGGCGTTCAGACTGAATTGAAATCCTCTGTGGACAGCATCAACAGTCTGGCGGGGCGAATTGCCTCGGTCAATGGCGAGATTTCCCGCGCGCTCAACTCGGGTCAGCAGCCCAATGACTTGCTGGATCAACGCGATCAACTGATCAAAGAACTCAATCAGCACGTTCAGACCACCAGCATTCCTGCCGACGACGGCACCATTGGTATTTTTCTGGCGGGCAGTCAGTCGTTGGTTTTAGGCACCAGTACCTCAAAAGTCAGTCTGATTCAGGATGAATTTGGTGACCCGGCCAAAAGCAAACTCGCCATTCAACAAGGCAAAGCGAGTGTTGTGCTGGAAGAAGCCACGCTGGGGGGCGGCGCCATAGCGGGGATGCTGCGCTTTCAAAACTCTGACCTGGTCGATGCCTCCAACCTGCTGGGGCGCATGGCCTTGGCGATTGGCACCGCTGTCAACGACCAGCAGACACTGGGGCTTGATTTGAAGGGCGCCAAAGGCAGCAACCTGTTTTCACTCACCGCGATGCCTGACGGCATTAAAGCGACCACCAACCAGGGCAGCGCCACTCTCGGTGTCAGCATCCAGACCTCGCCCACTTCAGGCACCACGGCGCTGGCCGCGTCCAACTACGAAATCAGCTTCAACGATGCCACCACGGGCACGATTAAACGGCTGTCCGATGGCGTGACCACCAACTTCTCCAGCTTCTCCAGCACCTCTCCGATCAAGATTGATGGTTTGGATATCGCTATCAACAACACCGGCACCCCGGCAGGGGGTGACCGCTTTTTAATCACCCCGTTCAAAGATGCGGCCTCAAGCATCAGCACCGCCTTTGCCTCGGCCAGTGGTCTGGCCATGGCGAGTCCGGTCTCGGGCACGATGGCCTCTGATAACAAAGGGACGCTGGCGACCAGCACGCTCACGGCACAACAAGACAATGCCAACCTCACCGAAGAGGTCACCTTGACGTTTGATGGCGCCGGAAAATTCAACGTCACGGGCACGGGCACCGGCACCCCCACCGGCGTGAGTTACACCCCCGGCGAACCCATCAACTACAACGGCTGGTCGGTCACCCTGATCGGCACACCCCAAGCCGGAGATGTATTCACCATCAAGGCCAACGCCTACGCCGCGCAAGATGCCGGTAACGCCCAGGCCATGATGGATTTGCGTGGCATGGCCATGTTTGATGGCGCGGCGCTGACGGACGGTTATGCCGGAGCCATGTCGGAGATTGGGGTGCGCGTTCAAAGCGCCGGTTATGCGGCGGCGGTGTCCGAGTCGATTGCCCTCAACATGGAAAAAGACCGCACCAGCGTGTCAGGCGTCAATCTGGACGAGGAGGCTGCCAAGCTCTTGCAATTCCAGCAGGCCTACCAATCCTCCGCCAAGATGCTGCAAATTTCACAAAGTATTTTTGATACTTTGATGCAGACCGTGGCCCGCTAATTTCAAAACGACCCCCAGAGGAGTAACTTATGCGAATGGGCACTGCCAACACCTATGACTCCGCGCTGCAAAACCTGTATGCGCGCCAGTCAGACCTTGCCACCCAGCAAGAAAAAATCACGTCCGGTAAAAACATCATCCGCGCCAGCGATGACCCCACTGGCGCCGCCAATGCCGAGCGCGCCTTAACCCGACTCTCCCTCGTCGCCACCGAACAGCGCGCCCTCGGTGCCCAGGTCAATTCAATCACCATGGCCGAGTCCACCCTCGGCGGCGCGGTTGATCTGGTCAAAGATATCCGCGACCTCGTGGTTAGCGCGGGCAATGGCGCACTCAACGCCAGCGACCGCGCCCTGATGGCCCAGCAAATGACCGGTTTACGCAACCAGTTACTAGGCCTGGCCAACAAACAAGACACCAACGGCACACCCTTGTTTGGTGGCTTGGGCAGCGCCAGCAACCCCTTCACAGACAGCGCGGCGGGCCTCAAATTTGAAGGCATCTCAGGCCAGAAAGCCAGCACCGTCGTCTCCATTCCGGGGGCCATGGACGGTCAGGCCGTCTGGATGAATGTGCTCTCAGGCAACGGCACGTTTGACATTGCCTTGAATGCCAGCAACACCGGCACCGTCTCGACCGACCCCGGACAAGTGGTCTCGCTCACGTCGCTGACGGGCGATAACTACAGCGTCACCTTTAAGGTCGATGCAACCACCAACGCGGCCACCTACGACGTGAAAAACACGACCGACGGCGCCTCGATGTCAACCGGTAATGCCTACGTACCCGGTCAGGCCATCCAGTTTGACGGCATCTCTTTTTCGACAGCGGGCACACCCGCTGAGGGGGACGTCCTTGACATCAGCAACAGCCAGAAAACCAATGTTTTTGCGATTCTCGATCAGGCTATTGCCAGCATCAGTGACCCGGAAGGGGGCGCCAAGCTGAACCAATCCATCTCACTGGCGTTGACGCAAATTGATGCCAGCATGACGCAAATTCAAGCCGCACGCGGGCAAGCGGGCGACTGGATGAACCGCTCCGACAACATCGACAGCACGCAAAAAGACCGCACGCTTCAACTCACCACAGAAAAATCAAAGGCAGAAGACCTGGACCCCGTTAAAGGCCTCTCGGACTTCACCAAATTCAATACCAACTACACCATTGCGCTGCAGTCTTACGCGCAAATCCAGAAACTGACCCTCTTCAACTACATCAGCTAATTTCCATGGCCCATACCGTTCTTGGCAGTGTTTCGTTGGGCTACCAACTGATGTGGAACCCTCTGCGTCAGTTGCGTGGGGTGCAGCTGTTTGTCGGGATTGATGAGACCACGCCGGTGGACTCGCAACATTTTTTGAGCGCGATGGCGGAGTTGTGGTCTGAACAAGCCCCCAGCTTGCTGTTGTCCATCCAGTCCACCCGACTGCTGGTCGATATTTTGAACAACGCGCCCACCGACACACCCTGGATTGAAGTCCATGAGTCGCACCTGCGCGACCCGGCCATGGCGCAACGCGTTCATAAAGCGCACCAACGCGGCATGAAGCTGATCTGGCGCGGCGACGTGGGCGCGCGACCCAGTGCGGCGCTGGCCCCTTGCTTTTTACGCACCATGGTGAGCCTGACCGCTGAAGAAGCGCTGGCGGGTCTGCGGGTGTCATTGCGCAAGCAAAACGGTGCCGACCCCACGCAGGCCAGTCGGGTCACCAGCCCGGTACTGGCCGGTCAAATCTACGAAGCCGTGGCCAGTCGGGCCTTGTCCGAGCACTGCTTGGACGAACAAGGCGCCTGGGCCGTGGCGGGCTGGCCGATGGAAGAGGTGTTGCTTGGCTATCGCTACCAACGCATTCAGCCGGGACACCGCGCGATTGTGCGGCTGGTGGAGGCGATTGATGCCGACCATTCCGTCGAACGCATTGACCACCTTTTGAGTGAAGAGCCGATTCTGGCCTACCGCTTCATGCGTTACGCCAATTCAGCCGGTTTGGGTCTGGGCTTGAGCATTGAATCCATTCATCACGGCTTGCTGGTGTTGGGCGTGTCCTTGCTGCGCGCCTGGTTGCTGGAGCAACTGCCACACGCCACCAGCGACTTGAACCTACAACCCGTTCGGACCGCCATGGTGCTGCGTGCTCAACTCATGGCGCAACTGCTGGACGCCGGGGTGAGTGAAGATTTACGGCGCGACATTTATTTGTGCGGTCTGTTTTCACAAATTGATCTGATGCTGGGCGAGCCCTTGGCCCCCGCGCTGGCACGCGTGCCCCTGTCTGAACGCATCAACAGCGCCATTTTGAAGCGTACTGGCGTTTATATGCCTTATCTGGATGTCGCCACGGCGCTGGAGCTACCCCATACCCATGCTACCCGCGCCCTGTGTGATGCGCACAAGCTCGATGTCGAAGCAGTCAATCAGGCTTTGCTACGCACACTCTCGCACGTCAGGCAATATCCGGCCAAGGGTTTGCTGCTGTTGTGACATCGGCAAGCCACCCCGACCAGAGGCAACAACACATGAACCTGCGCGCTTTCAAACAGGTGGACGTCTTTACAGCCGTGCCTTATCTGGGCAACCCGCTGGCGGTGGTGCTTGATGGCACAGGCCTGCATGAGGCCGACTTGCAACGGTTTGCGCACTGGACAAATCTGTCGGAAACTGCTTTTTTACTGCCACCCAGCGCTGCGGGCGCCGCACAAGGGGCTGATTACCGTGTGCGCATCTTCACGCCCGACTCGGAACTGGCGTTTGCCGGTCACCCAACGCTGGGCAGTTGCCACGCCTGGCTGCAAGCAGGCGGAACGCCCCGACATCAAGACGAGATCGTGCAGGAATGCCCACAAGGTCTGATTCGGATTCGCCGTGACGGCACGCGTCTGACTTTTGCGGCACCGCCCCTTCAACGCTGCGCGCCTGACACTGCGCTGCTGGCCCAAGTGACTGAGGCCTTGGGACTCCAGCCAAACCAGCTTCTCGCCGCTCAACGGTTGGACAACGGCCCCGTCTGGCTAGGCCTGTGGCTGGACAGCGTGGAGACCGTGCTGCAGCTGGCGCCCAACCACGCGGCACTCAAAGAACTAGGGCAAAAAGTAGGCGTTGCCGCGATGGACACGGCCCTGCCCGTGACCCCGTTAATCGCCCGCTCCAACCGCGAAGCGCGTGCGGTTTTGCCGCGTTCAACCGCGTGGATCGCTCCGTCGCCGGATGCACCCGAGATGGAGGTGCGGGCTTTTTTGACATCTACCGGCACGGATGAAGACCCAGTCACCGGCAGCCTCAACGCCAGTCTGGCGCAATGGTTGATAGCCGACGGTCTGGCCCCCAGCCACTATGTCGCCTCGCAAGGCACTTGCCTGGGTCGCACCGGACGCGTGTATCTTTCGCAAGATGCAGCAGGTCAAGTGTGGGTTGGTGGCGATGCCGTGACCTGCATGGATGGCAACGTGTGTCTGTGAAGCAAACAAACGTCTCCTCGAACCCGAACTGCATCTTCCTGTCTCACCCCCAAAATCGCAGCTCAGGGGATTACATGCACCGGGTCATTCTGCCGGGGCAGGCCATGGGAAAACATGGTTCAGTGGTTGATCTACAAACAACGCATCCGCATTTTGTGGAACATTGCCTGCAAACGCCGCTCTTGATTGTGGGGATGGTGGCTGACCCGGTGGTGGCTGATCTGATGCTCAGTAGAAAAAGAAGGCGGCTGCCAACGGTTTATGAAATTTCGGATGACTTCCAGTCTTTTCCCACCAGCCTGCCGGGCTGTGGCTTTTACCAACACCCAAAGACACAGGCGCTCATTCAGGCCTTGGCACAGCAAGCCGATTTGCTTCAATTTTCCAGCCATCAGTTGCATCACAAGTACCAGCACTTGAATAAGAACACGGCTGTTTTCATGAATCAACTGGCCGATATAGTGCCCTTGAATCACAGAAAAGAGACCGGCGAAGCGTCGCCTATCCTGGGATGGGGCGGCTCCATAGGTCACACCGAAGATGCCAAACAATTAGCCCATTATTTGAAGACTTGGGTCAAACAACGATCAGGTTGTTACCCAGTCAAACCCCATCTTCACTTGATGGCCGCCGACTCGTTGGTCGCTATTTTTCAACAAACAGGTCTGCAAATCACACACCGCCCGCCCGGCACTTTCGATGACTATCTGGACTTTTTAACCCGCATCCATATTGGGTTTGCGATGGTGGGGGGTGACGATTTTTCCCAAGGACGCTCCGACGGCAAATTTTTGGAATATGCCTCCAGAGGCGTCATCTGCCTTGCCAGCCGACAAGGCCCGTATCAGCAAAGCATCCAACATGGGCAACAAGGTTTTTTGTTTTCAAACCAGACAGAATTTAACGATGTTTTGGAAACGGTTTACACCGATGCTGCCCTGCGGCAAAAAGTCCGACAAACAGCACATCATCTGATCAGTCAGCAGCGAACCCACGCAATAGCGGCCACGCAGCGCCTGGCAACTTATAGCCCACTCGCAACGGGGCAAGCCAACGCCTTGAAACCCCTTCTTTCGGCTGGATTTCAGTCGATGATTGATCCCACAGAAAGCCTGATGCTTCGTGCCACGCAACGGCACGCACAAAACCAGCTTGAAGACGCCCTACAGGACTATGTGTTGGTCTTGGAAAAACACCCCGGGTATTACTTGCCGTGGCAAAGAGGGGCAACCGTTGCAAAGGCGATGGGTTCAAAGGAAAACGCCGTTTTTTTTGAAACGACGGGCCAGAAAATTTTGCAACAATTGTTGGCGGTTTAAAGCGTGAAAGAAGATTTTTCCAATTTCAGCCGCTTTAACTACGCGGCAGCTTGAAAACAGCCAGCGCGCGCGTCAAGCGCTGCGTCTGCTCGACCAAATTGCCCGCTGCGGCGGCGGCTTCTTCTACCAACGCGGCATTTTGCTGGGTCACGCCATCGAGATGCCCCACGGCCTGATTGACCTCTGAAATGCCAATGCTTTGCTCGCGCGTCGCCTCCGTCATCTCGTTGATGAGCGTGCTGACTTGCGTGACTGACGCGATAACCGCCTGCATGGTCGCACCCGCCTCGGTGGTAAGCGACATGCCAACGCCCACTTTGTTCAGCGACCTATCAATCAACTGTTTGATCTCTTTGGCTGCGACCGCACTGCGCTGCGCCAGCGAGCGCACTTCGGTCGCCACCACCGCAAAACCACGCCCTTGTTCTCCTGCGCGAGCCGCTTCAACGGCGGCATTAAGGGCCAGAATGTTGGTCTGAAAAGCGATGCCTTCAATCAACCCGATGATGTCGGCAATCTTGCGTGACGACACATTAATTTCCTGCATAGTGGTGACCACTTGGTTGACAACGCCCCCACTTTTATTGGCTACCAACGACGCCTGCATCGCCAGCGCATTGGCTTGAACCGCGTTGTTGGCGCTTTGCTGCACAGTGCCGGTGAGTTCTTCCATGCTGGCCGCTGTTTGCTCCAGACTGGACGCCTGGGTTTCTGTCCGGGTTGATAAATCCAGATTGCCTGTGGCAATTTCTTGCGTCGCCAGCGTGATGTTTTCAAAATTGCTGCGCACGTCCCCAATGATGCTTCGCAGGTTGATGTTCATCTGGCGTAAAGCATTTTGTAGCTGCCCCACCTCGTCCTGGCCCGCCGCTTCAATTGAACGTGTCAGGTCGCCGCCCGCCATGATGCGCGCTGATTGCGTGGCCTGTTGCAAAGGCTTTAAAACACGCCGGTACACATGCATTCCCACAGACAAGGCGGTGCCCGCACCCAGCACGGCCAAGCCAGCCAACCAACCGGTCATGCCTGCCTGCGTCACTGTTTCGGGCCACAAATAGCCCAGCCCCAACAGCAAAAAAGCCAGCAGCGTGATGGCCAGACCCGTCTTGAGCTGCTGCTCAACCGACAGCCGTCCCCATGACGTCCAGCCCGGCGTGACGACCTGCCCATGTTGGAGGTAAAGCTTGCGCGGATTGCCCGCCCGCATTTCCTGATAAAGCGGCGTCACCTGCGCTACCTGTGCCGGACTGGGTTTGGTGCGCACCGACATATAACCGACCGCCTGCCCGCCGTCGTACACCGGCGTGACGTTGGCCAGCACCCAGTAATAGTCGCCATTTTTAGTGCGGTTTTTGACCAGGCCAGCCCAAGGTTGGCCCGACTTGACCGTCGCCCATAAATCTGCAAAAGCTTCTTGCGGCATGTCCGGATGACGCAGGATGTTTTGCGGCGCCCCGATCAACTCAGCAACAGTAAAGCCGCTGATCTCGACAAAATAGGGATTGGCATAGGTAATGCGGCCTTGCAAGTCCGTGGTTGACACAATCGAAAACTTGTCGTTTAACGCCACTTCGAGGGTGGTGACTGGCAAATTTATTCGCATATTTTAATGTTTATCGATAAATAAAGTGATTTATGGGGCGCTATTGTATTTGTTTATGCATTTTTTCGCCTATAAAGACGGGCAAAACCATGCGTTGTGCAGCAGGGCTTGAATGATGTCGTTTACCACCCAGGCAGCGGGCGTAAAGCGTCAACAGCAGCAAGGTATGGCACGGCTTATGCTGAAACCATTTGACTGGACTGCAAATAGGAAATATATGCACCTTATTGGACGACAGTGGCATCTGAGTGGCCCGATGAGGGACACAACGCACAAGAACAGGAGGTCGTGATGATCTACAGTGAAAGACTCGCCATCGCCGCCCATTTGCATGTGCTGCTACGCCGCAAATCAGGCCGCGTCACCGATACCGAGTGGATGGCCAGCAACACCGATTACGCCGCTGAAATTGTGCGTTTTGCACGCAACCAAGCCATCGAGGAAGGTCACACCGATTTGGCCGGATGGGCTGAAAAACTGGAGCTGGCGATGGCTAACGTTGAAGGCTTGCACGGCGAAGGCCTGTCTTTCAACACGAGGGAGCCCCCCGCCGTGCTGTTAAGCCTGGACGCACAGGAGGCCTGTGTCAATCGCTATATTGGGCGTCTGCGCTAAGCGCTTGACGTCGCCGATTCAATCGATGACAACACCATCGATCCAAGCGACAAAGACACGCCTGGCTGGCTCATGCACATGCGACTTCACGCCAATGCAAGGCAAGCGCACCCAAAAAACCGGATGATTGGCGCGTACATTGGTCACCCATGAACACCAGCGCCGCAGCCCAAACCACCACCCCCACCGTCACCTTCTTTGAAGCCCTGAAGTTCTGGCTGAAACTCGGCTTCATCAGTTTTGGCGGCCCGGCGGGGCAAATTGCCATCATGCACCGCGAGTTGGTGGAAGAGAAACGCTGGATTTCAGAGTCGCGCTTTTTGCACGCGCTGAACTATTGCATGTTGCTGCCCGGCCCCGAGGCGCAACAACTTGCCACCTACATCGGCTGGCTGATGCATCGCACTTGGGGTGGCGTGGTGGCGGGCGTGTTGTTTGTGCTGCCTTCGTTGTTCATCCTGATCGGCTTGAGTTGGGTGTATGTGGCTTTTGGCAACGTGCCTTGGGTGGCGGGGTTGTTGTATGGCATCAAACCGGCGGTGGCGGCGATTGTGTTGCAGGCAGTGCATCGGATCGGCTCAAAGACTTTGAAGAAACCGGCGACTGCGCCCGTGTTGTGGGCAGTAGCCGCCAGTAGTTTTATCGCCATCTCGTTCTTGAATATTCCTTTTCCGTGGGTGGTTCTGGCGGCGGCACTCACTGGCTGGTTGGGTCAACGCTGGGTGCCCCGGCAATTTGCAGCGGGCGGCGGGCATGGCGCGGCCAAGGCGCATGACGCGAAGAACAGAACCGCTCTTATCGACGACAGCACGCCCACGCCGCCCCATGCGCGTTTCAAAAAATTGCGGCTGGCGAAAGTGCTGGCCGTGGGCGTGTTACTTTGGTTGCTGCCCATGGGCGCGCTCATCTTGTGGCAGGGTTGGAGCGGCGCTGTCACGCAAATGGGCTGGTTCTTTACCAAGGCGGCGCTGCTGACCTTTGGCGGTGCCTATGCCGTGTTGCCCTACGTTTACCAAGGCGGCGTCGAGCAATTTGCATGGCTGACCGGGCCGCAGATGATGGACGGTTTGGCGTTGGGCGAAACCACGCCCGGCCCGTTGATCATGGTGGTGGCGTTTGTGGGCTTTGTGGGCGGCTGGACGAAACAAGTGCTGGGACCGGAGTCGCTGTTTTTGGGCGCTGCGCTGGCCGCCACGGTGGTGACGTGGTTTACCTTTTTGCCCTCGTTTATTTTCATTTTGGCGGGCGGCCCGCTGGTGGAATCCACGCATGGCAAGCTGCAATTCACCGCGCCGCTGGCGGCCATCACGGCGGCCGTGGTCGGGGTGATTGCCAGTCTGGCGCTGTTTTTCATCCTGCATATCGCCTTTAAGACCGGGGCGACGGGTAGTTTTTTGGCCCGGCTCGATGTGGCGGCGCTGACGCTGGCGCTGGTCGCTGCGGTGGCTTTGCTGCGCTACAAGCTGGGCGTGATGCCCGTCATTGCAGGCTGCGCGCTGGCCGGATTGGCGCTGCGGCTGGCGGGTTGGGCTTGAGTTGAAGGCCGCAGGCAGGCCGTTAAGTAGTCAATGAACACGCGTAGTTTCGCTGGCACATAACGTGTCGGCGTGTACAAAAGCCACAACGAACCCGTGTAGTGCGTCACAAATCGCCACTGCGGCAACAGTTGAACAATGTGACCGCGCTGCAGGTCGTCACGGGCTGTGAATGCGGGAAGACTGCCGATGCCTAAGCCATTGCGCACCGCATCAAGACGAACCTCCGTGTGATTGGCCGTGTATCGTCCACGCACTTCCACGGTCACGGACAGACTGTCTTTGACAAATTTCCAGCGTGCATCGCCGGGATTTTCACCCAGACTGATACAGCTATGGGCCGCCAAATCATTCGGGTGAACGGGTGCCTCATGGCACAACAAATAGTCGGGGGAGGCGCAAATCATGTGCTCAAAACGCATCAAACGGCGGCCCATGAGGCCAACGGGGGGTGTATCGGTCACACGCACCGCAAGATCAATGCTGTGCTCAACCAGATCCAGGGCGCGATCATCAAGGATGAGTTGCACGTCCACGTCGGGATAGGCCCGGAGAAAAGCCGCCATGTGTGGATGCACAACTGAACGGCCAATGGCTTTGGGCGCGCACACACGGATAAGCCCTTGCGGCGCTTCGGCGTGGCGTGCGCCCACGTCCATCACGGCCCGTGCGGCACTGGCAATATCTCTGCAGTTTTGGAGAATATCGGCCCCGCTTTGGGTCAGGCCTAGCTTGCGCGTTGTTCGCTGTAGCAATTGCGTGCCGAGTGCCTGTTCCAGCCGGGCAATGCTGCGACTGATTGACGAGGGCGTGGCTCCCAGTTGACGCGCCACCGCAGAAAAGCTTCCCGCCTCCACCACGCGCACAAACACAGCCATTTCCTCGAACAAGGGATGCGGTGAACTTGTTCTCATTAAGCAAAAGGTACGCGTTCACCCCACTACCCAACTGATTTCATAGTGTTGTCGGGATTTGTGCAAAAACAGGTCAGAATTGATAGCAATGCAAATTAATCTACGGCAAGCCAGCCCGAAACCCCAAACGCTTGAAGAAGCGCAAA
>CAIJRK010000047.1 GCA_903823025.1 uncultured beta proteobacterium
GAAGAACATGCCCGCAAATCCGCTGCAAAAGCAAAGACCTAAACTCCTCCGCTAGACCCCCTCCTGACGAGTCGGCTTCGCCTTAATGCCGCTTCGCGGCCACCTCGCCTAGCAGGGGGAATGCGCGGATTTAATGTTCAAATCCCGGTAAAAATTCTCGTGCGGCCCCAGTGCATCCAGGTAGATCAGGCGCACTTCGTCCTCGCGGGTGTAACCCAGCAGGTACAGCTGTCCTTGGCTGCGAAACTTGTGTATCCACAACTGGGCCAAGTCGCCCTTCTTGCGTTCACCTCTATCGGGGTTGTCTGCCACGGTGGCTACGGCAGCATCGGTGTCGGCAATCAGTGCGGCGTTGGTCAGTTTTTTGTAAACGCGGGCAAAGCGCCGCGTTTGCAGCACTTGCCAGCTCATGCCCGCACAGCGTCGGTGCGGCTACGCGGCACGAAGGGTGCGCTGTCTTCACGGGGTTCGGCCAGGCTCATGAGGCTTTCGGCAATAAAAGATGCAGGCAAATCGGGGTTATCCAGCGCGGCGCGGCCCACTTTTGCCCAGAATTCAACCTGTCCTTGTACGGTGCGGAATTCCGCCTTGGCGGCGGTGCGTGCAGCGCTGATCAAAGATTCGTCTATGCGCATGGAAACGGTGGACATGGTCTGCCTTTCATAAGTTACCACAATTGTAGCCAGCTATCCCAACCTTAACAAGCCTTCCATTTGGGTACTTGGCTGCAAACCCGCGCCACCCGCAAAGACCCGCAAGCGCGCTTCGAGGCTAAATGGAAACTGGTGCAACTGCTGTACCGCCGAGGCTGGGACAAGCAACGCATCATTGATCGCATCGGCATTGAGAAGGGCGTGTTGCAGGACGTGTTGCAAAGCCTGTTGCAGGGCGAGGTGTTGGCGTTGCAGAAGTTGTTGTCCAAGCGCTTTGGCGTTATTCCGGCAGAGTTGGCGGCAACCATTGCGGCTGCCAACGCCGCGCAGTTGGATGTCTGGCTGAACTTGGTGCTGGAGGCGCCCAGTCTAGACGCTATTTTCAAATCAACGGCGCATTGAGTTGGGGTGGCTTACTTTTGTATCTCCAAACGCTCGCCAATCAGTTTGTCGCACCCTCTATTAGCCAGTCGACAGCTTTCTTTGTAGTCGGCTTGGGCTTTTTGCAGGTCGCCCATTTTTTCAAATGCTTGGGCGCGCCCATGAATAAAGCGCGGACTTAAAGACTTCCCCTCGCGTTGCGCAATTTCAATCGCTTGGCTAAACGATGCAGCCGCATTTAACCAGTCTCCTTTTTTAAAATAGGCCGCACCCAAGTTACCGTGCGCCTCCACAAAATCCTTGTTCAACGCAATAGATTGTTGTAAGTCAGCTATCGCTTGATCCGGTTTATCAATATGGATCAACTCGGTTCCTCGGTTGTAGTAAATACGATAGGCTCCAGGCAAATCTGTACGGTCTTTAACTAACTTTTCTGCATCATTCCAAAGTAGTACTGGATGCGAAAGGGTCTGCAAACGTTCCATAGAAATTAGGAACATAGCTAGAGCAAGAATCCCCAGAATAAATGACGCCATGCGTTTATTGAGCTTGGCAATAATGATAGGCAGCAAACAAAAAGCGCCCACTGCCCACAGGTAACTGCGGTACAGCACAAACACTTCCTGAATGCGCACCGACGAGAACTCGGTAAAAAACATCAGCCACGGAAACAACAAAGCAAATCCCGCCAGCCCCGCCCGTCCGCGTTTTAGCAGCAACCAAAATGCGCCCGCGCCCCACGCCACAAAGCACGCAGCAGCAACCAGATAAGGCGAGAAAAGCGACTGCGCAAAGGGTTCGCGCATATCCATAGACATCCACGCCGGGTTAGGAAAAATCCACAGCAACGCGTATTTAAAAAACAACCACGTTTGCGTTGTGACGCTCAACGGATAGGCTAACTTGACGTCCCCCAGCATATTTGCCGCTTCCAACTCGTACACCGAGCCGAGCAAGCCTTTTCTGGTTAACAAGATAAACACGGAAATTGCGGCCAGCGCGGCAAAGAGGCTCCACCTTTGTTTGAGCTTTGCCAGCCAGTCGTCGTGCAACAACACGGTCAAAGCCAGCAGCACGGCGGGCAACATGATGGCGTGCTCTTTGGAGAACACAGCCAAAAAGTAAAAAGGCACGCTCATCCAAAGCCACAGCGGTTTTTGCCGGACGCTGCCATGCACATAAACCAACAGCGTTAACAAGCTGAACAGCGTCGCCATCACGATGGTGCGCTGCACCAAATAACCGGCGGCATACGTGGCTACCGGATGCAGGGCAAACAACAACGCCGCAAAAAAGGCCGCAAGACGTGGGCTTAAACCTTCTTGGTTGTGGTCGCCGTACACCGCCGAAAACAAGGTCGAGAGAAAGGAAAACAGAGCCAGCACCACCGCCGCGTGAAGTAGCAAATTGCCGACCCGGAAATTGATTAAATCCAAACCGAACCACGCTTTAGTCCAAGCCAGCGTGGCATAGGGGAGGGAGCGCAATTCAAATAAAGCAAAGTGATAACTGGAAACGGGTTGATTACCTTCGTTGTCCAGCATAAAAAAATACAGATCGTCGAATACGATTGGATTCCATAAGAACTGCCCATACAGTGCAGCAACCAGCACGGTCAATGACAAGCAAAGCAGTCCATTTTTTGTTGTTGTATTCATATTTATAGAATATAAAAAAAGGCCCGTACCAAGTGGTACGGGCCTTTTTATAAAAAAATTTATAGCTAATCTAAATTAGCCTACTAAATTCTATTTAGTATTACTGACAGATTCTTGGGGCATCAGTACAAGTGCCTGAAACACCCCAAGTTACTTGTCCGTCCGCAAGTGCAGGCGTTAGGATATATGTTTCACCGCTTAAACCTCTAACAGCGGTACCGGCACCAACTGCAGTAGCGGTTATTACGCCAGCTGCACTAGTCGCTACTGATGCGACGTTACCTACGGCACGGCCTGAGAAATCTTCAGGAACGCCATTTGAGCCACCAACACATGCAGTAATAGTGGTTGCACCGACTCCGCTTTGATCTTGTGCGCACATTTCAACTGCAGTTTTGACAGCACTAGTGGCTAAAACAACTTCAGTAAACCTAGCTTTTACTGTGTAGGTTTGATAAGCCGGCAACGCCACCGCAGCCAAGATACCAATAATCGCGACCACGATCATCAGTTCGATCAAGGTAAAACCTTTTTGCACCTTGCGGGCCATAGAACGTGTGTTCATAAGAAACTCCAGTTTGATTAACAAGACCGGGTCCTCCCGGTGTGAACTCAATGACTTGCAGGATGTATGCCATACCGCTTATCGGGGGTTTCAGGCCAGCGCCGGGGTCCAAAGCGGGTGATGGCACACCGGACGCTGTGCCATAGAATCATTTGGCACGCCTCGCGCTGTGCCAATCTGCCGTGGCACAGCGTGAGGTGTGCCAAACCAGCGTTCTGCGCGTTTACGCATTGGCGCATCCCCTTCTCCCCTCTTTTTTCACAAGGCCCGCCATGAAACCCATCAGCGTAGATACCGCCAGCGTCATCACCAAATGCAGTCGGCGCACTTGGTGGCGGCGCATTGCCGACGGAGCCGTGGGCCGCGTCGCCGACGACGCCCGAGGTCGGGCCATGTTGTCCTGGGCCGACGTGGCGCCACAGATCAGCCCGATTTTGAATCGCAACGACCTCGGGCGCGTGTTGCAAGCCGACGCCGGTGACGCGGACGCACAAAGCGACATGGGCGCCTTGTTCTCCAACGCAGGCCAGCACGAGGCCGCGCTCTACTGGCTCCAGCAAGCCGCGCAACAGGGCAACGCCGACGCGATGCAGTGGCTGGGCGGCTGCTACCTGTGCGGCCAAGGTGTCGCACCCGACGAAAACCTGGGCATCATGTGGATTGCCAAAGCCGCCTCCCACGGCCATTTGATTGCGCAAGCCCAAATGAACGCCATGCGCTCAACCGGCAGCGAACACCTGGGCGCGGGCGGTTTAACGAATTAACGAATTAGCCAGTTAACAAGTTAACGAGGGGCCAACTCGGTCGCGCGCCGGGTCAAAATCTCAAACGCGGGCAAGGTCTTACCTTCCAGCACTTCCAGAAAAGCGCCACCGCCAGTGGAGATGTAACCCACCTGTTTTTCAATGCCGTATTTGGCAATGGCCGCCAGCGTGTCGCCACCGCCTGCAATCGAGAAGGCGTCGGATTCGGCAATCGCGTGCGCAATGACGCGGGTGCCGTTCTCAAACGCGGCAAACTCAAACACGCCGACCGGGCCGTTCCAGACGATAGTGCCTGCCGCCTTGAGTTGTGCGGCCAAGGCGGCGGCTGTTTCAGGGCCAATATCCAGAATCAAGTCGTCGTCGGCCACATCGGTGGCAGCTTTGATGGTGGCTACGGCGTCGGCGGCAAAGGTTTTGGCGGTCACCACATCGGTCGGAATCGGCACGGCGGCGCCACGGGCTTTCATGGCGTCCATCACGGCTTGGGCGTCGGCCAGCAAGTCGCGTTCAGCCAGGCTTTTGCCGATGTTCAAACCAGCGGCCAGCATGAAGGTATTGGCAATGCCGCCGCCCACAATGAGCTGATCCACCTTGTCGGCCAGGCTCTTGAGAATGGTCAGTTTGGTGGAGACTTTGGAGCCTGCCACGATGGCGACCAGCGGGCGTTTCGGGTTAGCCAGCGCCAGCGTGACGGCGTCCATCTCAGCGGCCAGCAGCGGCCCGGCGCACGCCACTTTGGCAAACTGCGCAATGCCGTAGGTGGAGGCTTCGGCCCGGTGCGCGGTGCCAAAAGCGTCGTGCACAAAGATGTCGCACAAGGCGGCCATCTTTTTCGCCAGCGCGTCGTTATTTTTCTTCTCGCCGACGTTGACGCGGCAGTTCTCCAGCAACACCAATTGGCCCGGCTGCACGCTCACGCCGTCCACCCAGTTGGCAACCAGCGGCACGTCGCGGCCCATTAATTCGGCTAGGCGCTGGGCGACAGGGGCCAGCGAATCGGCGGGCTTGAAGTCGCCTTCGGTTGGGCGGCCCAAATGCGAGGTCACCATCACCGCAGCGCCCGCGTCCAACGCCATTTGAATGCAGGCCATAGAGGCGCGAATGCGGGTGTCTTCGGTGATCGCGCCTGTGGCGTCTTGGGGCACGTTCAGGTCGGCCCGGATAAACACACGTTGACCGTTAACCTGGCCTTGGGCACACAAATCGGAGAAGCGAATAACGTTCATTAAAAAATTCCTGACGGTTGAAATAGGGGACTTCGGATTGTAGGGAGTGGCCTGTTTTTGGTCGCCCTCAGTGGCTTGACGTGATGGCTTGCACCGCGTCTGCCAAGGCCTGCGGCAACTGCGCGGCCAGTTTGGCGCACCGGGGCACATCACCTGCGTTGGCTGCCGTCTCCAGGTCTTCGCTCAACGCGCCCAGCAACAAAGCACCCACGGTGCGGGCGCTTGATTTGAGCATGTGCGCCACATCGGCCAGGCTGTTGAGGTCGTCCGTGGTAGCGGCAACACCGATCACGGCAACGTGCTTTTGCGCACTCACTTGAAACTTCTCAAGCAAACGCTCATGCAGGGCCGGGTTGTCCCCCACGATTTGACTCAAGGTGGCAGGATTCCAGACACTCAGCGCAACCGGCGGCTCTGCGGGCGCCGGGCTGGACAAGGCAGGTGCCGTCATGGCTTGGGGCGGCAACAACATTGGCAAAGGCAATGTCAAGGGCGGCAACCACTTTGCCAACATCGCCTCCAGCTCTTTTAGGCGCAAGGGTTTGGACAAATAGTCGTCCATGCCCTGCCTCAAACAGCGCTCGGCTTCGCCTTGCATGGCGTTGCCCGTGACCGCCACAATGGGCAAGTGCGTGCCCGCAGGCTCACACTGACGAATCGCCGCAGTCAGCTCAAAACCATCCATATTGGGCATATTGCAATCCGTGAGCAACAGCGCAAAACGCTGGGATCGCCACAGTGCCAGCGCCACCACACCATCTTCAGCCCTTTCAGCGGCATACCCGAGCAGATGTAGCTGCTCTAACAACACGTCGCAATTGACCTCGTTATCTTCAGCCACCAAGATGAGCTGGCCGCTGCGCTCTGCTTCTTGAACTGTCGGAGTCATGCTCTGTACGCACACGCCTGCCCAAGAGGTTTCCTGGCGAGGTATGTCCCGCATCGGTTGAGTTGCTTCTTTCAGCACAAACTCCACAACAAACTCAGACCCCAGGCCCAGCGTGCTGTGAACACTCACCCGCCCGTTCATCAATTCAACGAGGCGCTTGGTAATGGACAAACCCAGCCCAGTGCCGCCAAACTTTCTAGCCGAGCTGGCATCCGCCTGGATAAACGGCTGAAACAATTTGGCGACGATGTCTTGCTGCATCCCAATGCCGTTGTCACGGACACAAAATTGCACACAGGCAACCCCGTCATCACGCACGGTCGGATAGATACTCAACAACACTTTGCCATCGGTGCGGGTGATAAATTTAATGGCGTTGCCCAGCAAGTTAAGCAAAATCTGGCGTAGCCGGGTGGGGTCAGAAAATAGCCAGGTCGGCAATGTCGGGTCAATCAACAACGCGACCTCTGTTTGTTTTGCACTGGCCATCCCCTGCATGAGCAGGGTCACTCTTTCAGCAACTTCGCGCAGATGCGTGGGTATGTATTCAACCTCCAGCTTGCCCGCCTCGATCTTTGAAAAATCAAGAATGTCATTGAGGATACAAAGTAAGTCCAGCGAAGAGGTTTGAATGACTTGCACCATGCGGTGCTGCTCGGGCGTCAAGGCCGACACTTGCAAAATATCGGCCATGCCCACGACGCCGTTCATGGGCGTGCGAATCTCATGGCTCATGTTGGACAAAAACTCTGACTTGGCCTGATTCGCCGCCTGGGCGCGTTCTTCGGCCCGTTTGCGCTTGGTGATTTCATTGCTCACGCAGATGTACTTCACGGGCTTGCCGTCCTCACCCATAAAGGCGGTGACCGTCATATCCAGCCAATAAAGATGACCCGCCTTGGCCCGGTTGCAAATCTCGGCGTGCCAGACCCCACCTTGATTGACGCTGTCATACATGGCCTTGAAAAATTCGGACGGGTGATAACCAGAGTCCAGCACGCGATGACACTGGCCCAAAATCTCATCCCGCGCATAGCCCGTGATCTCACAAAATTTGTCGTTGCAATAAATCAGGCGTCCCGCCAGATCAGTCAAACTCACCGACGAATGATGATCGAACACATACATGTACTGGTCAAGGTCGCGCTGGGCATTTTTGACTCGGGCCACACTGGCTTGCAACAACGCGGTCTTTTGCTGCACCACCTGTTCAAGCTGATCGCGGTAGCGTTGCAACTCCAGCTCATTGGCCTGACGTTGCGTGATGTCGGTTTGAATGAGCAGGTACTTTTCAGGCCATCCATTGAGTCCCCAGAAAGGCGACACGACGGTGTGCGTCCAATAGGAATGCCCGCCTTTGGCAAGGTTACAAACCTCTCCGCGCCAGACCTGACCCAAGGTCATCGCCTGCGATGCGCCCTCAAAAAACGCCTCGGGATGCAAACCAAAACTCAGCTCACGATAATTTTTACCGAGTAGTTCTTCCCTGGCATAGCCACTGATGTCGCAAAAATTATCATTCACAGAGGTGATGCATTCCTGCAAGTCAATCGTCACCACGATGGCGCTCTGATTCAAGGCCGCCACGACGCTTTTGAGTTCATGGCTGAGGATGGCTTTACGTTGAAGCAAAGCCTGTGCAACCTGTTTGCCTTTCTCGACATAGATCGTCAAAGCCATGCCCGTCAGGGACAGCATGACCATGTAAAACCAGTAGGATGTCAACTGATAGATCGACAGCACCTCATGCGAGAAGTCCCTGCCGTGGTGGATGCCGTGGTGGATGCCGATACCGTCCAATACCGCAATAACCAGCAATGCCAAGCTGGTTCCCCGCTTACCCAAACGCACAGCCGACCAGACCAGGTACAAAAACATCCAAAAAAATTGCGAGACGTCACTCAACAAAAAGTAAAGCCACTCCGGCAATAAGGTGCTGCCCCAATTTAAAAAAGCAATGCCCCCGACCAGCACGGTCAAGCCTGAAACAAGTGCCGTTTCAAGGAGTATTTTGGTTGAGGGTCGGACGTAGGGTCTTGAGGCTGAAGGCCACCACACCAAGAGAGAGGTGGTCACCAAAACAACCCCCAACGTGTCGCCGCGCCACCAGTCAACCAAGCTGGAAACATAGTCTTCAGGGCGCACAACGCCGGCCAGCCACAAAGTCGTGGTTCCGATAAGGGCACTCACCAAAGCACTCGCGAAACCCCCTAAGCCAACTTTAAGCAAGTCCGGGCAACTGAGTAATTCCGCATTGAACTTGTGCCGATAACTAATCAGCCAAGTGCCAAACCAGGCAGCCAATGCCGCCCCACCGGCTATCAAGGCGCCCGTCAACACCGCATCACCGAGCCACAAGTTAGCTAAAAAAGCACCAAAGAAAACACTCCAAAAATAACGGGAACCACCCAGGAGCAAAGCAGCCAGCCCCACGCCACTGGCAAGAAAGAGAATGCTGGTAGAACCATTGACCGTGAAATAGGTGCGCGAAATCCAGGAGGTCAAAAAATACAGGACACCAGCAGCCAGCAACTTGAGCAGTTCAGCACGATTAAAAGGGGGGTTGTTGTTTGTCATGCCGTGGCGGATCAAGTCGTCATTAAAAATCCATGCGTTGACGCCAACCGGCGCCAACGATTCTCAGGTCAGGAGCTGCGTCAGGCACACACCCAAGTCAGAAAAATCTTGTGCGCCACGGCTACCGGGGGCGTAGTAGCGCACGGGCTGGCCCACGGCAAAAGCCTCGGCCAGCTTGATGTCATTGCGAATACCTTTGAGCACGCGAGCCGCCCCAAACTGACGCGACACATCAAGGTTCACCTGGCGGTGCTGGCGAACGTGATCGGCGGCCATTGTGGGCAAAAAACCCAGCACTTTTAAATCAGGATTTTGGGTTGACATGACCTTGAACAACACCCGCATCAACTGCCGAATGCCCTCAAAGGACAAGGGATGCGGCACATAAGGCACCAGCACCCAGTTCGCCGCCGAGAGCGCGTTGAGCAGCAGCAAATCAAGCGAGGGCGGCGTGTCCACAATCACCAAATCAAACCGGGCGACCAGCTCGTCATCGGTCAAGGCGCGGGCCAGTCGTTGCTCATCGCGCAGACCCCGGTCATGTTCAAACATCTGGTCTGCCCCCGCCAGGGACAAGTTGTCAAACGGTGATGCGCGAACAGCGTCCATTAGCCGGGCCTGCGTGTCCTTGAACATCGTGTGGGCGGTCGGCTCGGTGCGCCTCACCTTCATGCCCAAGCCGACGGCACAGTGGCCCTGCGAGTCCAGATCAACGAGCAGCACGCGCCACCCGAGAAAAGCCAGTTCTGCCGCCAAATTGACCGACGTCGTGGTTTTGCCCGCGCCGCCTTTGCGGTTGCAGACCGCCATTACCCGCATCGGACTGATCCCGCCTGAATTCACACCAAGGCCTTTTGAATGGCCCGGCGTAAATCAGCCTGTGAAAACGGTTTGGTCAGCGTTTCTTTAACGCCCATCAGTTTGGCGGATTGGAGATTAAATTCAGAGGTGACCGAACGCCGTCCACCCGACATGGCGATAAGGGGCGTGTCGTTGCTTTGCTGCGAGAGTTCCATGATGAGTTCAACGCCATCCATGTTGGGCATCAAAATGTCGGTGATGATCAAATCGGGCTTGATGCGCTGGAGCAACTTCATGGCCTTGACGCCATCGTCTGCCGTGGTGACCCGATGACCGTCTTGTTGCAGCAACTGCACCAACAGTTCAATAAAAAAATCGTCATCGTCGATGACAAGAATATGTGACATGCTGTTTTTATCCTTCGTTTTAAATCTCTGACTTATTCACGTCAGATTAAAACAGCTCTATCTTTGGCTCACTGCTGTCATCCGTCGCATGGCGGGCTGAATGTTTGTGTCGCTCCTCTTCCGTTATGTAGTCGCTCAAGATCTGCGCGAGTTGTGGCGGCAAATGCGTCAAATCAGCGTTGCCCTGGCCCCACGCACCAACCGCGTTCTGAAAAAATACATTGCGCTTGTCAATGGCAACACGAAGGCGGTCGATGCATTGGCTCACAACGTCCTGGTATTGAATTTGGCCCAACACCTCGGAAATATCTTTAGCCAGGTCTTCGTTGTATTTGGTGACCACCGCAAACCGTATCTTGTAGTACTGGCTCATGTCCTCAAAGTTTTCGTGCAACTTGCGAATGGACTCGCCCGCCTGCGACACCTCTTTGAGTTGCTGCGATGATTCCTCAATGCTGGCGGCCATGCCATCGACCACCACATGACGCGCCCGCGCGAGTCCTTCATTGATCTTGGCCGCGACCCCGCTGGAATTGGAGGCTAGCTGTCGCATCTCGCTGGCCACGATCCTGAAGGCCGCCCCCGAAGGCCCGGCACGACTGCCCTCAATCGCGGCATTGATGGCCAGTAGATGCGACTGCATACTGATGGCCTGAACCGCCCCAACCAGTCCACTCAAGTCATTGATTTCCTTGACGATGCTATGCACATTTTGCAAGTCACGTTCCATTTTGACGGGCAACTCCTGAAGGAAGGTGCCGATTTCAACCAGATAGGCCACGCTGCTGCTGATCTCTTGCCCCAAATCACTGGCCTTCAAACTGGAGGTGTCGAGATAAGTCACCAGCGTGCTGGCCGTGTCGTAGAGCTGGCGGACTTGCGTAATGATCGCCAGCGCAGAGCTTTCGGTATCACCGACAACTTCTATCAATTTTTTGTCGATTTCATGGTCGAGTTGCAAGTGACTGTCAAGCATCGCCTTGACCGGCTCAACGACGGGGTTCACCGATTTTTCTGATCGTGATGGAGACGCTGTTGGTCGTGGTATCAGCCAAAAAAACGCCAACAAGAACATGACAACCAACAAAAGCACCGCATCCCCGGGACGCCCCATCAGACGGTCAACCGCTTGCAGGTAAGACGCCGGTAGCAGGCGAACAAAACCGAGCACTGCCAACACAGCGGCAATAGCGAGTCGGCTTGAAGGAACCAGCGTAATTTTCTGGTAAATCAACCGCAACAATCGCAGCGCCATGGTCATGCCCCTGGTAATACCTGCTTGATAATTTTGATCAGTTCAACACCGCCAACCGGCTTGACCAGCCACCCCGTGGCCCCCAGTTTTTTGGCATCATCGCGCTTGGCTTGCTGGCTCTCGGTGGTGAGACACAAAATCGGAATAAACCGAAAACCCGGCAGGGCACGCGCCTTACCAATGAACTCAATGCCGCCCATGTTGGGCATGTTGATGTCGGTGATGATCAGATCGGGTTTAGGGCTGGTTTTCAGCTGCGCCAAAGCGATGACACCGTCACTGGCGGTCAACACATGAAAACCCGCGATTTCCAGACTATTTTTCAAACTCATCAACATCGTGCTTGAGTCATCGATAACCATGATTGTTTTAGCCATTCCCAGTTCCTTATTTCAGTGCGCCAAGGCTGAGGTCAGCCAAGTCTTTAAATTGTCGTCTTGCGGCCAGGCGGCGACCGCCATGCGGGTGGCCATCAGCACCTGTAGATCGGCGGCATGAAGATGTGTGCAGCCAGCAAAATCCGCTTTTCCTTTTGGATTTTTTTGTCGCCATTGCAACAACTCTTCAGCCTCTTCAACGCTGACTATGCCGTTAAAAACGGCCAGATTTTTTTTGTATTGAATCGGCATCAAACCAGTTCCTTTAGATTTAAAACCATCAGCACCGACCCGTCGCCCAGCAATGCAGAACCGGTATAACCGGGCAAACTGGCAAGGATGCCGTTCATGGGCTTGAGGATGATATCGACCACTTCGCGGAAATCATCCACCACAATGCCGACGTGTTCGCCTTGCAAACGAATCACCAGGGTGGCGAGTTCATCGGCCTCATTCACCTTTTGCGGCTGGTCCGTGGCCAGCATTTCATTGAGCGAGCGCAAGGGCACAATGCGCCCACGCAGCACCGCCGTCTGGTGGTTCTTGATGGTATGAATGACCGAGCGCGGGATTCTGACGGTCTCAACCACCAAATCCATCGGCACGCCAAAGATCTGACCATCAGACTCAATAATCATCACGTTGGTCACGGCCATCGAGAGCGGCAGCGACAAGCGCAAATGCGTGCCCTGGCCTACCCGGCTCTCCAGCGTGACGGTGCCATTCACGCGCTCCACAGCGGTGCGAACCACATCCATGCCCACACCGCGACCCGACAAATCAGACACCACATCCACCGTTGAAAGACCTGCCGCAAACACCAGATTAACGGCCTCTTGATCCGAGATGCGCTCCAGTAGCGCCTCATCAATCAGCCCCTTCTCATAAGCTTTGCGCTTGATAACGGCGGGGTCTATGCCCTTGCCATCATCGTGAATGTCGATGATGACCCGACCGGCCTCTTGCGAGGCCCGAATCCGCAAACAACCTTCGGCAGGTTTGCCCACCGCGCGTCTTGCGTCAGGGCTTTCAAAGCCATGATCCAGACTGTTGCGCACGATGTGAATCAAGGGGTCAGCCAGCGCTTCGATGATGTTTTTATCGGCCTCCGTGTCCTCCCCCTCCAGCACCAGATGGACGGCCTTGCCAAGCTTGCGCGAAATGTCGCGCACCAGACGAGGAAAGCGCTGAAACACAAAAGACACAGGCAACATGCGCACCTGCATGATGGCGTCCTGCATTTCCTCGGCAATGCGATTGATCACCGCGTACTGGCTCTTGATTTCACGCGACAGCTCGCGCACGCCAAACACGGTTTCAGCCCTGACCGCCAGATACGGTAAACCGTTTTTCGCCACCACCATCTCGCCAATCAGGTTCATGAGCCGGTCAATTTTTTCTTGCTCAACCTTCAGTGTTTTAGGCCCACCGGTGGCTTCTTCGGCGCGCCGACCCGTTCTTGATTCACCGTCAACAGGGCGCATCAACTCAGTCATCTCTTGCGTCGTAGAGACCTCAGGTGACAGCATCACAGGCGCCTTGTCAAGGCTGGGCGGTAGCGACACGGGTTGCGTAGGCGTGGGCGTTTGCGTGGGCGGCACCGGCTGCGTTTGTGGCCCTGTTTGTGGCGCCGTTTGCTGCTTCAGCCAAGTCAGCATTGGCGCGACACTGGCTTGCGCTAAAGACGCGGCCAGCGCCGCATTGAGTGCTGGCAATAGCGCTTCACGACCCATGCTGCGGTAGCAGCCCGTCAGCGTTGTCGCCACGGCTTTCACCCGCCCCGGCAACCAATCAGCCAGACCCAGCACCGCCAGTTGGGCGTTGATCACGCTGTCGGTCATCGAAACAGGTTGTGCCGTCTGAACAGACATCTTGGGTTGTAGCAACTGCGTCGAGAGCAGCGGATGGACCGGGGCTGTCTCCCAAACGGGGGCGGCAAATGTGCGCAATGATTCAACCATGGCCCGCAAAGCGGGTTGATTCTGCGGCTCCTGCTCAAGAATAAGAAGCAGCCACCGCAGGGCCGAGGCCGTCCACAAATCGGCAGACAACAACCCCAACATGGCGCCAGCAGCCCGCTTCAGACCGACAGCATCGCCACGCGCCAGATGGGCAAGCGCCTGGTTAACAAAATCTTCATAAACCGGGCCGCCATCACTCGCCTCACCCACCGGCAAGGCGAGCATGATCAAGGGCACCTCAACCAAGTTGATCTGCTCCGGAACGTAGCGAAAATGCGTTTCAATGTCCAGCCGCGAGGCCGTGCTGACGAGTTGAAAAGTCAGCGTGCAGTGGTAGGCATCGAACTCAGCCAAGGCCGGCCAGGGCGCGCTGGGTGTCACCCGTTGCCAAACGCTCTGCGGTGTCTGGCGTACTTGAAAGAAGGGGTCTTCACCCTTGAAAAAACATTCTGATTCAGGGGTATAGCTAACCCCTAGCAGCGGGGCGCGCCCCGGCCCCTGTGCGTACCACGCCATGCGAAGCGCCTCCGGCACCTCACACAAAAAAGGCGGTAAGACGATGGCGTCAGTCGTGGTTGGCGTCTGCGTTGGTGCCTCGCCTGGCCCGGCTGGCGCCACTGGCGTGTCGTCTGGCATCGAGATCAGTTGACGCAGTGATTGCGCCAGCTTTGCCGAGGCACTGACATGGGTTGCACTGCTGGTGCCGCTTTCCTCTATTTCGTCCAGCAACAAGCTGACAAAATCCATGGCATCCAGCAAACAATCCGCGAGTCGCTGGCTGTAGGCCAGATCACCGTCGCGCACGACGACCATCACATCTTCAGCGGCATGGAGCACGCGCGACATTTCCGGAAAATCAAACAACCCGCAATTGCCTTTCAAGGTGTGCACCAGCCGGAACAATTCACCCATCAAGGCGACATTCTCAGGATCACTTTCAAGCGCAATCAACTTGTCGCTGATGCCCTCCAGAAAATCGCGTGCCTCGGACAAAAACTGCCGAAGAATCGGGGTCATACGCCCGTCTCCCCCAACAGGAGACGAACATGACTGAGCAAGTTATCGGGGCGAATGGGTTTGACCATGTAGAGATTGGCCCCGGCTTCAAACGCCTGCATCTGGTCGCGCGCCTCGGCTTCTGTGGACACCATCACGGCGGGCGCCTGCGCGATGTCGGCATGGCCGCGCAATTCCCGCAAAAATAAATAACCGTTAAGAATAGGCATATTGACATCGACCAGATACAAATCGTAGGACGTGTTGAGCGCCTTCTCCAGCGCCTCGACGCCATTGATGGCCTCATCCACCCGGTAGCCTGCTTCTTCCAAAATACTGCGGTGATACATACGTACCGTTGCGGCATCATCCACGATCAGAATGTGCTTCATTTTCCATCCCCTGGTTTTTGATAAACGATTGCCTCTGGAAACTTGCGAATCTTGTAGAGCGAAGAAATACGACTCATGGACTCCGAATGTCCCAGGCAAATAAAACCACCTGGGCGGAGCACGTCATAAAAAGTTTCTGCCGCTTGCTTGCGTGACACATCATCAAAGTAGATCAACAAGTTGCGGCAAAAAATAACATCGATATTTCGATAGGGACGCACCTCGGCAGGCTCCATCAAATTGATGCGCGTAAATTCGACGGTATTGCGCAAGTCGTCACTGAGCTGATAGCCGTTAGCCACCGGGCGAAAATATTTTTGCATGTAGGCCTGAGGCACATGTTTGACGGAGCGCGAAGAATACAAACCGGCCCGTGCCTGCGTCAAAATTTTGGTGTCAATGTCGGATGAAATAATCTCTACATCCCACTTATGAATACCGGGCCACCGCTCCAGCAAGCACATGGCAATCGAGTAAGGCTCCTCGCCCGAGGACGAAGGAATAGCCCAGATGCGGATCGGTGATTGATCTTTCTTGTGCGCCGTTATTTCCGGCAAGATCGAATTGACCAGGCAATGAAACTGGTACTCCTCGCGAAAGAAGTAGGTCTCATTGATCGTCATCACATTCACCAAGGCCTGCAACTCATCACCGGATACCTGAAAGCGCAGCATGGTGAAGTAGTTACGAAAACTTTCATTGCCCGAGGCCTCAATGCGCTCGACCAGCCGCTTATCGACAAAGTAGCGTTTTGAGACCTCAAATTGAATACCGGTTTTGCGGTAGAAGTACTCCTGAAATTTCTGAAAGTCATCTTCCGTGATGCTGATTTTTGCCATGGCTTGTCTATGCCTTTACGATGCGTTTTAACGCCAGATCACTCGCAAACTGAATGTACGTTTCTTCAGGAAATCGTTGCTTCAAACGCAATAGCGCATCGCGGGCCGCCGGGGAGCCAACCTCACCCAGCAGGTCAACCGCCGTGGCGCAGACGTTAATCACCGGGTCATGGTCGATGACGTAGATCAACCAGTCTTCAACCTTCGGATGCCGCAAGGATTCAAGAATATTCACGCCCATGATGCGCACATCCGGGTCGGCATCCGCGAGCAAGCCACCCATGAGGGGGGCCACATCATCGGGCAAGGCCTTCATGGCTTCAATGGCCTCGTTGCGCATTTGTGCATCCTCGCTGCGCAGACAATCAACCAGGCCCGCCACGGCCACTTCCCCACCGAGGCGAGTCAGGCTCGTGAGAATGACGTCGCGCACGGACAAATCATCTTCACGCATCAGCCGCGCCACCAAGGCCGCCGTGGCCTGCGGATGAGCCAGCAAATCGCGGGCTGCCCAGCGCCGGTTCTGCGGATCGTCATCCGCCAGCAAGGCTATTAACCCGGCTAAATCCGACGCCTGTTTTTGCGCATCATCGTCGGTCACGATGGCGGTACTTTTTTTAATGAAGCCCATGTCAGTTCCTTTTTCAGCCGTTAACCCAGGTATTGATCTGGGCCGCTATTTTTTCGGCGGGCAACGTCATCGACGCGCCGCCCCGATTAATCAATTCAGCAGGCATCCCGAACACAACGGCGGACTCTTGTGACTCGGCAATCGTGCGCCCGCCTCTTTTTTTAATGGCCGTAAAAGCCTCGGCACCGTCGCTCCCCATGCCGGTCAGCATGACGGCCAGCACCTGTGCTGGCTCCACATGCTCAAGCACGGAGCGTCCAAGCAACTCGACCGAGGGATGCCACAAAAACTCCGGATTTTCAGGCCTTGCCAAAACGGTTAATTTGTCTCCGCGCCGCACCACTTGCATATCGGCGCCCCCTTTGGCGATGTAGATCGTGCCGGGCGCCAACGTCATGGGCCGGTTCGCCTCCACCACGTCCATCGCGCACAGGCTGTTCATGCGCTGTGCAAATGACTGGGTAAAACTTCCCGGCATGTGCTGGGCCACCAACACCGGCCACGGAAAATTAGTCGGCAATTTCGGCAAGATCAGTTCAAGCGTGCGCGGCCCGCCAGTTGAAACGCCCACAATCACCACACCCTGTCTGACAGGGCTGCGGCGTGCCGAGGACAACGATGGCAGGGGCAAGGGCGACGACACCGGAATCGGATCACGGTCGATGGCAGCGCCTGGTGAGCCGATTTTTTTAAACGGCTTCAAGCGTGCCTTGGCGGCCACGCGCACTTTGCTGATGACGACGTCACGAATGCTGACCATCGACAACGAAATCGTGCCGCCCGGTTTCACCACGTAATCGACAGCGCCCAGATTCAAGGCCTCAAAAGTAGCCAAAGCGCCTTTCTCGGTCAATGACGAAATCATCACCACCGGCACCGGGCGCTCGGTCATGATCATGGACAGCGCGGTCAGCCCGTCCATCTCCGGCATATTGATGTCCAGCGTGATGACATCGGGCTGAAAACTACAGTTTTCCTCCACCGCTTCCCGGCCATTGCGGGCCAATCGGATTTCAAAATCAGACTCGCCCTCAAACAGGGCCGCGAGTTGGCGCCGCATCAAAGCGGAGTCATCCACGATAAGCAACTTGATCATGTTGGACAAACCCCCACGCGCTAGGCCGTTGTCAATTCAGCCAGTTCAGCCAAGTCGGCCCGGTCTTTTTTCTCGATCAGGTAATGGGGATCAATGAGTTGCACCAGCCTCTTTTGCTTCTCCAGATTGGCCATGCGGGCGAGTAGCTGGGTCTGTTCACCCGACAGGCGAGGCGCCGGCTCAATGCTTGACTTCTGGACTTTGAGCACCTCCACCACCGAATCAACAATGAAACCGGTGCGCACGCCCTCAATCAAAAACACCATGATGCGCTGCTGGTCACTGCGCGCCACTTGGGCCAACCCCAGCCGACGACGCAGATCCATCACGGGCAAAACGGCGCCACGCAAGTTGATGACGCCTTCTACGGCGGGCGGTGCTTTGGGCACATGCGTTAACTGCTCGACAACCCGCACGATCTCCTGCACGCTGTCAATGGGCACACCAAACTCTTCCTGGCCCAGCCGAAAGACGACTACCTGCTCTTCATCGTCACGCGCCCCGTCATCCGGGCTTTTTGTAACGGGCAGCAAGGTTGAGTTGTTCATGGTGTTCACCGCTGTTAAGGCTTCCTTGATGGCGCAATGGCGGAACAAATTGCCCACCGACAAGATAGAGACCAGGCGTTTACCCCCGTCCAGCCGACATATTTGTGATATTTCGGACAAGTCGCCGTCTTTGGCCAACAGGCTCGGCATGGCATCCACCTCAGAGAGTGCAACGCGCAACACTTCGTTGACACTGTCCATCACCACCCCCACCGATGCCGATCCTAGCGAAACCACCACGATGCGACTATTTTCATCGGCATGGCGCGTTGGCAAGCCAAACATACAACGCAAAGACACCAGCGGCAGCAGCCGGTTGCGCAACGTCATCACGCCCAGCACATGCGGGGCCGAGTGCGGCACATGCACGATGACTTCAGGCACCTGAACGATTTCCTGCACGTCATCAATGGCAATGGCATATTCCTGTTCAGCCACCTCGAAGCTCACCAAGTGCAGTTCGTCGCTGACCTTGGCTTCTTGCGTTTGAGCACGCGAGTCTTGCGCCAAGACCGGCCCCGTATGCCGGGCGCTCGCACCAGCGACGCTGGAAAACTCGCCCGCGATCAACTTGTTGAAGTCAAGCACCATGATCATCGGGTAGCCGCCCACGTCCTTGAGCAGGCCTGACACCAGTTCAGTATTCACCGTCGCGCTAATGGCACTGGCCGCTTCAATTTGCCGGACATCGACGCCAACGACACTGACCACGCGATCCACCACAAACCCCAAGGGCTGACCGATGTCGATGACAACAGCCCGTGTTGCATCGTCGTAAGCACACTCATCGAAACCAAAAATGCGCCGCAAACTCACAATCGGCAGCACCTTGCCGCGCAAATTCGCCAAGCCATCGAGCGTGCGGGGCGCCAGCGGCACTTTAACGACCTCGGGCACGCGAATAATTTCTTGCACAGGCGCCATATCCACCGCGAACACCTCGGTGCCCACGATAAAAGTCACAAACTGGCGCGTCTCTGAGGTAGCAGCGGGCGTATCCGCTTCCTGCCGCTGGTTTTGGGTATCCATCGTCATAACAGCCTCCGGGTGGCAGGGAGAAGAAGATTCATACGCTTTGCAGTTCGTCCGCCAGTGAGGCGATTTCTTCAATAGCGGCAGACAACTGTTCAGACGCTTGCAGCTGTTGTTTGGCAACCGTGGCGGCTTCGTTTGCCGCCTTGTCGGCCTGTTGCGCGGCCGCAGAGATTTGATCCACGCCCGCTTTGACTTGCATGATCGAGCCGGCAATATCGTTGGCCGCCGTCAGAATTTCGCGGGTTCCAATATCAACGGCATTCATATCGGTTTCAATCGACACCAAACTTGTTGTGATGGTTTTGGCTTTTTCTGCGGCACCGGAGGCTGTCGCCATAATTTCATTCAGGTCACGGCCCACAATACCGATTTGGTCCTGTACGGAACGAACCAGATCTTTGATGCGATCTGCGTTTTCAGCCGAGTCGTGGGCCAAGTTACGAATATCGGTGGCCACCACCACAAAACCCTTGCCGAACTCGCCCGCCCGCGCCGCCTCAATCGACCCATTGACGGCCAGCATATTAGTTTGAATCGAGACCGTCGTGATGGCGTCAACAATCTTGTCGATGCGACGCGACACCAGTTCCAGCTCTTTGATTTTTTTCAAACTATCCCGTGAGGCCTCCACCGAGGACGAAATACCGTTGACCAAACTGTCAATACTGAGCTTATTGATGTCGAGCAAGCTCTTGATGGCGGTTACTTTTTCACCGCTGGTTTTGCCCAATTTTTGGGCCACTTCAACACCCTTTTCGATTTGGGAAATGGCGGCTGCCACCTCTTCAGTGCCCGCAGATTGCACCTGAGCGCCCTTCAGTATTTCAGCCAGTGCGGCCATAATTTGTGCGCCTGAACGGGTAATTTCTTGCAGCGCTGAGGACAATTGTTCGCCCGCAGAGGCGACCTCTTCGGCGCTCTTGGCCACATCGGTGGAGTTTTTTAATTCCTCGGACAACTCGGCCAGATTTTGCGAGCCTTTCATACTCTCGCCCAAGGCCTGACTTTGCTGCGCCACCGTCTTGGCCGATTCTTCAGCGGCCGCTGATTGCTGCTCTGCGGCCGCCGCAATATCTTCAGCGCCTCTTAACGCTTGTTTGGCTGCGTTGGCCGATTGCTGCGCACCCGTGGCGATTTCACGCACACCCCGGACGATTTCAATGGCGTCAACCCGAATTTGCTCCAGCTGCAAGGTAATTTTTTTGCCATTTTCAACTTCGCCCAGCACGCGCTCGACGGAGGAACCCATGCCCTCGGCAATCACTTGAACCTCTTGCTGAATCTGGCCCACCAAGTCTTGAATTTGCTTGGCGCTCTTTTCTGACGTCTCTGCCAACGTGCGCACCTCATCGGCGACCACGGCAAAGCCCTTGCCATGCTGACCGGCCCGGGCGGCTTCGATAGCGGCATTCAGCGCCAGCAAATTGGTCTGATCAGCAATGCGCGCCACCGCCTTGACGATGTCACCAATGTTGGCCGCCTGCTTTTCCAGCTCAACGACCATGGTGACGGAGGCGCCCTGACGGTCAGCGGCTGTACCGACGTTGAGCACCAAATTGGCAACCTCGCCATTGATTTGCGCCACCAAGGCCTGAATGGCCTCTGCCTTGGTCTGGCTGATATCCGCGTTTTGTAACTGGCGGGCGATGGCGCCTTCCACCTGTTTGAGCGCCGCCAGCGAGATCTGTACGGCCCCGGATGCTTCTTCCGCACCGGTGGCGATTTGATCGGAGGCGCGTTCCATTTCTTCGGCGGCCGCTGACGCGCTGTCAATACCGGATGACAGTTGCGCGGTGGCCGCTGCAATGCGCTCTGCCGCCTGCTGCTGCTTGGCCAAGGTGCGCGCCCGCTTGCGCTGGACTTCAGCATCTCGCGTGGAGGCGGTAGAAGACCGCCCGCCCTCTAAAGCGGCAGAGACTGGCGTGGAGGAAAACTTCTTGATCAGCGCCATGTTGCGCTCCTTTGGACTGTGTTTATCTGTTGGACCCAACCCTCCAAATTGACAGAGGGGCCACCAAAGCGCAAGAACCACGTCACGGCAAATGTTAAAGCCCGGCGCAGGACAGCAAAAATCTGGTGGCCCGCATATTAGTCGATAAAAATGTTAAAAAGTAAAAATTTAAATTAAAAAATATTAATTTTTAACACAAGTCAAATATCAATATGTAAGCTACCAACCCAACCCCAAATGCAAGGGTAAATACACCGCCATCCCGACCACGATGGTGCCCAGCACGGCTTGTCCGCTGCCTTTGCGCCAGAAAAACCAGGCGGCACCGGCGGCAGCGGCAAAAATACGGGCATCGCGCCAGGTGCTGATCAGGTCGCCATGTGTCATGACCACCTCCGGCACGACGACAGCGGCCAGCGCGGCAATGGGCGCATATTGCAACCCGCGTTCAGCCCAGGGCGGCAGTGTCCAGGGTTTGCTGGAAATAAAGAAGAACGAGCGGGTCACGACTGTGACCACTGCCAGGCCCAAAATGACACCAATCGTCCAGAGGTCAGTGCCGTCGCTCATAAGCGACCCTGACGGGTGAGCGTGGTTTTTTCCATCACCAGACAAAAGGCAACCGCCGAGGCAATGGCCGCCAAAATATTCAGATTGAACGGCAGGGCAAAAGCAGCGACTGCCGCCGCGCCCGCCACCCCGGCGGAAACCAGTCGCAAGCGGCTGGACATCAGCGCACACAAAATACCGATCAGCGCCAAAATGCCCGCAAAACCCAAGCCCCAGTGTGTCGGAATAAAGTTGGCCAGCACCACGCCCAAAATGCTGCATCCAACCCAGGACACCCAGTTCACCCCGCAGTTGCCCGCCAGATAAGCTTGATGCGCGAGCCGCTGGGTCGCATCCACGTCGTGATGTGGAAAGCGCTGCGTGAACTGCACATAACTCAGGTCGGCGGTGAGGTAGCCGGTGATCAAACGCTGCCACAAGGGCAGGTGAATGACGTAGGGCCGCATGTGGGCGCTAAACACTACAAACCGCAAGTTAACGCAAAAGCCGGTTGCCAAAATAACCCACATGGGCGCACCCGCCATGAGCAACGGCACAGCGGCCAGTTGCGAACTGCCCGCAAAAACGACCACGGTCATTAACAGCGATTCAAACAGGCTCATGCCCGACTTCATCATCGCCACACCAGTCATCAGACCCCAGGCGGCCAGACCGGGTGCGACACCCAAAGCGTCCAGGGCGCCGCGACGAAACTCAGGGTGGCGGTAGTGGGTGGGAAGGAAAAACACTAGCGCGCAGACGTGTCAAAAGACATGCCGGGTTGCAGCGCAAAGCCCCGCAAAAAGTCGGCTACGTGCAGGCGTTTGCCACCGGGACGCTGTAATTCGGTCAGAGTAACGAGGCTGTTGTGAGCGGCTACGACCATGCCGTCGGGGCTGACCGCCAATACGGTGCCTGCCGGGGTTGACTCAAGGGGCGTGCCCGACACCTCATGCGCGTGCCAGATTTTGAGGGTTTCGCCGTTCAATCGGGCCGTCGCCCCTGGGAACGGATTGAAAGCGCGCACCCGACGGGTGATGACCGCCGCCGTTTGGGTCCAGTCGATAGCGGCTTCGTGCTTTTCAATTTTGTGCGCATAGGTAATGCCCTCGGCAGGCTGCGGCACGGGATTCAAACCACCGCTGGCGGCAATGTTGAGCGTGTGCACCATCAGGCGTGCGCCAAGCGCGGCCAACGTGTCATGCAAGGTCGCGGTGGTGTCGCTGGCGGCGATGGGCAGTTGTTCAACTTGCAGCATGGCGCCCGTATCAAGCCCGGCATCCATTTGCATGAGGGTGACGCCGGTTTGCGCGTCACCGGCTTCAAGCGCGCGGTGAATCGGGGCGGCACCGCGCCAGCGAGGCAGCAGCGAGGCGTGAATGTTGAAGCAGCCCAGCCGTGGGGCGTCCAACACCCACTGCGGCAAGATCAGCCCGTAGGCGGCCACCACCATGGCATCCGCTTGCGCGGCCTCGATGGCAGCGCGGGCGGCCATCGCGTCTTGCGGATATTTGCCGTCCAGACGCAGACTGCGCGGCTGCGCCACGGCCATCGCGTGCGCTAGCGCAAACTGTTTGACCGCCGAGGCTTGCAGTTTCATACCGCGCCCGGCGGGCCGGTCAGGCTGACTCAACACCAGCACCACCTCATGCCCGGCGGCGTGTAACTGCGCCAGCGCCACGCGGGCAAATTCGGGCGTGCCCGCAAAGATCAGCTTCATCGCTCGTCCTCGCGCTGCGCTTTAAGCATTTTTTTCTTGATGCGGTTGCGCTTGAGCGGCGAGAGGTATTCGACAAACACTTTGCCCATCAAGTGATCCATCTCGTGTTGAATGCAGACCGCCAGCAAACCTTCGGCCTCAATCACGCAGGACTGACCTTCGCCGTTGAGGGCGCTGACCGTGACGGCGTCAAACCGCTGCACGCCGTCGTAAATGCCGGGCACGGACAAACAGCCTTCTTCGTTAAGGTGCGTCTCGACGCTGGTCCAGACCAGTTGCGGGTTGATCAACACTTGCGGCGCATCGCGATCTTCAGAGATGTCGATGACGATGAGCCGCTCATGCACGTTCACTTGCGAGGCAGCCAGACCAATGCCTTTGGCCTCGTACATGGTTTGCAGCATGTCGGCAATGAGGGTTTGAATACGGGCGTCCACCGACAGCACGGGTTGGGCCACCGTGTGCAACTTGGGGTCGGGATAGCAAAGAATGGGTAATAGGGCCATGAAATCTCTTGTAAATCGCTTCAAATAGAGCGGCTATTTTCGCTACTTTTGCAAAGGTTGGCGCATGGCAAGGTTCAGGCGCGTTGTTCAAGCCGGGGCTTGCGTGCAAAATCACAGGTGATTGACCGATATTTTCTCCCGCCCCAGACCTGCCCACGAGGTCTTTGCCACCCCGCGACATAGGACAAAAAAACATGATGGCGAAATTTACTTTTGCAGCCCAACCCACCCGAACCGCCTTGGCCTTGCTGACCAGTACATTGCTGGCGCTGCCGCTCTGGGCGCAAAACCCGCCGGTCACAGCGGGCCAAAAGGCCACAGCGGCCCAAGTCGCGCAAACTGGCGTGCCCTTGAGCGAATTGAGTCCGCGTGCACCCGATAGTTACCGTGTCAAACAAGGCGACACGCTGTGGGACATCTCCGGCCTGTTCTTGCGCACGGCCTGGCGCTGGCCCGAGTTGTGGGGCATGAATCTGGATGACATCAAGAATCCGCATTTAATCTATCCGGGACAAATGCTGTATTTGGAGCGTCGAGACGGGCGGGCAACCTTGCGCACCCGGCTCTCAGCCAACGGGGAGCCACCCCTGGTGACCTATCGCTTGTCACCGCGCACACGTACTGAGAGATTGGCCGACGACGCTTTGCCTACTCTCAAAAGTCACTTGCTGGAGCCCTTTCTGGCAGAGCCAATCATCGTTGATGAAAACGAGCTGAACGCGGCACCGCGCCTTGTGGCCGCGCAAGAAGGCCGTGTCTTGATCACCAAGGGCGACCGCGCTTACGCCCGGGGTCAAGGCGATGCTGCGCTGATTGATGACCCCCATGAACAACAAAAAGCTTATCGGGTTTTTCGCAACGCCACGCCTTTGCGAGACCCGACCACTGGCGAAGTTTTAGGCTATGAGGCGCAATACGTAGGTCGCGCCTTGCTGGTGCGCAGCGAGTCAACCCAGGCGTCCACCGATGCCGATGGCAACCCGCGCACCGACATTATTCCGGCCACCGTTGACATCGTCGCCGCCAAAGAAGAAATGCGCGTGGGCGACCGGCTGCTTCCGGAGCCGAAGCGGGAATTTATAAGTTATGTGCCCCACGCGCCCCTCAACCCGGTGGACGCCCGCATTGTCTCGGTGTACGGTAACGCAGTCGCCAATGCCGGCCAAAATCAGGTGGTCGTGATCAATCGTGGCACGCGGGACGGCACAGAAAACGGGCACGTCATGGCTATTTTGAAAGATGGTGCGCGCCTGATCGACCGCACCGATGGCGAGCGCACCGAGCTGAAGTTGCCCAACGAGCGCAACGGCTTGTTGATGGTGTTCAGGACGTTCGAGAAAGTGTCTTATGCGCTGGTGCTGGAGATCACCGATGGCGTAAAAGTCGGTGACCGGCTGGTCAATCCTCACCGCTAACCCCCCCACACAAGGATACAAATGGAACGCGAAGAACTGGCGGGTTGGCTACGTCTGACACTCACACGCGGCGTCGGTAACGAAGCGGCGCGCAAATTACTGGGCGCCTTTGGTCTGCCCGACGCGGTGTTCAGCCAGTCTTCGGCGGCGCTGCGCCAAGTCGTCAGTCAGGCGCAAACCACGCAACTGCGGGTTGAGCCGACTGAGTTGGCCGCCTTGCTGGAGACCACCTGGACTTGGCTGCAAGCCACCGGCACGGGCAGCACCCAGCGTGATATTGTGGTGCTGGGCGATGCCCAATACCCCAGCGCCCTGCTAACCCTTGAAGACCCACCGCTGATGCTGTACCTGTTGGGCGCGGGTCAAGCCAGTCAACTCACCGGCAGCCTGGTCAACAGCCTGGCGGTGGTGGGCAGTCGCAACCCGACGCCCCAAGGCGCGGCCAATGCACGAAACTTTTCCAAAGCACTGGGACAAGCCGGTTTAACCGTGGTGTCGGGGCTGGCGTTAGGGGTTGATGGCGCCGCCCACGAAGGCGCGCTGGACAGCCTGACACCCGGTTCCACGCGACTTGCAACAGTGGCTGTGGTCGGCACCGGACTGGATCGGGTTTATCCCAAACATCATTTCGAGTTGGCGCATCGCATCGCACAAAACGGCCTGCTGATCAGTGAATACCCGCTGGGCACGCCCCCTTTGCCGGCCAACTTTCCAAAACGCAACCGCTTGATTGCCGGGCTGGCCCAAGGCACGCTGGTGATTGAGGCGGCGTTAAGGTCAGGCTCGCTCATCACCGCGCGTTTGAGCGCCGAACAGGGCAAAGAGGTGTTTGCCATTCCAGGCTCTATTCATTCCACACAGTCACACGGCTGCCATTCGCTCATTAAACAAGGCGCCAAACTGGTGGAATCCGCCCAAGACGTGCTTGAAGAGATGAAGATCGTGATTCAGGCTGAATTTGGCGGCGCGGTCGTCCCGGTGCCCACGCCGGATGACACGGCTTTGAACACCACCGACAGTGACCAGGTCTTGCTGGACGCGCTGGGCTTTGACCCCGTGGGCCTGGATGCGCTGCAAGCCCGCTGCAGTCTGGAAACTGCGGCCTTGCAAGCGCAATTGATGACGCTGGAACTGCAAGGGCAAGTGGCACGTTTGCCGGGCGGTTTGTTTCAGCGTTTAGCGCCGTCGTAAAGCGCAAAAAAGACAGTCAAAGTTGAGCCAGAAAATCAGGTCCGCTTTACCGTCTATTTCTATGTTTTGCAGCCATAGGCAAGGGCTATATTTCATTTCATGTTTGAAGTTCTTGTATTCGTTTATGAAAATTATTGGCGCGGTGAAGCCTGTCCTGAATTGGCTCATTTAGAGGTCAAGTTGAATGCGGCAGGCTTTGAAGCAGACGAGATTGAGGAGGCGCTGAACTGGCTGGATGAACTCCACCTGGCCGCTGCACGCAGTCCGCCTCTCGTCGCGCTGACCCCGACTTCCCAAACCTTGCCGGTCGCCCCCAAGCCACGCAGTATGCGCATTTACACGTTGGATGAACAAGATCATCTGGGCGTGCAATGCTTGGGGTTTATTACCTTTTTGGAAGCCCTGGGCGCCTTGTCGGCAGACACGCGAGAGATCGTCATTGACCGCGCTATGGCCGCCCCGGCAGACCCTTTACCGCTGGAAGATTTGAAGATCATTGTGCTGATGGTCTTCTGGAGTCTGGGGCAAGAACCCGACGCTTTGGTGCTTGACGAGTTATGTGACAACGCTTTTTGCAGAGTGGCCCACTAAAACCCGTCAAAGGCAGGCCACGCTGTGTGGCTTAAACCGAGGCACCCGCGTTCGGGTCGTTCGGGTCATCGTCTTTCTTGGGGCCGCTTTTGAACAAGTCTTCGCGCTGAATGCCCAGCCACATGGCAATTGAAGCCGCCACAAACACCGACGAGTAAATCCCGAACAAGATGCCAATCGTGAGCGCCAGCGCAAAGTAGTGCAGCGTGGCGCCACCAAACAGCAGCATCGACAACACCATCAACTGCGTTGAGCCGTGCGTGATGATGGTTCGGCTGATGGTGGAGGTAATGGCACTGTCAATGACTTGCTGGCTGTTCATCTTGCGATAGCGTTTGAAATTTTCCCGAATACGGTCAAAAATCACGACCGACTCATTAACGGAATAACCCAGCACCGCCAGCACGGCGGCCAGCACGGGCAGCGAAAACTCCCACTGAAAGAACGCAAAAAATCCCAGGATGATGATGACGTCGTGCAAGTTGGCAATGATGGCTGCCACGGCAAACTTCCATTCAAAGCGCATCGCCAAATACAGCATGATGCCCACCACCACAAAGGCCAGCGCCTTCAGGCCATCGGTGGCAAGTTCTTCGCCCACCTGCGGGCCGACAAATTCACTACGGCGCATAGTGGCAGACGGGTCTGCCGCCTTCAGCACCGCCAGCACCTGATCGCTTTGCTGCGACGAACTCACACCTTTTTGCACCGGCATCCGGATCAGCACATCGCGCGCGGTGCCAAAACTCTGCACCTGCACATCATTTAAACCCAGAGTTGCCACGGTGCTGCGCACTGAATTCAGGTCTGCAGGCTGCGAATAGCTCACCTCCATCAAGGTGCCGCCCGTGAACTCCACCGACAGGTGCAGCCCCCGCGAGAACAGAAAGAACACCGCCGCCAAAAAGGTGAGCGTGGACACAAGGTTAAAGATGAGCGCGTGCCGCATGAACGGAATGTCGCGCTTGATTCTGAAAAATTCCATTTTTACTTTTCCTCAGGACGCCAAATGGTTCCAATTGATACGGTTTTGAGCTTGTTTTGACGGCCATACCACAGGTTGACCACGCCCCTTGAGAAGAAGACGCCCGAGAACATGCTGGTCAAAATCCCCAGCACATGAACCACGGCAAACCCGCGTACAGGGCCGGACCCGAAGGTCAACAAAGCCAGGCCGGCAATCAAAGTGGTGACATTGGAGTCCAGAATGGTGGCCCACGCCCGGTCATAACCGGCATGAATGGCCGCCTGCGGCGACGCGCCGTTGCGCAACTCTTCACGCACGCGCTCGTTGATCAGCACGTTGGCATCAATGGCCATCCCCAATACCAGCGCCATGGCCGCCATACCGGGCAGCGTCAGTGTGGCTTGCAGCATGGACAACACCGCCACCAGCAGCAGCAGATTGAAGGCCAGCGAGATGGTAGAAAAAACACCAAACAACATGTAATACAGACACATGAAAACGGCCACCGCCAGGAACCCGTAGGTCACACTGTTAAAGCCCTTGGCAATATTTTCAGCCCCAAGACTTGGGCCAATAGTCGATTCCTGAATGATTTCCATCGGCGCGGCTAGTGAACCGGCGCGCAGTAACAAAGAGGTGTCATGCGCTTCAACCGAGGTCATGCTGCCTGAAATTTGCACCCGGCCACCGCTGATTTCAGAGCGAATAACGGGTGCGGTGACCACTTCGCCCTTGCCTTTTTCAAACAACAAAATAGCCATGCGTTTGCCGATGCTCTCGCGTGTCACATCTCTGAAGATGCGGGCGCCTTTGGCGTCAAGCGTCAGATTAACCACCGCCTCTTGTGTCTGGCTGTCAAAACCGGGTTGGGCGTCGGTCAGGTTTTCGCCCGTCAGAATGACCTGCTTTTTAACGATGACGGTCTGGCCATTGCGCTCCAGATAACGCTCGGACCCAAACGGCACGGCGGCGGTGCCATTGATGGCGGCTCGGGCCTCGCTGCTTTCATCAACCATGCGCACTTCCAGCGTGGCAGTGCGACCCAAAATGTCTTTGGCCTTGGCCGTGTCTTGCACGCCTGGCAACTGCACCACAATGCGGTCCAGCCCTTGCTGTTGAATAACCGGCTCGGCCACCCCCAGCTCATTAATCCGGTTGTGCAAGGTGGTGATGTTTTGCTTGAGTGCCTGGTCTTGCACACGACGGGCCACTTCAGGCTTGATGCTGCCGATTAACTTGAATCCGGCGCCATCGGGGACTTCAAGGGTTTGTAAATCGGTAAAGTCTTCGTCCAGCACGACTTTGGCTGCCGCCCGTGTCGCTGCATCGAGAAAACTCACTTCAATCGTTTGGTCATTGCGGTTGATACCACTGTGACGAATGTTTTTCTCACGCAGACTGGTGCGAATTTCGCCCGTCAGCGCTTCGGCTTTTTTGGTCAGCGCCGCCTGCATGTCCACTTGCAGCATAAAGTGGACGCCACCGCGCAAGTCCAGGCCCAAATACATGGGGAACGCATTCAGCGAGGTCAACCAGGCGGGGGAGCGCGACAGCAAATTGAGGGCGACGACATAACTGGCATTGCCTGCATCAGGAATCAACGCAGTTTCAATCGCGTCTTTCGCCTTGAGTTGAAGTTCTGTGTTGTCAAAGCGGGCCTTGACGGAGGTGCCATCGAGTGTCACCAAATCGGCAGAAAGTCCTGCCGCCTGAAGTGCCTCGACGACGCGCGCCTGCGTGTTGCTGTCCACCTTGACGCCGACCTTGACGGACGACACCTGAACAGCGGGGGACTCACCATAAAAATTAGGCAGGGCGTACAAAATCCCCACCACCAGCGCGATCACGATGATCGCGTACTTCCATATCGGGTAACGATTCATGATCGGGCTTGTCTTGATGGGTTGTTGATAACGGGTTGAAATTACTTGATGCTGCCCTTGGGCAACACTTGCACCACAGCACTGCGCTGGAGTTGAATTTCAACACCGTTGGCAATTTCCAGACTGACATAACCGTCGCCCAGCTTGGTAACTTTGCCCAGAATGCCACCGCCGGTGACCACTTCATCGCCCTTGGCCAGCGCTTCAATCATGGCGCGGTGTTCTTTTTGCTTTTTCATTTGTGGACGAATCATCACAAAGTAAAGCACCACAAACATGAGTACCAAAGGCAACATGCTGGTCAGCGTGGACATCAGGCCACCGCCTGCAGCGGCGTCAGCGAGAGGGGCGGTTTGTGCAATAGCGGAAGAAATAAACACAGGGAAACTCCAGTTATAAAAGTAATCAGAAAAAAAAGCGCATCGTCTTTTGTCCGCAAGGGGTAGGGCAAAAGACAGGCAACTTGCCATTGTATGCGGGCCGTTCAGGCCCACCAGAACGTTTCAAGTCGATTTCGACAGGCTTGCAAGTGGCGAAATGCTGCCGCTTTGAGCGGGTAATTCAAGAATAAAAAGACAGAAACTTCAACGACTTCCGTTCAAGAAACGGCACAAAATTTTGTGCAAAACGGCTGCGGTATATTATGAGAATTCAAAAAAGGGAGAGAGAAATGTTTTGTCGAAAATGTGGTAAAGAGAATGCGGATGCTGCGAAATTTTGTTCTGGTTGCGGCAATGTTATCGCAACCGTGGCGGCAGTAGAAAATGCCACTTATATAGGAAGTGGCAATAGCCATGAGATCACATTTGGGAAATCCATAGCGATCTGTTTCGCCAAGTTCTTCGATTTCAAGGGCAGAGCCTCGCGACCTGAATATTGGTGGTTCTACCTCTTTACGATCCTCATTAGCTGGGGCGCCATGCTGGTGGATAAAACAGAAATACTTTCCGGTCTCGTTAACCTTGTGCTGTGTATTCCGATTTTCTCCGCTGGCGCGAGAAGGTTGCACGACACGAATCGTAGCGGCTGGTGGCAACTCCTCTACGTGACCATCATTGGCATCATTCCCTTGCTTATCTGGACTGCGAGCAAAGGTAGCGATCAAGAAAATCAGTACGGAAACCCTCCTTAACAGAACAGATACGCGCGCTGGCCTGTTAAAAGGCATAGCTTGAACCCCAGCCTCAAGCGCCGCGCCGCTTCACCGAACTTGGGCAATCACATGCGCCACGGCGGCGGTTAATTTCTTGGCGTAAGGCACATGCAAAAACTCGTTGGGGCCGTGCGCGTTGCTCTTGGGGCCGAGCACACCGCAGACCATCATTTGTGCTTTGGGAAAGCCTTCTGACAACAGGCTCATCAGCGGAATGGTGCCGCCTTGGCCGATGTAGCCGCAGGGTGCGCCAAAGTAGGTTTGCGAGGCGGCATTGAGCGCTTGCTCAAACCACGGCGCGGTGCTGGGCGCGTTCCAACCGGTCGCGCTGCCTTCGCCTTCAAAGGTCACGCGGGCCTGATACGGTGCGTTGTCTTCCAACAAGCGTTTGAGTTGTTGCACCGCCATGCCCGCGTCCACCAAAGGCGGCAAGCGCAGGCTAAGTTTGAACGCGGTGTAAGGCCGCAACACGTTGCCTGCATTTTTAAAATCCGGGAAACCTTCGGCGCCCGTGACGCTTAACGTGGGCGCCCAAGTGCGGTTCAGCAGGCCTTGCACCGGGTCGGTCGTGGTGGGCAGAGCGAAGGCGGTTGAGCCGCCGCAATCGTAATGCGCCCACGGAAAACGCTTGTGAACTTCATCGCCCAAAATCGCGGCTGTGGCTTGCGTTTGAGCCAATCGGTCGGCGGGCACTTCGCAATGAAAAGCGGCGGGCAACAGTCGGCCCGTGGCGCTGTCTTCGAGCCGATCCAACACGTGACGCATGATCCGAAAGCTCGATGGCACCAAGCCACTGGCTTCGCCGGAATGCATCCCTTCGGTCAGAATTTCGACCTTCAGCACGCCGCTGGCCATGCCGCGCAGGCTGCTGGTGAACCAGAGTTGGTCGTAGTTGCCCGCGCCTGAATCCAGACAAATCACCAGCGCTACATCGCCCATGCGGGTGCGCAACGCGTCAATGTACGGCAGTAAATCGTAGGAGCCACTTTCTTCGCAGGTTTCAATCAAACCGACGATGCGCGGATGTGCCGTGTTTTGGCTTTTGAGCGCTTGAATGGCGGCGATGCTGGCATACACCGCGTAGCCGTCATCGGCGCCGCCCCGGCCATACAACTTGCCGTTTTCATACTTGGGCGTCCACGGCCCGAGGTCGCTGCGCCAGCCGGTGAATTCAGGTTGTTTGTCCAAATGGCCGTACATCAACACGGTCTGGTTGGAGGCGGCTGGCGCGATTTCCGCAGCGCCCGAAGACGCAGCCACTTCAAAAAACAACACCGGGGTACGGCCTTCCAGCCGGATGATTTCCAGCGTCAAACCTTCGACCTTTTGGGCGTGAACCCAAGTGGTGGCGTCCCACACGGCGGTGTCGATAAAACCGTTCTTTTCCCAATCGGCGTCAAACGCGGGCGACTTGGCCGGGATGCGAATGTAGTCTTCCAGACGATGAACGATGTCGTCGTCCCAGGCGCGGCTCACTTCGTCCAAGACTTGCGCGGCGTTCAGGGTAGGTTCGGGGATGGGTGCATTCATTCAAAACTCCTTGTTGAGGCGTGAGGCAGTCGGTTCACGCGGGCTGTCACTTGATTTGCGACGGGGATTGGCAGGGTGCGCTCTCCCGCATGGGTGAGTTTAAACACCGCCACAGCTTGCGCCAAACGGTCGGCCTGCTCGTGCAGACTATTAGCCTGGTGCGCGGCATCAGCGGACTGTTGCACGGTACCGGTGAGTTGCACCATGCGCGCGGCGGTGCGCTGCAAATTGCTGGCGGTCTGGTCGGTGCGCACGCTCAAGTTCTGGTTGCCACTGGCAATCTCGGCGCTGGCGGTGCTGACGCCCTCGACCGAGGCGCGCACTTGCGACAAGGTCTGCAAATAGCGTTGGCGCATCATCTCCACCCCTTCGATTAAGGCGCCTATTTCATCTTGCCGATGGTTTTGAAAGACCTGCGTCAAGTCGCCTTGCGTCACGGTGGTGATGGCGCCGGTCAGCATGGCGAGCGGTTGGCTCACGGTGTGGCGCACCAATAAATACAGCCCCACGCCCAGCAACACGATGGTGGCGCCCAGCAGCAGCCAGATAATTTGCATGTTGCGCCAGTATTGCGCCATGGCCTCACGCTCGGAGACTTCGGCAATCAGCCAGCCGTTACCCGATTGGGTCTTGCGCAAGACGGCCTACTTGTCTTCCTGAACGGCACTGAAGATAGAGGGCGCCTGGCTGGCATAACCCTGCGGGTCGGCGGCAAGGGCCATCAAAAACGCCTCGGCTTGCGGGTAAGTCGTCAGCACTTTTTGGTCTTTGGTGCTGGGATGCACCACAAATCGGGCTTGGGCCAGAGACTCGCGTGCATTGATGAAATAAACGCCGCCGGTTTCAAAGAAACGCACGTTGGCGATTTGTTTTTCAAGGGCGGCTTGTTGCAGCGCCAAATTGTTGCCCACAAAAAAGATGCCAATCACCGCGCCTGTGGCGTCTTTGATCGGTTCGTAATGCGTCATGTAAGGCGTGTCAAACAGCACGGCAGGCCCGCGGTGTAGGTTTGGCCGTTCAACATCAAGGGATAGGCGGGATGGGTGCGGTCCAGCACGGTGCCTAAGGCGCGCAAGCCATCCTGTTTTTTCAGGGACGTGGTGACACGTTGAAAGTCAGCGCCTTTTTTCATGAACACGGTGGCCACGCCACCGGTGTTGCTGGTGAATTGATCAACGGCGGTAAAGTCGTTGTTGATCACAACCCCCAAGCTCTGAAGCTCACCGTTGATCTCGTCCAGAGTGGGATAGGCGTCAAAATTCTGCCGAAAAATCTGGTACGCCCGCAACACCAGTTCGCGGTTAATCTGGTCGGCGGCATCAGCGACAGCCACCACACCTTGAAGCCTGTCAGCCACTGAACTCACCATCAAGGCGTGCGTGCTGCGCTGCTCGATGAGGCCAATCGCAAAGCTCACTGCCAGCAGAACCACGGCCAGTCCGCTTAAAGAAAGCCAGTCCAGACGACGTGCGACGGAATGAGGGGCTGCACGAGATGGGTTCAAGGCGAAACCTTTGGAGAAGTGTTTGGAAAAAGTCTGTAGCTTGGGTTTCTTGTTATTTATTAACATTTATCCAAAAAGAAAACAGAAAAGCTGACCTCCAGAGGTGTGTTGCGCTTGGCCGCGCACGCACAAAAAAAAGCCACCCGAAGGTGGCTTATAAAAATTCCGGAGGGAATATGAGTTGGAACTATCAATGTCTCAATGCCCGCCCATCCCATCGTAGGGATGAATGGATATCCAACACTCGATCACTGTGACAGCAGCTAAGACGACTTTACAAGGCATCCCGTAGTCGCACCATCCCCCATTTGGGGGAGATTGGACATTTTTTTACAAAAAACTGTAATTAGTTTCACGATTTATCGATTTTTTGGGTGCCCAAGGGGAGTTGGACCACAAAACAGGCACCGCCATCGGGTCTATTTTCACAATAAACGAGGCCGCCATGACGAATCACAATGGATTTCACCAGCGCCAACCCCAAACCGACGCCGCCGTCTCGCTCAGTCGCACCCGGCAGACGGTAAAAAGGCTCAAAAATACGTTCACGCAATTCAGCGGGGACGCCAGGGCCTCGGTCGCTGACGCGAATGACAGCCTGACCTGCGTGCTGACTCAACGTGACGGCAATGTCGCCAGCGGCATACCGACGGGCATTTTCCAGCAGGTTGCGCATGGCACGGCGCAGCAACTTGGTCACGCCTTCCACAGGCAAAACCGAGGTGCTCGTTTGTAGCCTTGAATCAGTGGCCCCGGGCACCGGTGACATAGCGAGCTGTACATCGAGCTGCACATCAAGTTCGGCATCCACCCGGGCGCATTCTTCAGCGGCCAGACCAATCAGGTCCACCGATTCAATCGTGCCCAAATCGGCCTCACGGGCATCGAGTCGGCTCGCAAGCAAAATTTCTTCAATCAGTTGATCCAGTTCGGCGATATTGCGTTCGATCTCACGTTTAAAAGCGGGCGACGCGGGCGCGCCCATCAGTTCCAGACCCATGCGAATGCGTGTCAAGGGCGAACGCAGTTCGTGGGAGGCGTTGGCGAGCAGCGACTTCTGCGATGCCAGCAGCGACTCATGCGACTTCACCAGCGTTTCAACACGCTCGGCGGCGTGGTTAAAGCGACGCGCCAAAAAGGCGACTTCGTCCTGCCCGGCTTCAGGCACGCGAATGGACAGATCGCCCGCACCCCATTTTTCGACCCCGTTTTGCAGCAACTCCAAACGGCGTGTGAGCTTGCGAATGATTGGGTAAGTCGCCAGCGCCACAGCAATCGACACCAGCGCCAGCATCCAGAAGAAGCCAAAGGGAGGCCGCGTCCAAGGCGATTTCGGGGGGCGTGGCAAATGCAGGTGGACGAGTTGGCCGTCAGTCATATGCACCAAAAATTCAGGCCCGCTGCCATACGAACTGCGCGTCTCAAACGGGGATGCTGGCGCCTCGACTTCATTTTCGGGACGAGCGGCCAGCGCCCCCTCCGGCGGCAACCTCGGGCGCGAATGGCCGCTGCCGATAATTTGCCCGGCTTCATTGCGAACCACAACATCCCGTAGGGGTGGATCAGCAGCCAGTCGCCAGGCCCAGCCGACCAGCAAGGTCAGCACGGCCACGGCCAACACCACGGCCAGCCAGATGCGCACATACAGTTTTTTAAAAAACATGGCTAATCTTGCTGACGGGCAAACACATAACCCACGCCGCGCACAGTCAAAATGCGCTTGGGATTTTTAGCATCAACTTCAATGGCCGCGCGAATGCGGCCCATGTGTACGTCAATCGACCGGTCAAACGCGTCGAGTTCTCGGCCCCGCACGGCTTCCATGATCTGATCGCGGGTCAGCACCCGGCCTGCGCGTTCGGCCAAAGCCACCAGCAAATCAAACTGGTAAGAGGTTAAGTCGCAGGCTTGGGCGCCGACCGAGACGGTGCGTGCGTCACGGTCAATCTCCAGCGTGCCAAAGCGCAATTGGCGCCCGCCCTGTGCGATGCCATCGACCCGGCGACGCAAAATAGCGCGAATCCGGGCCAGCAGTTCACGCGGTTCAAACGGTTTGGGCAGGTAGTCATCAGCGCCAATTTCAAGGCCGATGATGCGATCCATCGGGTCGCCTTTGGCCGTCAACATCAAAATGGGGACTTGCGCCAGCGCGCCGGGCAAAGCCCGAATGCGTCGGCACACGTCAAGTCCATCCATGTCGGGCAGCATCAAATCCAGAATAACCAGATCGGTCGGGGTGGACTGCAAGGCGGCAAGGCCTTGACCGCCATCGCCGGCGTGGCTTACGTCAAATCCGGATTGCCCCAAGTATTCGCTCACCATCTGGGCGAGGCGGGCGTCGTCTTCAATCATCAATAGGTGTTGGCTCATGCAGGCAGTCTAGTGCCGGGCGCCCGCACGCCTTTAAAGGCGCCGTAAAGTTTACGGAAAGTTTGCGTAAATAAACGGCGCGCGTGAATCCGTCTATTGGATCGGTGGCACGTTCCAAATATCGCGGGCGTAGTCACTCAGGGCGCGGTCTGATGAGAACACGCCCATGCCAGCCACATTCAAAATGGCGCTGCGGGTCCAGGCGTCGGGCCGCCGATAGAGCGCATCGACCTTGTCTTGAGCCGCGATGTAATCGGCGTAGTCGGCCAGCAACTGATAGTGGTCACTGTTTAATAACGAATCCACAATTTCTTGATAACGATTCGGCTCCTCCCGCGAGAACGCCCCCTCTGACAAACGGTCGATGGCGCATTTCAGGTCAAAGTGGCTGTCGTAATAACTACGCGGCTGATAGCCATAATTTCTCAGTTCAGTCACTTTTTCAGTGTGATTGCCAAAGATAAAAATGTTGTCCAACCCCACGTTGTTGGCGATTTCAATGTTGGCGCCATCCCACGTCCCCAGCGTCAGCGCGCCATTTAAAGCAAACTTCATGTTGCCTGTGCCCGAGGCCTCCGTGCCCGCCGTTGAAATTTGCTCTGACAGATCAGCCCCCGCCATGATGATCTCCGCCAGCGAAACCCGGTAGTCGGGAATGAACACCACCCGCAGTTGCCCGCCCGTGCGCGGGTCGTTGTTGATGACCCGCGCCACGTCATGAATCAGCCGGATGATTAATTTAGCCATGTGATAGGAGGAGGCGGCCTTACCCGCAAAAATGACCGTGCGAGGCACCCAATTGGCTTGCGGCTGCGCCAAAATTCGGTGGTAGCGCGTGATGATGTGCAGCACATTGAGCAACTGGCGCTTGTACTCATGTATGCGTTTGGCCTGCACATCAAACAGACTCAACGGATCAACGACCAGACCGGGCGTGCGGGCGATCAAATCTGCGAGACGACGTTTATTTTCCTGCTTGATCCGGGCAAACTCTTTTTGAAACTCAGGCTCGTCAGCCCATGTGCGAAGCTGCGACAACTGCGTTAAATTTTGCCGCCATGTAGGGCCGAGGCGGCTGTCAACTAAACGCGCCAGGGACGGATTGGCCTGGGCCAGCCAGCGCCGTGGCGTGATGCCGTTGGTGACGTTGCAAAAGCGCTCGGGGTACATCTGCATGAAATCTGAAAAAATGGTTTCCACCATCAGCTGACTGTGCAGGGCAGACACGCCATTGATCTTGTGGCTGGCCAGCACCGACAGATGCGCCATGCGCACGCGGCGCACGCCCCGGTCTTCAATCAGCGAGAGACGCCGCAGCAACGCGTTGTCCAACGGAAAACGCGCATGAACTTCAGCCAGAAAGCGGGCATTGATCTCATAGATCAGACCCATGTGGCGCGGCAGCACGCGACTCAACAAATCTACCGGCCAAGTCTCCAGCGCCTCTTCCATCAAGGTGTGGTTGGTGTAGGAGAAGATGCGCGAGCACAAAGACCAGGCGACTTCCCAGCCTTGTTGATGCTCATCCATCAAGAGGCGCATTAATTCAGGTATGGCCAACGCGGGATGGGTGTCGTTGAGGTGAATCGCCACCTTGTCGGCCAACTGCTCAAAACCGCTGTGATTTCTGAGGTGGCGCCACAAAATATCCTGCAACGAGGCGCTGACAAAAAAGTATTCCTGACGCAGACGCAATTCACGGCCATGTTCCGTGCGGTCATCGGGATAGAGCACGCGCGTGACATTTTCAGACAGATTTTTGGTCTCGACCGCCTGGATGTAATCGCCCCGGTTGAAGGCGTCCAGATTGACGCCGCCGCTGGCCCGCGCTGACCAGAGCCGCAACGTCACCACGCTGCGCATCTGGTAGCCGGGCACCGCGCAGTCATAAGCGGTGGCAATGACATCTTCGGTGTCAAGCCATACCGAGTGGTGGTCTTGCGCCAGCAAACGCCCGCCAAACCGAATGGTGTAGCTCGACTCCGGGCGCATGAACTCCCAGGGGAAACCGTTGACCAGCCAGTAGTCCGGCTCTTCGACTTGCTGACCGTTTTTAATACGTTGGGCAAACATGCCGTACTCGTAACGAATGCCGTAACCCATGCCGGGCAAGCCCAGCGTGGCCATCGAATCCAGAAAACAAGCCGCCAGACGCCCCAAACCGCCATTGCCCAAACCGGCATCAGGCTCCAGATCAATCAGCGCATCAAAGTCGGCGCCCAGTTGGGCACAGGCTTGGCGCACCGGCTCGTAAATGTCGGCGGCTAGCATCGCGTTGGTCAGCGCGCGCCCGGTCAAAAATTCCATCGACAAGTAGTAAACGCGTTTGGCGTCCTGGTCTTGCGCGCGCGCGCGCGACTCGCGCCAGCCATCCATGATGCGGTCACGCACGGCGTGAAAAACAGCAAACAACCAGTCGCGCTGGGTCGCTGACCGCAGGTCTTTGCCAACGGCATACACCAGCCGGTTAGCGATAGCGCGGCGCAACGCCTCCACGGTGTTGACGGGCTTGTCACATTCAAAAGAAAAAGTAGGAGACATAGGGTTAACGCCTTCCAAAAAGTGGGCGCACGCTTAATTTGACGCGCGGCCTGAGAGACTGATAAATAGCGAGGTAGTGTCGGGCTGCCGTTGCCCAGTCAAAACGCAAACTCATGCCCCGACGCTGCACCGCCGCCCAGCGCTGCGGGGTGCCGTACAAAACAAAAGCCCGGCGCATGGCGCTTGACAAGCTCTCGGCGCTCAAGTCATCAAAAACAAACCCCGTGGCGCTGGCGTCGTCGAGATTCTCCAGCGTGCAGTCCACCACGGTGTCGGCCAGCCCGCCGACCCGGCGCACCAGCGGCAGCGTGCCGTAGCGCAAGCCATAAAGTTGCGTCAAGCCACATGGCTCAAACGCCGAGGGCACCACGATCACATCGGCGCCAGCCAGCACGCCATGGGCCGTGGCTTCGTCGTAGCCAATGCGCACGCCCACCCGACCGGGATAACGCAGCGCCGCCGCCACAAAGACTTGCTCCAGCGCCGCATCCCCTTGACCGAGCAAGGCCAGTTGCCCACCGCGCTGCACCAACTCCGCCAGCACTTGTCCGAGCAAATGCAGCCCTTTTTGCTCGCTCAAGCGGCTCACCACGCCAAACACCAAAGCCTGGGGTTGTGGCGTCAGTCCCAAGTTGATCTGCAAGGCCTGTTTACTGTGGGCCTTCAACGCCAGCGTGTCAGCGTCATAAGGCGTAGGCAAGGCGTGGTCGGTGGCGGGGTTCCAGACCCGGCTGTCCACGCCATTCAAAATGCCGGTGAGCACGCTGGCCCGCTCGCGCAACACGCCATCCAGCCCGCAACCCTGCGCCGCCGTCATGATTTCACGGACATAGGTTGGGCTGACGGTGGTGAGTCGATCAGCGTACTGAAGCCCGGCTTTCATGAACGACACCTGACCAAAAAACTCAAGCCCGTGCAAGCCAAAATAGGTCGAAGGCAAGCCCAGCGATGCCCAAACGCCATGCGAGAACAGGCCTTGATAAGCCAGGTTATGAACCGTGAAAACGGTCGCAGGCATTGCCAGACCTTCATCCGCGAAGGCGCGCACATACGCGGGCGCCAAGCCGCAATGCCAGTCGTGGCCGTGAATAATATCGGGCACCCAGTCCGGGTCCAGTCCTTGACCGAGCAGGGCGGCGACCCAGCCCAAGGCGGCAAAACGTTGGGCGTTGTCGGGCCAGTCCTGACCGTCCGCGTCGAGATACGGACTGCCCGCACGCTCATACAAGGTGGGGGACTGAAGCAGATACAGTGGCATTTTCAAGCCCGCCAGTTTGGCGAGCAGCACCTCGACCGGCGCCAGCGTTGGCCCTCGGCCCCAAGGCGCAGGCCGATCAGCCACCGAGGCGACCCGCGTCTTTGACGTCACGGCCTGAACCAGCGCGGGAAAGGCCGGCATGAGCCAACGCACCTCGCAACCCAAGGCCTGCAACGCCGGGGCCAAACCCGCGCTCACGTCAGCGAGTCCGCCGGTTTTAAGAAACGGAAATAATTCAGCGCATACATAAAGCACCTTCATGTCCGCGGTCCCGTTAACCGCGCCAGCATGGTGCGCGTCACCAGCACCACGCCTTTTGAGCTGATGTAAAAGCGTTGTGCGTCTTGCACGGCATCCACCCCAATCGTCATGCCGTCAGGAATCTGGCAGTCCTCATCAATCACCACTTGACGCAGGCAGCAATAGCGCCCGATGACCACGTTCGGCAAAATAACAGCCGCCTCCACATGGCTGAACGACTGGATGTGCACGCCCGTAAACAACACCGAGCGGCGCACCAGAGAGCCTGAAACAATGCAGCCACCCGCCACCAACGAGTCCACCGCCATGCCCCGGCGGCCCTCGTCATCAAAGACAAACTTGGCCGGGGGCAGCGTGTCCTGATAAGTCCAGATGGGCCACTCCCGGTCATACAAATCAAGCTCCGGCGTGGTCGCAGTCAAATCAATATTGGCCGACCAATAGGCATCAACAGTGCCCACATCACGCCAGTAAGCCGGTGCCTTGGGACTGGTTTTGACACACGATAAGCCAAACGAATGCGCCATGGCTTCGCCGCGTGCCACCATGGCCGGAATCAAATCTTTGCCAAAGTCGTGGCTGGAGGCGGGGTCTTGAATGTCAGCCTCCAACGCAGCAAAGAGATAGTCAATGTTGAAAACATAAACCCCCATGCTGGCCAACGCCAACCCCGGCTGACCCGGCAGGGCGTGGGGTTGCGCGGGCTTTTCTTCAAAATGGGTGATGCGCCCGGCAGCATCCGTGGTCATCACCCCAAAAGCACCGGCTTGCGCCACTGGCACTTCAATGCACGCCACCGTGCAAGGGCTGCCTTGTGCCACATGGTCTTCAATTAAATGGGCGTAGTCCATTTTGTAAACATGGTCGCCCGCCAGAATCAGCAAGTATTTGGCTCGATGACTGCGCAAAATATCCAGATTTTGATAAACCGCATCGGCGGTGCCCCGATACCAGGACTCCTCGTCCACACGTTGCTGGGCGGGCAGCAGGTCGATAAATTCGTTGAATTCGTTGCGCAAGAACGACCAGCCATGCTGCAAATGGCGCAACAAACTGTGGGACTTGTACTGCGTCAACACGCCAATGCGGTGAACGCCCGAGTTCAGGCAGTTGGACAACACAAAATCAATGATCCTGAATTTGCCGCCAAAGTACACCGCAGGCTTGGCGCAATGCTCGGTCAGCGCGTGCAAGCGGGCGCCACGTCCACCAGCCAGCACCAGGGCAATCGTCTGTCGAACCGGTTGGTGAGGGTCGCCATTTTTCATCAAAAACTACCCATTGGAGAGGTCAGGTTGCGCCCGTGGCCCTGCGTCAACTGGGCCAGACGCCGGGCCGCCTCAGGCCCAACTTGCGGCCAGTCAAAACGCCATTCCCAGCAACCGTGCGCCACGCCCGGTGTATTCATGCGATGCGCGCCGCCCAATCCCAAAATGTCTTGCAGCGGAAAGATCACGGTGTTCGCCACCGACTGCGAGAGCGACTGCATCATGGCCCAATGAATCTCGACATCGGCTTGTGGGCCAAGGTAAGCACGGGCGCATTGACGTTCGTGCGCGCTGGCCGTTTGCCACCAACCCAGCGCCGTGTCGTTGTCATGGGTGCCGGTGTAGGCCACGGTTTCAGCCTCAAAATTGTGCGGCAAATAGGGGTTGTCAGCGGTGTCGCCAAACGCAAACTGCATAACGCGCATCCCCGGAAAACCGCAAGCCTGACGCAGCGCCACCACCGCCGGGGTAATCACGCCCAAGTCCTCCGCAATCAGCGCCAAGGGCGTGGCCTGACCTGCACCACAAGCCGCCGCCAGCGCATCAAACAAGGTTTTTCCTGGCCCCACGCGCCATTGGCCGGCGATGGCAGTGGCTTCGCTCGCAGGAATTTCCCAATAAGACTCGAAGCCCCGAAAGTGATCCAGCCGAACCACATCGACCCAGTCCAGCAGGTGCGTTAGCCGAGCCTTCCACCAGGCAAAGTTCTCGCCCGCCATGGCGTCCCAGCGGTACAAGGGATTGCCCCAGCGCTGACCCGTGCCGCTGAAATGGTCAGGCGGCACACCGGCTACTACCGTCGGCTCGCCCTGGGCATCCAGCCAATACAGGTCGGTGTTCATCCAGACATCCGCACTGTGGTGCGCGACAAAGATAGGCGCATCGCCCACCATCAACACCCCGCGTTGACGGGCATAGTCGCGCAAACGTTGCCACTGCACACTAAACCGCCACTGGACAAAGCTGAAAAACCCCAGGTCGTCCGTCATGTGGATGCCTGCTTTGGCCAGCATGGCGGGCACACATTGCGCCAATGCGGCAGGCCACTGCGTCCAGCGTTTGCCGTGGCTGGCCTCCAGCGCCATGAACAGGGCGTAACCCTCCAACCAGTGCGCTTGTTGACCTCTAAAACGCTCAAATGCGATCCATTCGGTTTTCTGCGCGGTGCGTAAAAATCCGTGCCATGCGTCACGCAAACGTCCTAAACGGTAGGGCACCACGCGGTCAAAATTGCAGCGACTGGACTCAAAAGCCTCGACCGGTTCTGGTGTCAACCAGCCACAACGCACCAACTCATCCAAGTCCACCAGCAGCGGGTTGCCCGCAAAGGTTGAGGGACTGCAATAAGGCGAATTGCCCGGCCCCACGGGCGAGAGCGGCAAAATTTGCCACAAACGCTGACCCGCTGACGCCAGCCAGTCCACAAAGTGATAGGCCTGCGCGCCCAAGTCGCCCGAGCCGTGCGCGCCGGGCAACGAGGTGAGGTGCAACAACACCCCGCTGGTGCGCTGTGAAAGAAGAGGTGCCGTCGGAGAACTCATGGCGCAAGCGACTGAACCAGCCCAACGATTGAACGCGCCGACACAAGGCAGGTGTCACTCAAAGGCATGACCGACGCCCACTCAGCGGCTGGCAACACCCGCGCGGCGGCACTGTCCAGCACAGGCAGCCAGCGCCCCGGCGGCAAGACAAAAGACAGCGAATCAGGTGCCGCATGAAACATCAGCAGCCAGCGCTCGCAGGCCACTTGGCCCGCCGCCTCAGCGACTTCAATCAGACACGCCAAGCTGCCCGCTGACGGGTCATTCCAGTCACCCGTGCTCAGGGCGCTGCCGTCCGGGTTGCGCCAAACCATCTCTGCGGGCGTACACCAGCGCGTTGGGTGCAGCGCGACATGGGCCTGGCGCAAGTGAATCAGACGGGCCACAAATGTTGTCAGCGCATCGTCGGCGCCCGCCCAGTCCAGCCAAGTGATCTCGTTGTCCTGGCTGTAGGCGTTGTTGTTGCCTTTTTGGGAATGACCCAACTCATCGCCGGCCAACAATTGAGGGGTGCCTTGAGCGCACAACAGCGTGGTTAACAGCGCGCGCCGCCAGTCAGCGCGCACGCCCAGCACGGTGGCGTCTTGCGTCGGGCCTTCAACCCCGGCGTTGGCGCTGAAGTTGTGGTCGCAGCCATCCCGGTTGTCTTCGCCGTTGGCCTCGTTGTGCTTGTGGCTAAACGAGGTTAAGTCCGTCAGCGTCAGGCCGTCATGGGCGGTGATCAGGTTGAGGCTGGACAGGGGGCTGCGCCCTTCATGCTCAAACTTGTCGCTGGAGCCAGCGAGGCGCTGCGCCAAGTCGCCCCGCGTGCAACTAAACCCCAGCCAGAAGGCCCGACTGGTATCGCGAAAACGGTCATTCCACTCCTGCCAGCCCGCCGGAAATTGGCCAAGTTGGTAACCATTCGGCCCCACATCCCACGGCTCGGCAATCAGCTTGAGGCCCGCCAGCACCGGGTCTTGTGTGATGGCGGTCAACAGCTGGGAGGTGGCGTGAAAAGCATGAGGGACGTTGGCGTCACGGCCCAAGGCGGTGGCCAGGTCAAATCGAAAACCATCCACGCCCAAGGCCCGCACCCACCAGTGCAAACTCTCCAACACCAGTTGGCGAGCACCGGGTTGACCCAGATTCAAACTGTTGCCACAGCCGCTGAAATTCAAATATTGCCCGGCCTCATCCACGGCATACCAACTGGCGTTGTCCAAGCCGCGCCAGCTTAGCGTGGGGCCAAAGGTGTCGCTTTCGGCGCTGTGGTTATAAACCACGTCCAGCACCACCTCAAGCCCGTGCTGGTGCAGCTGATTCACCATGTACCGAAACTCGGCCCGGTCATCGGGAAACAGGCCGCTGGCATAGCGCGGCTCCGGGACAAAATAAGCCAGCGGGTTGTAACCCCAATAATTGGACAAGCCTTTGTTGAGCAGGTGCGCCTCGGCAATCGACAACTGCACCGGCAACAGGCACAGCGTGGTGATACCCAGCCGCCGGTAATGCGCCAGCATCGGCGCGCTGACCAAGCCGGCATAACGCCCGCGTAAAGACGCGGGCACCTGCGGGTGGCGCTGCGTCAACCCTTTAACGTGTGCTTCATAAATCACCGTTTGCGCCAGCGGTATCGACACACGCGGGGCAATGGCGGCGCCAGCCTGGTACTCGGCGTGCCAGTCCAGCACCTGCGCTTTGGGCAAGCGGGCCGCATTGTCCACCGGGTCGGGCGGCGCGTCCAGCACGGTGGCACCGGGCAGCGTTGGCCCCAAATAATCACGCTCCCGCGATAAATGCTGCGTGTCGCCGATCAAGGCACGGGCAAATGGGTCAATCAGCAATTTGGCAGAATTAAAGCGCCATCCCCGCGTGGGTTGGTAAGGCCCATACGCCCGCAAACCGTAAAGTTGCCCCGCGCCCAAACCTGCCACAAAGCCGTGCCAGACGCCGTGGCTGCAAACCGGCAACATAAAACGCGCCGTCTCCGTGCTGCCCTGCGCATCAAACAAACACACCACAAGGCGGTGCGCATGACGAGAATAGACCGCAAAGTTCACACCTGCGCGCCCTTGCCACGTCAGACAACTCGCGCCCATCGGCCACGCCTGCCCGGACGCACATAACACCGCGTTCACACGCAAGCTCCTGGGGCCAGCCACAACACGCCCAAGGGGGGCAAGTTCAACACCACTGAGTCGGCATGACCTTGCCAAGCCACCGACTCGGACACGACACCGCCTTGATGCCCCACGCCGCTACCGCCATAACGGGGCGCGTCGGTGTTGAGCACTTCAGTCCACACGCCGCTTTGTGGCACGCCCAAGCGGTAGCCGTGACGCACCACCGGCGTCAAGTTGCACACCACCACCCGTTGCTGATCAGCCTTCACGCCGTAGCGCACAAAGCTGAACACCGACTGCGCCCGGTCTTGCACCTCCAGCCAGCCAAAACCGCCGACCTCGTCATCGCGTAAATGCAGCGCCGGGGTGCTGCGATACAAGTGGTTAAGGTCGCGCACCAAGTGTTGAATCCCGGCGTGATCCGGGTTGTCCAGCAAATGCCAGTCCAGTTCAAGGTCGTGATGCCACTCCCGGACCTGCGCAAATTCACTGCCCATGAAGAGCAACTTTCGCCCCGGATGCGCATACATCAGCGCATACAAGGCGCGCAGATTGGCGCGCTTTTGCCACGGGTCGCCCCACATTTTGTTCAGCAATGAGCCTTTGCCATGCACGACTTCGTCATGCGAGAGCGCCAGCACAAAATGCTCGCTGTAGGCATACATCATGGCAAAACTAAGCGCCTCGTGGTGATGCTTGCGGTGCACCGGGTCCATAGCAAAGTAGGCCAGCGTGTCGTGCATCCAGCCTAAATTCCATTTGTAATGAAAGCCCAAGCCTCCCAGCCAGGGCGGCGAGGTCACGCCCGCAAAAGCGGTAGATTCTTCCGCCACCGTGATTGCGCCAGGCATCTCTTGTCCAATCACGCGATTGACTTCCCGCAGAAAAACGATGGACTCGTAGTTCTCGCGCCCGCCATCCCGGTTGGGAATCCACTCGCCTTCGGGACGGCTGTAGTCGCGGTACAGCAGGGAGGCAACAGCGTCCACGCGCAGTCCGTCAAGGCCGTAGCACTCCAGCCAGAACAGCGCGTTGCTGACCAGAAAGTTGCGCACCTCGGCCCGACTGGTGTTGTAAATCAGGGTGTGCCAGTCGCGGTGCACGCCTTCACGCGGATCAACGTGTTCGTATTGCGCGGTGCCATCAAAGCGGGCCAGGCCGTGCGCGTCAGCCGGAAAATGCGCGGGCACCCAATCAAGCAAAACAGACAGGCCTGCTGCGTGCGCGGCTGCCACAAAATCACGAAACTCTTGCGGTGTTCCGTAACGCGCCGTCGGCGCGTACAGACCCGTTGGCTGGTAACCCCAGGACCCATAAAACGGATGTTCATGCACGGGCATCAGCTCAAGGTGGGTGAAGCCCAAATCCACCACATAGGGCAGCAGCGTTTGCGCCAGATAAGCCCAAGTGGGCCACGCCCCATGGTGATGTCGCCACGACCCCAGATGCACTTCATAAATCGCCATCGGCGCCTGCAAGGCATTGGCGCGCACCCGTTGTGCAGGCGTTCGCGGCACGGGTGGCGGTAACTCGGACACGATGCAGGCATGGCCTGAACCCGGCTCAATGCGCAAGGCATAAGGATCGGTTTTGAAAACGAGGCGGCCAGCCACTTGCCGCACGGCAAATTTGTAAAGCGCCCCAGCGGCGACGCCCGGCACAAAAAGCGTCCAGGTGCCACACGCCACCTGATGCGCCATCTCATGCGCTTGCGCGTCCCACTGGTTAAAGTCGCCCACCACCGCCACCTGTTGCGCGTTGGGTGCCCACACGGCAAAAGCGGTGCCTGCCACACCGTCCAGCGTACAAGGATGCGCGCCCAGCTTTTGCCATGGCCTTAAATGACGGCCCTCGGCCAGCAACCAGACATCTTGTTCACCCAGCCAAGGCGTTGGTTGGGGAAGCATTTCAGTTGTCTGCACCATGGCTTGCATGAACCAAAAGCGTCAGGCGTTTAGCGCGCTACACCGCGCTAAAAAGGAGTAGCTACGGGGTTTTAACGCGCGCCGCCAGCCACACCAGCAATAAGACGGGAACGCCCAGCCAAGCGGTCGCAACAAAGAAATTTTGATAGCCAAAAGCGTCAACATAGCGTCCTGAATAACCCGCCAGAAATTTGGGGGCCAATAACATCATGGAGCTGAATATCGCGTATTGGGTGGCCGAGTAGTTGAGATTTGTCAAGCTTGAAAGGTAGGCAATAAATGCCGCAGAGGCAATGCCGCTGGACAGGTTGTCTGCCGAAATCACGAGGATGAGCGCCGTCACATCATGGCCGCGCGTGCTCAACATGGCGAACAATAAATTGCTGCCTGCACTCAAAATAGCGCCCAGCATCAGCACCCGCATGACCCCAAAGCGCATTGACAGCACGCCGCCTATAAAAGCCCCGACCAACGTCATGATGACGCCATAAATTTTGGTCACCGTGGCGATCTCGTCTTTGGTGTAGCCCATGTCCACATAAAACGGATTAGCCATGATGCCCATCACCACATCACTGATGCGGTACACGGCAATCAAGGCCAGAATAATCAGCGCCTGTTGGCCGTAGCGGTGCAAAAAATCGGCAAAAGGCTCAATCAAGGCGCCGCGCAACCAATCTGCCGCGTTTTTGGCCACCGGCATCGGGCGGCGCTGGGGTTCGGGCGACAGCAGCACCGTCAACATGCCCAGCGACATGGACGCCGCCATCACCAGATAAGCAGCTTGCCAAGCCCCATGCTGGTAGCCTGAGATGCCCGCGATCTCTGCCCGGGCAGCCACCCACAACACACCGGCACCGGCCCAGATCATCGCCAGCCGGTAGCCGGTTTGGTAGGCCGCAGCGAGCGCGGCTTGTCGTTCTGTGTTGGCGGACTCAATGCGAAACGCATCAAGGGCAATGTCTTGCGTCGCCGAGCCAAAGGCGACCGCCAGCGCGCCCCAGATTACGGGTTGCAGCGCCACTTTCGGGTCGTTAAACGACATCGCCACCAAGCCCACCATGACAGCCACTTGCGACAACAACAACCAGCTACGTCGGCGCCCGAGCCAGCGGGTGAGCAGCGGAATCGGCATCCGGTCCACCAGCGGCGCCCAAACCCATTTGAAGGCATAGGCCAGCCCGACCCAACTCAAATAGCCAATGGTGGTGAGGTCAACGCCAGCCTCGCGCAGCCAAAAACTTAAAGTGCCCAGCACCAGCAACAACGGCAGCCCGGCTGAAAACCCCAATAGCAACATGCGCCATGTAGAGGGTTCAAGATAAACCTTGAAAGTTGCAAGCCATGAGGGCTTGATTTGATGAGCGTCGAGTGCAGGGGATGTCATGCGGGAATAATACGCGTTGACCCTGACATTTTTGAGCCTGATTTATGACTACTCCACACCACTGTCCCCTGTGTCTTCAACGTCGTCCTGTACTGCAAGGCATGGCCTTGTTATTGACCCTGCCCGGCATCGTGCAAGCCCGCGACGGGGTGGATGTCGGCGCCAACTCGGCGTTCAGTAATCTGGTGGCGGCCGACACGGTCGAAAAATCTGCGGCGCTGCAATACACGCAAATGCTGCAACAAGCCGCAGAGAAAAACGCACTCGGCGGCAAAGACCATCCCCAAGTGCGCCGCCTGCGCGCCATTGCCAACAAAATTATTCCCTACTCCGCCAGCTGGAACCCACGCGCCAAAGACTGGCGCTGGGAGGTCAACCTGATTGGCAGCCAGCAAATCAATGCGTTTTGTATGCCCGGCGGCAAAATTGCGTTCTACAGCGGCATCCTCGAACAACTCAAGCTCACCGACAACGAAGTCGCCACGGTCATGGGTCACGAGGTTGCGCACGCTTTGCGTGAACATGCGCGCGCCCGTATGGGCAAAAGCGCCGCCACCAGCATGGGCGCCAGTTTGCTGGGTCAGGTTTTTGGTTTTGGTCAGTTAGGCCAAACCGTGACCAACTATGGTGCGCAATTACTGACCCTGCAATTCAGCCGTAGCGACGAATCCGAAGCCGATCTTGTCGGTATGGAACTCGCCGCTCGCGCCGGATTTGACCCTCGGGCGGGCGTCACGCTATGGCAAAAAATGGCCGCAGCCAGCCGGGGCGCGCCACCTCAGTGGCTCTCGACCCACCCGTCAGGCGACACCCGCATTAGCGATATTGAACGTAACTTGCCCAAAGTGACGCCGATTTATGAGCGCGCCCGGCAGGGTTAAGGGTTAAATCCAGTTGGATTACAGCAGAACCGCATCTGCGGTCAAAGCGGTCACGCCCGTCAGAACAATCTGATACTCAGGTGCCGCATCACTGTTGGTGCTGATGTAGAGACTGCCTTCAGAAAACCACACGACGCCGATCTGATTTCCGCTAGTGGGCGCTTGGCTCAAAAACATAAAGCTCTGATCTCCCACCAAAATGTCATTGGCATCCATGTCGCGCAAATCAAGTTTGTCACCCTGGGTTTTGTTGAAATCCAGCACGGTGTCGCTGGTACGGCCCAAGCCCAACTCAGCCAGCGTGTTGAAATCAAAGCGGTCAGCACCCAGGCCACCCGTCAGTTTGTCGGCACCGATGCCGCCCACCAGCACATCATTACCCGCCCCGGCGACCAGCGTGTCATTGCCCAGGCCACCTTCGAGCTGGTTGGCAACCGCGCTGCCCGTCACGAGGTCGTCACCGTCACCGGCAATGACGTTTTCAATGCTGATGAGTTTGTCATTGTTGATCTCTGCACCGCTGGCCCGCCCCGTCGTTAAATTAACAACAATCGCTTGCGTAGCGCTGCTGTATTTGACGGTATCGACGCCATTGCCACCGTTATAAACATCATCACCGGCACCATCGCCGCCGACGATCAAGTCGTTGCCGTTACCGGCCGTCACCGTGTCATTGCCAGCACCGGCGTAGAGATAATCGTCGCCATCGCCGCCGGTCAATGTGTCGTTGCCCAAGCCGCCGTAAAGGTCGTCATTGCCCCGACTTCCCCACAAGTTGTCATTGCCATCGTTGCTATGGTGGCTAGCCGTATCGGCCACCGTCGCCGATGCGCCAGTCAGGTTGTTGACCACGGTTTCAGAAATTTTGGTGAAGAGGCCATCGCTATTGAGATCAGCATAGGTCGAGGTTTCGGTGCGGCCATGTTCAACCTCTGTTTTGACCACTTGCGCGCCCACCACTGACCAGGTTTCGCCAAACTCAAATGCTTTGAATTGAGTGACGCCATGCTCAACCTTGGCAAGGCCGGTGACAACACCGTCCACGATGGTGAACTGATAACCCTTTGAAGAGTCGCCTGACGCCGACGAAGTTCCCTCAACCACTTGGCTCACTTGAGTTTTAGAGGCTTTGCTGAAAATTCCGTTGCCGTCCACATCAGAATAAACAGTGGTTTCCAGGCGACCATGGTCCAGTTCTGTCTGGGTAACCTGATGAGTCGCCACGTCATAAGACCAGGTTTCTTTGGCGTCCATGCGCTCAAGCTTGACACGGCCTTTTTCAACCTCATAGACCGCTGTCACTGCGCCGTTTGCAATGGTGAATTGGTAGCCCTTGCTGTAGTCGTTGCTCATGGAATCATCCTTGGGTTTAAAAATAAAAGCGAGAATAAACAGACAAACTGAAGCGAACCTGAAGAAAATTGAACGCTGAAAAAGGCTGCTTTTTTAGCCGTTACCGCCCACATTTAGCAGATGGTTTTTAACGACTATGTGGATTAAATAGCGCCAACCTGAATCCAACCTTAAGACGCCATTCAGGTTGATGCCTTAAAACCTCATCTTTTGATGCTGGAAATTTCTATGAGAGTTTTATTGGTCGAAGATGACAGGGCTTTAGCCGAGGCGGTGCTCTCGCACCTGCGCGTTCACGGCTTTGCCGTTGATCACGCCCAGTCACTCGCCAGCGCCCGGGCCGCTCTGCCTGTGGCGCCTTGGGACGTGGTGTTGCTGGATTTGAATCTACCCGATGGCGAAGGCCTGTCGCTCATACCCGCCATCAGACACCAGTCCAGCAATAGCTCCATCATCGTGTTGACAGCGCGCGACCAGGTTTCAGACCGCATTCGCGGGCTGGATGCCGGGGCCGATGACTATCTGGTCAAACCCTTTGATCCGGCTGAATTAATGGCCAGACTGCGTGCCGTGGAGCGCCGTAAAAGCAAGGGCGCCACCTCTTCGCGGTTGACGATTGGCGCGCTGGTGATTGATATGGCACGCATGGAGGTGGCTAAAAATGAGGAACTCATCTCGCTGACGGCAAAAGAATGGAGTTTGCTGCGGGTTTTGGCGTCACGCCCAGACCGCATCTACAGCAAAGAGTCGCTGCTTGAGGCCATGTATGACTTTAATGAAGAGGTCAATGTGAACACGCTGGAAGTCTTTATTCACAACTTGCGCCGAAAACTGGGGTCGGACAGTATTCAGACCTTGCGCGGCATCGGTTACCGCTTGACAGGCGGTGCCGCTTGACGCGCCCGACCAAAAGCCTTTCAACCCGGCTGACCACTTCTTTGCTTTTGTCCATTGGCAGTGTCTGGATTGCGGTGGCCTTGACGGCGGCATGGCACGCCCGTTCCGAGATCAACGAAGGCCTGGACAACGCGCTGGTGGATGCGGGGCATCGTCTGTTGAATCTGGCTCTGCATGACCTGTCTTTGTCGGTGCCGGACAAAGCCTTGCGCTTTGCGCCATCAAAAAACAGGGTTCAGGAAGGCGACATTACCTTTGAAGACGACTACCTGATCTATCAGGTTTTAAATTCATCAAAACAGATACTGCTACGTTCCCAGGATGCCCCTAGCGAGCCTTTGCCAGCACCGTTATCCAATGGCTTTACCGACCTGCCAGACTGGCGGGTTTACACCTTCAAGCACCCCACAGAACCGATCTATATTCAGGTCGCCGACTCGGCGGCGCATCGTGAGCAGGCCTTGATGGAATCAGCGTTGCGCCTCCTGCTGCCGATGTTGGGCTTACTGCCTTTTATCGGGTTATTAATTCGATGGATCACGCACCGGGAGTTAGTGCCGGTTCAGCAACTCGCCGAACAAATCAGTCAGCGCAACAGTCTGAATTTAAAGTCCATATCCGGTAAATTTTTACCCGCCGAATTGCAGATCATCTCAGATAGCACCAATCATCTGCTGGCGCGGCTGGGCGATGCGCTGGATACAGAAAAAGCTCTGGCCGCCAATGCCGCACATGAACTGCGCACACCCCTGGCCACCACACGCCTGCGCCTGCACACGTTGCTGGACATGAACCTTGATGCCGCTGCAAAAATTGAAGTCAACAAGGCGATTGAGTCCCTGATTCAACTCAGTTCCCGGGCTGAAAAGTTGTTGCAACTCTCGCGGGCGGAGTCCGGCGCCTCGCTCAACAGTGAACCGGTCAACCTGGCCGTGCTCACGGCCATCGTCGTGCAGGAATTTTGGGCAAACCCTGACCTTCTAACCAGAATTCATCTGCATATTCCATCCGACCACGACGTCATCGCGCTTGGCGACTTTGATGCCTTGGCCATCGTGGTGAGAAACCTGATTGAAAACGCCGTGCGTTATGGCGGCAACGGTAACATTGAGGTCATCGTAGAACAACCCGCCGTTGTTCGTGTGCGTGATAACGGCCCCGGATTAGCCGACGACAAACTCCTGCTGATTCGTAAAAGACACGTCAAAAATACGCAGGATGGCGCAGGTTATGGCCTGGGTATGTCGATCATCAGCACCATCGTAGAGCGTCACGCAGGCGTGTTGACGCTGAACTCGCCCCCCGCAGGACAGGCAAACGGTTTTGAAGCCGTGATTGAATTACAAGCGCCTCACGCCGACACCGTGGTGAGCGGTTAGGGCGTGGACTCCAGGGGTTCGCTGGCAATGAGATAACGCTTCACCAAGTCAAAGAAACGTTCATAAAAAGTGGCTGAGTCAATCGTTTTGCTGCTGATCTTTACCAAAGAATCATTGCTTGACGTGAAGGGCAAGGAGACCGATCCAATGGCCCCCACGCCCAGACTGGCAGAGTTGTTGCTTTTCTTCAGCGCGTAATGATCTTGCAAAGCTGTGACAAAACTCAAACTAACTTTGCCATCTGGCGTCTCAGGCGCGCACACGACCCGAATCTCTATTTGCAAATGCACCTCAAGCTCGGGTTGAAAATTTTTCTGACCAATCACCAAGTCATCACGGGTTGTGCTGATGATGTAGCCCTGACTGAGCAAAGCTCGCCGGGCGGCCTCACAGGTTTGCGCCGAGGTCGCATCAAACAAGCGAGAGTAGGTCGAAGTAGAAGCAAAATCTTCCTGGGGCGGCATGGCCTTGCCCGAGGTCGCGCACGCGCCTAGCAGACCAAGCAGACTTAGGAGTCCTACCCGGCCAAGCATGGCTTGATAAAAATTCAAAGACAGTTTCAAAACAAGAAGCTCCTATTGATTTACCCAGCTGACCTGTCTCATTAACCGTGACAGTTTTTCTTCCATGATTTAGAGAGCAGTGGTCTGACCTAACGCATGACCGGCCTGCTCATCTGCATGGTAGCTCGAACGCACCATAGCGCCTACAGCGGCGTGCTTGAAACCCATTTCATAAGCCTTGGTCTCGAACATCTTGAAAGTGTCCGGATGCACGTAGCGCTTGACCGTGAGGTGCGCGTTGCTAGGTGCCAGATATTGACCCAAAGTGAGCATTTCAATACCGTGGGCACGCATGTCGCGCATCACATCCAGAATTTCCTCGTCGGTCTCTCCGAGGCCTACCATCAGGCCGCTTTTGGTAGGCACATCAGGAAATAAAGCCTTGAACTTCTTGAGCAGGTTCAGGCTGAATTGATAGTCACTGCCGGGCCGTGCTTCTTTGTAGAGGCGAGGAATGGTCTCAAGATTGTGATTCATCACGTCGGGCGGCGCGGCCTTCAAAATTTCTAGCGCCCGGTCATCCCGACCCCGAAAATCAGGCACTAATACTTCAATTTGTGTGGCTGGCGAGCGCTCACGGATTTTACGAATACAGTCCACAAAATGACCGGCACCACCATCGCGCAAATCGTCGCGGTCAACGCTGGTAATGACCACATATTTGAGATTGAGCTGGGCAATGGTTTTGGATAGATTGTCTGGCTCATTCACATCAAGCGGATCGGGGCGACCATGGCCAACATCGCAAAAGGGGCAACGCCGCGTGCATTTGTCGCCCATGATCATGAAGGTCGCCGTGCCTTTGCCAAAACATTCGCCAATGTTGGGACAAGAAGCTTCTTCGCACACGGTCACCAGCTTGTTCGCCCGCAACACGTCTTTGATTTCGTAGAAGCGCGTGGTGGGCGAGCCTGCCTTAACGCGAATCCATGCAGGCTTTTTCAGCACTTCACCTTGCACTACCTTGATGGGAATACGTGACAACTTGGCGGCTGCTTTTTGTTTGGCCGTGGGGTCGTAATTGTCGCCAGACTGCGCCTCGCGGACGGTCGATGAGAGGGATTCAGTTGTGTTCATGATGTACTTTTTTTCGCCCTGAGCCTGTCAAAGGGCGGGGTAATGCGCTCATGCATTGGGCGTTGACAGGCTCAACCCAAACGGAAATCAAGGTGCCAGATAACTTGCCAGTTTCTGCCCCAATACGTCCGCCGCTTCTTGCCAGGCGACGCAAACGCCCATTGTAGAAAGATCCACCGTTTGCAGACCCGCGTAGCCGCAAGGGTTGATACGCGAGAAGGGTTCCAAATCCATCGCGACATTGAGCGCCATGCCGTGATAAGTGCAATGACGGCTCACTTTAATACCCAGCGCCGCAATCTTGCCCAAACCAGTAAAGTTTGGTGCCACGGGCGCTGCGTTGAGCGCCCTAGCCGGGCGCTGGGGCAGCAGCGCGTGCGACTGCGGGTCATCCATGCGCACGTAAATACCCGGCGCGCCGCCTACCCGATGCCCTGTCACGCCAAAATGCAACAAGGTGCGAATCACCGCCTCTTCGAGTCGGTACACATATTCTTTGACAAAATAACCCGCTCGATTAAGGTCGAGCAAGGGATACGCCACCACTTGACCTGGGCCGTGGTAGGTGACTTGCCCGCCTCGATTGGTTTGCACCACGGGAATGTCGGCCCGGTTAAAAATATGTTCTGATTTACCGGCTAGTCCTTGCGTATAAACCGCCGGATGTTCACAAACCCATAACGCATCCGGGGTATCAGGGGTGCGCGTGGCCGTGAAGTGCTGCATCGCCTCATAGGTGGGCAGGTAATCAACACGACCGATATTTTGGGGCGAAAGAAACATGACTTTTTAAAGCACAACTTTAACCATCGGATGCGTACTTAACGTGCGATAAAGTTCGTCAAGTTGCGCACGACTAGTCGCCGTGATGTGCAAGGTGATACCCAAATAGTTGCCCCCTTTGCTCTCGCGCAGTTCAATCGTGGTGGCATCAAACGTCGGGTCGAACTGATGGGCGATAGAGGTGATGGCATGAACGATGCCGTCCACTTTTACCCCCATGACTTTGATAGGAAAAAGAGACGGATACACAATAAGTGATTCGTTATGCGGGATGTCGGGGTTAGAAGGAATAGACACAGATGCTCAATATAGTGAGGAGAAAAGGCAGACCCTGATTCTTGACGCCAAACCAAGGAACTTGTATATCAATTATCGTCGGACGCGACTAAAACACACGGGTTTCTACGTATAATAAAAAGCTTTGCAGCCTTCGCTGCTTGTAACTAGCGTGTAACCTGCGTGTAATTTGAGCTATCAATAATGACGCGTCTCGATGAGCAAGAAACAGATGAGTCCGAAGATTCAGAGTTCAAGCCACTGAGTGCAGAAGAAGCACAGGCTTTACGTCAACTTCACACTGCGGTCTCTCCTTGGCGAATAGTAGGTTGGCAGGCTTTGGTAGGGTTGGCAGTGGCCTTGGTTGCTTGGGCAGTCACTGGCAAAGCAGTTGCAGGCTGGTCTGCAGGTTACGGTGCTTTAGCGGTGGTAATTCCCGCTGTTTTATTTTTTCGCGGCCTGTTGCGCCAGCGAGGAGCTGCTAATGCAGGTTCTGCGGTGACAGGTTTTTTTGTGTGGGAAATGGTCAAGATTACTTTGACTGTGGCGATGTTATTCGCCGCACCAAAGTTGATTTTGCAATTGAACTGGCTGGCCCTGTTGGCCGGTTTTGTGCTAACGATGAAAGTGTATTGGGTGGCCATGTGGCTGCATCCGGTGTACAAAAAATCGCTCAAAAAGAATTGAAGAATTGGTGAACTATGGCTGCTGCTGAACACGCTGGAACACATGCCCCTACAGCTGGGGAATATATTCAGCATCATTTGCAACATTTGCAAAAAAACTTCGCTTTTGAAGACGTGAAACAAACCGGTTTGGTTGACTTCAGTCTCTTCAATCTGGACTCGCTATTTTTCTCGGTGCTACTCGGCATCATTGGCTGCTTCTTACTGTGGAAAGCAGCCCGCAAGGCGACCTCGGGCGTGCCAGGACGCTTCCAGGCAGCGGTTGAGATCCTTTGCGAAATGGTTGATACCCAGGCAAAAGGCGTGATTCACAACGCCAAGAGTCGCAAACTGGTAGCGCCCCTGGCCTTGACCGTGTTTGTCTGGATTTTCCTGATGAATGCCATGGACATGGTGCCCGTGGACTTGATTCCAGAGATGTGGGCCGCCTACTATGGCTCTACCGGTCACGACCCAGCACATGCTTACATGCGTGTGGTGGCCACCGCCGACCTGTCAACCACACTGGGCCTCTCCTTCAGTGTCTTGCTTATCTGTATTTTTTATAGCATCAAGATCAAGGGCATGGGCGGCTGGGCGCACGAACTGGTGGCAGCACCTTTTGGCGACAAGGTTGTGCTCTACCCGATTAACTTTTTGATGCAAATGATTGAGTTTGCCGCCAAGACCGTGTCACACGGTATGCGACTATTTGGCAACATGTTTGCCGGTGAACTGATTTTTATGTTGATCGCCCTCATGGGTGGCGCATGGGCCTGGCAATTTAATCCGCTGGCTGGCGGGTTCTGGCTGGGATTTGGGCATGTAGTTGCTGGAACTGTCTGGAGTCTCTTCCACATTCTGGTGATTACGCTGCAAGCCTTCATCTTCATGATGTTGACGCTGATTTATGTGGGACAGGCCCACGACTCACACTGATCGTTTTACTTTTTCTTTTACCTTTCTTTCTGTACTTTTGGAGCAATCATGGAAAACATTCTTGGCCTCGTCGCACTGGCTTGCGGTTTAATCGTTGGTTTGGGCGCATTGGGCGCATCTATCGGCATCGCGCTGATGGGTGGCAAATTCCTCGAAGCTTCAGCACGTCAACCTGAGCTGATGAACGAACTGCAAACAAAGATGTTCATTTTGGCCGGTTTGATCGACGCTGCCTTCCTGATCGGTGTGGCAATCGCCCTGCTGTTCGCGTTTGCACAGCCTTTTGCCATCTAATTTTGGGTAAGCTTTCACGCTTGAAAGGGAATAAGCAGTGAACATCAATTCAACCCTGTTCCTGCAGGCCATTGTTTTTGCGATTCTGGTGTGGTTCACGATGAAATTCGTGTGGCCCCCAATCACCAAAGCATTGGATGAGCGGGCACAGAAAATAGCCGACGGCCTCGCCGCCGCTGATAAAGCCAAATCTGAGCTTTCCTCCGCCAACAAGCGTGTCGAAGCCGAACTGGCTTTGTCACGCACTGAAACCATGGCGCGTTTGGCTGATGCTGAACGCCGTGGTCAGGTCATCGTTGAAGAAGCCAAGTCAAAAGCAACGGAGGAAGGTAGCAAAATTATTGCCGCCGCCAAAGTTGAAGCTGAACAGCAAACCGTCAAAGCGCGCGAATCATTGCGTGAGCAAGTCGCAGCGCTGGCAGTTAAAGGCGCCGAGCAGATTCTCCGCAAGGAAGTCAATGCCGGTGTCCACGCTGATTTGCTTGGTCGCTTGAAGACAGAGCTGTAAGAGGACAACCATGGCTGAACTCGCCACTATTGCCCGCCCTTACGCCGATGCTTTGTTTAAAGCAACGAAGACTGACTTAAACGCTGCGGCTGTCTGGCTTGAGGCGTTGAAAGAAATTGCGGGTCATCCGCAATTACAACAGTACGCTGAGAACCCTAGCGTGACAGCGGCTCAAGTATTTGCGTTGTTTGAAGCCATTGCAGGCGATGCCCATGTGGTTTTGCCAGAGATGGCCAAAAACTTCTTGCGCACTGTCATCGACAACGCCCGCTTGACTGCCGTACCTGAAATTGCTGCGCAGTTTCAAGTGCTGAAGAATGCGCAAGGTGGTTTGTCCGATGCCGTGGTTTACAGCGCATTCGCGATTGACAGCACGGCCCTGGCTGAATTGGCCACCCTGCTTGAAAAGCGATTTGCACGCAAGCTCAATGTATCCGTCGAATTGCAGCCCGATCTCATCGGCGGCATTCGTGTGGTGGTGGGTGATGAGGTTCTTGACTCTTCTGTCAAAGCCAGTCTTGAACAAATGAAAGTGGCCTTGACAGCTTGAGGCGCAAGTCTCCCGTTGTCGGCCCAATTAACGAAAGAAGGAAAGAGCCATGCAACTCAATCCCGCAGAAATTTCTGAACTGATCAAGAGCCGTATTGAAGGCCTGTCAGCCAGCACCAACATTCGTAATCAAGGCACGGTTGTGTCCGTGACGGATGGTATTTGCCGCATTCATGGCCTCTCGGACGTGATGCAGGGTGAGATGCTGGAATTTCCCGCTGACGCAGACGGTCAGCCCAGCTACGGCTTGGCGCTGAATCTCGAACGTGACTCCGTTGGCTCCGTGATTTTGGGCGCTTACGAACATATTTCTGAAGGCGACATCGTCAAATGTACGGGTCGTATTCTGGAAGTGCCCGTTGGCCCCGAGCTTAAAGGCCGCGTGGTTAATGCACTGGGTCAGCCCATTGACGGCAAAGGCCCCATCAACGCCAAGATGACCGACGTGATTGAAAAGGTTGCGCCTGGCGTGATTGCACGTCAGTCCGTGAGCCAACCCATGCAAACCGGCCTGAAGTCCATTGACTCCATGGTGCCCGTGGGTCGCGGTCAACGCGAATTGATCATTGGTGACCGTCAGACCGGTAAAACGGCTGTCGCCATTGACGCCATCATTAACCAAAAAGGTCAAAACATGACCTGCGTTTATGTCGCAATTGGCCAAAAAGCCTCTTCCGTCAAAAACGTTGTGCGTTCGCTGGAACAAGCAGGCGCTATGGAATACACCATCGTGGTGGCTGCGACGGCTTCCGAGTCGGCAGCGATGCAATATGTCAGTGCTTACTCCGGTTGCACGATGGGTGAATATTTCCGCGATCGCGGCGAAGACGCCCTGATTGTGTATGACGATTTGTCCAAGCAAGCCGTGGCTTATCGCCAGGTCGCCTTGCTGTTGCGTCGTCCACCAGGACGTGAAGCCTACCCAGGCGACGTGTTCTATCTACACAGCCGCTTGCTCGAACGCGCCGCGCGCGTGAACGAGAAGTATGTCGAAGATTTCACCAAAGGTGCAGTCAAAGGCAAGACAGGCTCATTGACGGCTTTGCCTATCATTGAAACGCAAGCTGGCGACGTGTCCGCTTTCGTGCCAACCAACGTGATTTCGATCACCGATGGCCAGATTTTCCTGGAAACTTCGCTGTTCAACGCTGGTATTCGTCCTGCGATTAACGCGGGTATTTCGGTATCGCGCGTGGGCGGTGCAGCACAGACCAAGCTGATCAAGAACCTGTCCGGCGGTATTCGTACCGACTTGGCTCAGTACCGTGAACTTGCCGCTTTTGCGCAGTTCGCCTCTGATCTTGACGAAGCGACTCGCAAGCAACTCGACCGGGGTGCGCGCGTAACAGAACTGCTCAAACAAGCGCAATACAGTCCACTGCCAATCAGTTTGATGGGCGCCACACTGTTTGCCGTGAACAAGGGTTTCATGGATGATATTGATGTCAAAAAGATACTGTCTTTTGAACACGGTCTCCATGCTTTCCTGAAAGACAAGCACGCAGCCCTGCTGGCAAAACTCGAAGCGGACAAGGCAATGGACAAGGATGCTGAAGCTGAAATGACAGCTGCAGTCACCGCGTTCAAGAAGTCGTTTGCTTGACCCGCAACTGACGGCACAAGGAGGCATTCATGGCAGCAGGTAAGGAAATACGCGGCAAGATCAAATCGGTGGAAAACACCAAGAAAATCACAAAGGCCATGGAAATGGTGGCCGCCAGCAAAATGCGCAAAGCGCAAGAGCGGATGCGTGCCGCTCGCCCTTATAGCGAAAAAATCCGCAATATCGCTGCTAATTTGGGCCAGGCCAACCCTGAATATGTTCACGCTTTCATGAAAACCAACGACGCCAAGTCTGCGGGCATGATTGTGGTGACCACAGACAAGGGGCTGTGCGGCGGGATGAACACCAACGTGTTGCGAGGGGTGACTCAAAAGTTGCGCGACTTGCAAGCCGAGGGCATCTCCACGCAAGCGGTCGCGATTGGCAACAAGGGACTGGGCTTTCTGACTCGTATTGGGGCTAAAGTGGTCTCACATGCGACACAACTCGGTGACACGCCTCACCTGGAAAAGCTGATTGGTCCTGTCAAGGTGGTGCTGGACGCTTATGTTCGGGGAGAAGTTAATTCGGTCTTTCTGTGCTACACGCGCTTCATCAACACCATGAAGCAAGAGCCTGTTGTCCAGCAACTGCTGCCGTTATCGGGCAGCACGATGCAGGCCGAGATGCAAGCCAGTGAATCCACAACGGGCACCAAGCACGGATGGGATTACATCTATGAGCCTGATGCGCAGACCGTGATCGACGATATGTTGATCCGCTACGTAGAAGCGCTCGTGTATCAGGCAGTGGCCGAGAACATGGCGTCCGAGCAATCGGCACGCATGGTGGCCATGAAGTCAGCCACTGACAACGCCGGTACCGTGATTGACGAGCTCAAGCTGATCTACAACAAGACGCGTCAGGCCGCGATTACGAAAGAACTTTCGGAAATCGTCGCGGGTGCTGCGGCAGTTTCAACGTAATATTTTTTGGAGCAAAAAATGGCTCAAGTCCAAGGCAAGATTGTTCAGTGTATCGGTGCGGTGGTTGACGTGGAATTTCCACGCGACAAGATGCCCAAGATTTATGATGCGCTCAAGATGGATGGTTCCACTTTGACCCTCGAAGTGCAACAACAGTTGGGCGATGGCATCGTTCGTACCATTGCGCTGGGTTCTTCCGACGGTTTGCGCCGCGGCATGATCGTTCAAAATACCGCTCAAACCATCATGGTTCCAGTCGGCAAAGCAACCCTGGGGCGCATCATGGACGTGCTGGGCGCGCCCATTGACGAACGTGGTCCAGTGACGGCAACAAAAACCGCATCAATTCACCGTAAAGCCCCTTCTTACGACGAACTCAATCCTTCCCAAGAATTGCTGGAAACCGGCATTAAGGTGATTGACTTGATTTGTCCGTTCGCCAAGGGCGGCAAAGTGGGTTTGTTCGGCGGCGCTGGCGTGGGCAAGACCGTGAACATGATGGAACTCATCAACAACATCGCCAAGGCACACAGCGGCTTGTCCGTGTTTGCCGGTGTGGGTGAGCGCACCCGTGAAGGCAATGACTTCTATCACGAAATGGCTGATTCCGGCGTTGTGAATCTTGAGAACCTTGAAGAATCCAAGGTCGCCATGGTTTACGGTCAGATGAATGAGCCTCCAGGAAATCGCTTGCGCGTGGCCCTGACGGGTTTGACCATCGCGGAATCTTTCCGTGATGAAGGCAAAGACGTGCTGTTCTTTGTGGACAACATTTATCGCTTCACTTTGGCCGGTACTGAAGTGTCTGCACTGTTGGGCCGTATGCCTTCAGCCGTGGGTTATCAGCCCACACTGGCCGAAGAAATGGGCCGTTTGCAAGAACGCATCACCTCCACCAAAGTGGGTTCGATCACCTCCATCCAAGCCGTTTACGTGCCTGCCGATGACTTGACCGATCCAAGCCCTGCCACCACTTTTGCCCACTTGGATTCCACTGTGGTGTTGAGCCGTGACATTGCATCGCTGGGTATTTACCCCGCTGTGGATCCACTGGACTCCACCAGCCGTCAGCTTGATCCGCTGGTGGTCGGTCAAGACCATTACGAAACTGCCCGTGCGGTGCAAGGCACCTTGCAACGTTACAAAGAACTGCGCGACATTATTGCTATTTTGGGCATGGATGAGTTGGCACCGGATGACAAATTGGCCGTGGCCCGCGCACGCAAGATTCAACGTTTTCTGTCTCAACCGTTCCATGTGGCCGAAGTGTTCACCGGCTCACCCGGTAAATACGTCAGCTTAGCTGAAACGATTCGCGGCTTCAAGATGATTGTGGCTGGCGAGTGCGACCACCTGCCTGAGCAAGCGTTCTACATGGTTGGCACGATTGACGAAGCATTCGAAAAAGCCAAGAAAATGTAAAACCCTTGTCAACCGTGCCCGCTGCGGCAGGCAGGGTTGACAACTGATTAGGAACACCATGAACACCATCCATGTCGATGTGGTCAGTGCTGAAGAACTGATTTTCTCTGGCGAAGCACGCTTTGTGTCTCTGCCGGGTGAAGACGGTGAACTGGGCATTTATCCACGCCACACACCGCTGATCACGCGCATCAAGGCGGGTTCTGTGCGGATTGAAAATGCTGATGGCAGCGAAGAATTCGTCTTTGTCGCTGGCGGCATTCTTGAAGTTCAGCCCAGCTGCGTGACCGTGTTGTCTGACACGGCTGTTCGCGGCAAGGATCTGGACGACGAAAAAGCCAATGCGGCCAAAGCCTTGGCGGAAGAAGCACTCAAAAACGCCAAAGGTGAGCTTGATATTGCCCGTGCGCAATCAGAACTACTCGTCATGGCAGCCCAAATCGCCGCCTTGCGCAAGTTCCGCCAGAAAAGATGACAACTTGATTGGCCTGACGATCAATCATTTCAAAAGCCTCGTTCTTCACTGAATCGGGCTTTTTTTATGCCCTGTAGCGAGCCAGTGTCGAGCCGCAACCCTGTGCATAGCTCATACTGACTCAGTTCAAAACAGGTCGATCAGAAAGTTCATTTGGATTTGTTTCACCGGCTTTGAGTGGGAAATGGGCGACCAGCAGGGTTGATACTTCTTCCAGCGCGTGGGTGAGTCCGTCCTCAAATTGACCCTGTTGAAACGCCGTCCGCATCCGCTCAACCATCGTTTGCCAAACCTGCGGCTCAACGACTTCACTCAAGCCTCGGTCCGCGACCAGTTCAATGGCATGTTCAGCCAACAGCAAGTAAATCAACACCCCGTTATTTTGAGCCGTGTCCCAGACCCGAAGTTTGCTGAACATGGCCAACGCTCTGTCACGGGTAATTTGCGACGTTGAGGCATCGCGCCAGAGATAACTCAGGGGCAAACCCGCCTCAACATAAATTCGGATTTCACCTGCGTGGCGTTGCTCACTAGCCGTCACCCGTTGCTGTAAACGCTGCAGACTATCTATCGGGATGGCACGTCTCGTGGTGGATTCATCCAGCCAGGCATGTTTTAAAGTTCGTTGGATACGGTTCAACATTACCATTTTCCTGAAGCGCCACCGCCACCAAAATCACCACCCCCGCCTGAGCCGAAGCCACCACTGCCACCACTAAAACCACCGCCAGATCCCCCGCCTCCTGATCCCCAACCTGAACGCCCGGAACTACGCGCGACAGTGGAGAAAAGCGTGAAAACGAGGGCAGCAATGGCACCCAGACCGGCGATCAGGAAGCTGGAGGTGAGCAGTAAAGCGAGCACGCCAACAACGCCACCGGTTGCCACAGCGCCCAACTTACTGCCCAAAATGTTGCGGGCTACGGAACCCATGACAGGCACGGCAAAAAACATTAAAACAGCGACTTCATTCCAGTTGAAACCCCCTTCTTGATTCTGCTTGTTCCCTGCCTTCGGGGCCGGTAACGCCTCCCCTTTAATCAGCGCCATGATTTGATCAGCACCCGCATCCAGTCCACCGGCAAAATCGCCTTGTTTGAAACGCGGCGTGATGGCTTGTTCAATGATGCGTTTAGCCGCCAGATCAGGGATGGCACCTTCCAGCGTTTTAGCCACTTCAAGGCGCACCGTGCGATCATTAATGGCGACGATCACCAGCAAGCCGTCACCGATGTCTTTGCGGCCAATCTTCCAGTCATTGGCAACCCGGTTGGCATAGCTGGCAATATCTTCGGGTTGTGTGGTGGGCACCAACAGCAGCACGACTTGCGCGCCGCTGCTTTTCTCAAACGCGCTGAGTTTGCTTTCAAGTTGCTGCACTTGCTGGGCATTCAGCGTGCCCGTGGTCTCCACCACATGCGCGGTCAGCGCTGGCACGGCAAGCTGCGCCAAAGCGGGGGAAAGGGCGAACAAAAGAGCGCCACTCATCATCACCAACCAGCGAAGTAGCGCAACGCCAATCAGTGATGAACAGGATAAAAACAATATGAAAATTTTCAAAACAACAGACGTAAAAATTTACTTTTTATTGAAATCAACCACGGGTGGGGCGGAGATAGCGGCTTCGTTTTGTACTGTAAATGAGGGTTTGGGCGGATAACCAAACACCATGGCTGTCAAATTAGTGGGGAAACTGCGCGACAACACGTTGTAGTCTTGTACGGCCTGGATATAGCGGTTGCGGGCTACGGTGACACGATTCTCAGTGCCTTCAAGTTGCACCCTCAAATCTGAAAAACCCTGATTGGCTTTCAGGTTGGGATAACGCTCCGACACCGCCATCAAACGACTCAACGCTGAACCTAACGCACCTTGAGCCGCCTGGAATTTCTGGAATGCCTGAGGATCGTTCAGCGTTTCTGGTGTGACTTGAATCGATGTCGCCTTGGCGCGCGCTTCAATCACCTGAGTGAGCGTCTCTTGCTCAAACGCGGCTTCACCTTTGACCGTTGCCACGATGTTGGGCACCAGGTCAGCGCGGCGTTGGTACTGATTAAGCACCTCACTCCAAGCCGACTTGGTTTGTTCATCAAGGCGTTGAAAATCGTTGTAACCGCAACCGGTTAGGCCAAGTGCGGTGATGAGGATCAGAAACCAGCGTGTCATAAAAATATTCTCCAACTTATCGGGCGCAACGGTAGCACAAACGAACAGACGAACAGACGCTGCTGAAATGGCGGCAAAATCAAGATTACTATTTACAAACTCATGACCATGATCAAAGCCAACAAACAAGCATCCCTCATCGGCGACTCTGCCGATGCTATTGAAGCGGCATTTTACGAAGCCCTGCAAACCGCTGATCTGGAAAAGCTGATGGCCTGCTGGGCAGACGAAGACGAGATTATGTGCGTGCATCCAGGCGGCCCGCGACTGCTCGGAGTGGAGGCTATTCGCACTGCCTTTGACGCCATGTTTGCCAATGGGCGCATTCAGGCATGGCCTCAAGGAACCCGCAAGATTCAGACCTTGGTGAGCGCTATTCACAACGTTTTTGAACGTATTGAGTTATTGACTGACGAGGGCGCCCGCGAAGCTTTTGTGATCGCCACCAACGTGTACCAAAAAACCCCGCAAGGGTGGCGGATGGTGCTGCACCACGCCAGTCCCACAACCCGGCAAGAAGCGCAGGAGGCCAATGCCGCACCCTATGTCCTGCATTAAAAATCATGAATTATGAAGCGCCGCCTTGGTTGCCGGGGGGTCAGTTGCAAACCATCTGGCCGGCGTTGTATTCACGCCGGGTCATGGGCGAGCCGGTGCACTACCGACGTGAACGCTGGATCACGCCGGATGCGGACTTCATTGACGTGGATTGGCTACAAGCCGCGCCTGGCAGCCCTTTACTGGTGATGTTTCATGGACTGGAGGGGTCATCGGGCAGTCACTACGCTCAAGCCTTTGCCGACTTCGCCCGCACGCACGGCTTTTCCTTTGCCGTGCCGCATTTTCGGGGTTGCAGCGGCACGCTAAACCGGGGGCCACGGGCCTACCATTCAGGTGATTTTGAGGAGATTGACTGGATTTTGCAGCGCCTGCACCAGCAGCATCAGGGCGCGCTGGTGGCCGTTGGTATTTCGTTGGGCGGTAATGCACTCTTGCGTTGGGCTGAAGAAATGGGCGAACAGGCAACCCGCGTCGTGAACGCCTTAGCCAGCGTATCAGCGCCGCTTGATCTTGCCGCCAGTGGCGCTGCGATAGGACGTGGATTTAACCGACAGGTCTATACACGCCTGTTTTTAAACACCATGAAGCCCAAAGCCCTGAAAAAACTGGCACAGCACCCCGGTTTATTCAAAGCCGAAACTTTGCACGCCGCACGCGACCTGTATGCGTTTGACAACGTGTTCACAGCCCCCCTGCATGGTTTCAAAAACACGCAAGATTACTGGGCACGCGCTTCGGCCAAACCACATTTGCATCACATACGCGTGCCCACTTTGGTGCTCAATGCGCGCAACGATCCCTTTGTGCCCGCCTGGAGCCTGCCCCGACCTCAAGAGGTTGGCCGTCAAGTTACCCTGTGGCAGCCTGCTCACGGCGGCCATGTCGGCTTTCCAAAAGGCGCGATCCCGGGTCATGTGCACGCCATGCCTGAGGCGGTCGGTCATTGGCTGGCCTCACATATTCCAACCCCTTTACACACCTGAAAGGTAACCATGGACGACATCGTTAAACAAGCGCTGGTCAAATGGCCCCATGTGCCCGCCTGCTATGGCTGGCTGGGTCTGGATGCGCGCGGCAACTGGTATATGCGCGACGAACAAGCACAAGCTTTGGGGCCTTTTATCAGCGGCACGCCGCAGAGCAAAGGTGCCCAGGTAAAGCATGAAAAATTGGTTGACTTTATTCACCGTAATTACGAGCCGGATACCCAGGGTCAATGGTTTTTCCAGAACGGCCCGCAGCGCGTTTATGTCGAACTGGAAGCCACGCCGCTGATCTGGCGCGTACAGGATAACTTTTCAGTTCAGTCCCACACCGGGCAAGCGGCCCGTGTGCTGGATTGTTTGCTGGATGAACAAGGACGGGTCTATCTGGCAACGACTATCGGATTTGGGCTGGTACACACGATGGATGTGAACCAGGTCGGCAATGCCGTCGAGCAGGGCCTGTGGGTGCCACAAGACGTTTTGTCCGCTGATTTACCAACGAAATTTGCTTACGTGACCCAGCCCCAAGCCGCATAGAGTCAAAAAAAAGCTGGCCAATGACCAGCTTTTCGAGAACCGCTGAACAGCTCGCCTTGTTTTACTGCGCTGTTTCAGCAACTGCAACCGGTGCAGCGGGTTCGTCAAACGTGGCGCCGGCAGCATTGGCCATATAAACCACCGCCCGACCGATTTCCAAGTCTTCAAAGGCACCACCGCCTTGGGCGCCCATGGCATTTTTTCCTTTGACAGCCGAAGTCAGGAGCAACTCGTAGCCTGTTTTGATACGCGGACCCCAAGCCACTGCGTCACCAAACTTGGGCGAACCAAGCAGACCAACTGCATGGCAAGCCGAGCATTGCGCGTTGTAAACCTCTTCCCCGCCTTTAAGTTCACGGTTGGCATCACGGATTTCAATCATCCCGATTTTTTGAATTCTGGCAGCCAGGGCTTTTTCGGGATTACCGGTGCCTGCAGCAGGTTGAGGGCTGGCTGTGACGTAATACACCAAGCCGATCATTATAAAAATAGGCGCGACAAACGAAAAGAAAACGGTCAGCAGCAGTTGCTTGGGCGTTTTGACAGGGCCACTGTGGACCTTGTCGTGAGCTGGCGGGGTGGTGTTATCGCTCATGAAATCCTCTAAAAAGCAGTGCGGTGAAAGCAGCTTTTAATTATAGCGGGCGCCTTTGTTAAAGCCCTTACAATGCAGCCTTGAGTTTGCGGCTGTAGCTCAGTGGATAGAGTATTGGCCTCCGAAGCCAAGGGTCGTGGGTTCGATCCCCGCCAGCCGCACCAATGAATCCAAACCCGCATGGCACACCGCATGACGGGTTTTTTTCAAGCTTCTTTCATAGCCAGCGCCAGCTGGTACAAAGCATTACGGGATTCGCCGGTGATGTCAGCGGTCAGTTTCACGGCCGTTTTAAGCGGCAGCTGCGCCAAAAGCAACTTCAACACACGCGTATCCGGGCCGGTATCGACCACGTTTTGAGCCGGGTGCAGCACCAAGGCAAACTCGCCACGCAAACGGTTAGGGTTCGCCGCTAGCCAGCCGGGAAAACTCGCTGCGCTGAAAGTTGCAATTTCTTCAAACTGTTTGGTCAACTCACGCCCAATCGTGAGGGGGCGGGCCTCCAAAGTTGCCAGCGCAGTGGCCAGCGCTTCAATCCGATGCGGCGCCTCCAGCAACACCACTGCCCGAGGCTCAACGCGCAAGGCTTCAATGGCCGTGGCGCGTTCGGTTGATTTGGAGGACAAGAAACCGGCAAATACAAACGCACCATGCTGGCCGCCCTCGTCCGCAACGCCAGCCACACTCAAAATAGTGGTCACGCTGCTGGCCCCTGGCAGTGGCACCACGGGCAAATCGACCAGACGTACCGCAGCGACCAACCGGGCACCCGGGTCGCTGATAGCGGGCGTGCCGGCATCGCTGGCATAGACGATGCGCTGACCTTGGCGCAGTCGGTCAATCACCGTTTGTGCCGCTTCAGCCTCGTTGTGCTGATGCACAGCCAGCAATTGCGCGCTTGATTTGTCAATGCCGTAAGCACGCAGCAAAGCTTGGGTGTGGCGCGTGTCCTCACAGGCAATGGTGTCGGCCAAGCCGAGCACATGCAGCGCCCGTAGCGTGATGTCAGCCAGATTGCCAATCGGCGTGGCGACAACGTAGAGCGCGCCGGGTGGATAATTCTGACCACCCGCCGCCTCAAGCGCGGCACGCAAGGCAGAAACATAGGCAGAGGCATAAATAGAAGTCAATGGGGTTCCCTCAAATTAAAACGATAGCGCCACCCCGCACAACCAAACAGGTCGGCGATGCGGGCGAAGATGCGGCGCTGCATTACTTGCAGCAAGCGCATTTGCACCTTTTAGAACGCAATTATCGGACGCAGGGACGTGGTGGCGGAGAAATAGATCTGATCATGCGGACGCCCGATGGCACCTGTGTTTTTGTCGAGGTACGACAACGCAAAAATGCCCGTCATGGTGGGGCGGGCGCCAGCATCAACAACGCCAAGCAACAACGCATTATTTTTGCGGCGCGCCACTACCTCATGCATCTGCGTGGCGAGCCTCCCCCGTGTCGCTTTGATGTGGTGCTACTGGAAAATGGCGCCATCGAGTGGCTCCAGGCCGCTTTTGATGTCGGCTAACCGGGGCTTGCGGCAGCGCACAATTTGAAACCCCGACGGCAGGTATCATCGACTCATGATCGAGCAACGTATTCAACAACATTTTATTGATAGCGCCGACCTGAAATACCAGTCAGCGCAGTCCTTGAGCAGGCCTATTGCCGAGGCCGTGCAAGCCATGCTGACTTGCGTGATTGGCGGCGGCAAAGTGCTGGCCTGCGGCAATGGCGGTTCAGCGGCTGATGCCCAGCATTTCTCAGCCGAATTTGTCGGGCGTTACGAGCGTGAACGTCCTGAGCTGGCGGCCATTGCCCTCACCACCGACAGTTCCATCATCACAGCCATCGCCAACGACTATGACTTCAACGTCATTTTTTCGCGTCAGGTGCGGGCTTTGGGGCAACCGGGCGATGTATTGCTGGCTATCTCAACCAGCGGCAATTCTGCCAACGTGCTGGCCGCCATTGAAGCCGCGCATGAGCGCGAGATGGTCGTGGTCGGCTTGACCGGCAACGGCGGCGGCAAGATGGCACAGGCTTTGCGCGACACCGACGTGCATATTTGTGTGCCCCATGAACGCACCGCCCGCATTCAAGAAGTCCACATTCTGGCCTTGCACTGCATTTGTGATGCGGTCGATGCCCAATTGCTCGGCGACCAGGAGATTTAAGTTTGAAATTTTTAACTCGAAAATTCGTAACCACAGTGCTGCTAACCATGAGCCTGGGTGGCGCCCTGAGTGCCTGTGCGCCCGTCATTATTGGGGGCGTTGTTGTCGGCTCCATCATGGCCACTGACCGCCGCACAGCAGGCATACAAATTGAAGATGAAAGCATTGAGTTACGCGCGGCCAATGGCATTCGCGAACACTTGGGCGAGCGCGTTCACGTCAACGTGACCAGCTACAACCGGCAAGTGTTATTAACCGGTGAAGTGCCCAGCGCTCAAGACAAACAATTGGTCGAGATCGTTGTATCCCGGGTAGAAAATGTACGAGCCATCGTCAATGAAACCAGTGTGCTGGGTAACGCCACTCTTACACAGCGCACCTCTGATACGCTGGTCACCGGGCGCGTCAAGGCCCGCTTGATAGATGCCAAAGATCTGTTTGCCAACTCATTCAAAGTGGTCACCGAGCGTGGCACCACTTATCTGATGGGGCGCGTCACCCTGCGCGAGGCAGATCGGGCCACGGAGGTAGTTCGTAGCACCGGCGGGGTTCAAAAAGTGGTGCGTGTTCTGGAACTCATCAGCGAAGAAGAGTTGCAGAACTTGCTGCCCAAGCCGGTTCCGGCAACGACTCCGCTGTAAAAATCCCGAATTAACGCAGCCGCTTGATCAGGCTGGACGTGTCCCAGCGCTGGCCGCCCATGTGCTGCACATCGGCATAAAACTGGTCAACCAGCGCGGTGACGGGTAAACGTGCCCCGTTGCGCTTGGCCTCATCGAGCACCAGCCCCAAGTCCTTGCGCATCCAGTCCACGGCAAAGCCAAAATCAAACTTGTCGGCCACCATGGTCTTACCTCGGTTGTCGAGCTGCCAGCTTTGCGCGGCACCCTTGCCAATCACGTCAAGCACTTGGTTCATATCCAAACCGGCTTGTTGGCCGAAGGCAATGGCTTCGCTCAAACCTTGCACCAGACCGGCAATACAAATCTGATTCACCATCTTGGCGAGCTGACCGGCACCACTGGCACCCAGCAGCGTGAAGGCTTTGGAGAAAGCCAGACCCACCGGCTGCACCACGTCAAAAGCCGCTTGGTCGCCGCCACACATCACCGTGAGTTGTCCATTTTGAGCGCCCGCTTGACCGCCCGACACGGGAGCGTCCACAAACTTCAGGCCTAAATTTTTGGCCGCACCATAAAGCTCACGGGCCACGCTGACAGAGGCCGTGGTGTGATCTGTCAGCACGCCTCCGGGTTCCATGCCGGCAAATGCGCCGTCGGCGCCTAGCGTGACGCTACGCAAATCATCGTCGTTGCCCACGCAGCAAAAAACCAGATCGGCTTGTTGCGCGGCCAGTCGCGGGGTGGCTGCACGGTGGCCGCCAAACTCGGTGCACCAGGCGATTGCTTTGGCGTCGGTGCGGTTGTAAACCGTGACTTGGTGACCCGCCCGCGCCAAGTGCCCGGCCATGGGGTAGCCCATCACGCCCAGCCCCAGAAAAGCCACCCGCCGGGCGGGGGTTAGCGCATAAGTTTTAGCGTTGATATTGACGCTGACAGAGGTGTTGGTGGTAGTCATAGGATGGCAAAGTTTTCAGTCCCGGCGTTCAAGTCTTGTGCACTGCCGCGCTGGCTGTTGAGTTTGATCTGCAGGCGCAGGTCGTTTAAGGAATCTGCATTTCGCAGGGCATCTTCATAGGTAATCAGGCTGTTCTCATAGGCGTCAAATAGGGCTTGGTCAAAGGTTTGCATCCCAAGGTTACGGCTTTTCTTCATGATTTCTTTAATGCCGGATACATCACCTTTGAAGATCATGTCTGAAACCAGCGGCGTGTTGAGCATGATCTCGACCACTGCCGCCCGACCTTTGCCGTCCTGCTTGGGAACTAACCGTTGCGAGACCAACGCTTTGAGGTTGAGAGACAAGTCCATCAAAAGCTGTGTGCGCCGCTCTTCCGGGAAGAAGTTGATGATGCGGTCCAGCGCCTGATTCGCGCTGTTGGCGTGCAAGGTGGCTAGGCACAAATGGCCGGTTTCTGCAAAAGCGACGGCATGTTCCATGGTTTCGCGGTCACGCAGTTCGCCCATCAAAATCACATCTGGCGCTTGGCGCAAGGTGTTTTTCAGGGCGGCGCCCCAGCTGTCGGTGTCGATGCCTACCTCGCGCTGCGTCACCACGCAATTTTTGTGGGGATGCACAAACTCAATCGGATCTTCAATGGTGATGATGTGACCGTAAGAATTGGCGTTACGCCAGTCCACCATCGCCGCCAGCGTGGTCGATTTGCCGGAGCCAGTGGCGCCCACCATAATGCACAGCCCACGCTTGGCCATGACTACCTCTTTCAGAATTTCCGGCACGCCCAGACCGTCAATCGTGGGCACCGTCAACGGAATCACCCGCAACACCATGCCGACCTTGCCTTGCTGCACAAACGCGTTAACCCGAAAGCGGCCCAGACCGGCTGGCGCGATGGCAAAGTTGCATTCCTTGGTGCGCTCAAACTCGGCCACCTGACGGTCATTCATGACTGAGCGCGTCAGCGCCAGCGTGTGCGCTGCGGTGAGGGGTTGGGGCGACACCTTGGTGATCTTGCCATCGACTTTGACGGCTGGCGGAAAATCCGCCGTGATGAACAAATCACTGCCGTTGCGACTGCTCATCAGCTTCAAAAGGTCGTTGACAAATTTACTGGCTTGATCGAGTTCCATGACTGATTCCTAAAAATGAGAAGCGATTAGCCTGGAAAGTTTTCAGGGATTTTGGCTTTGGTACGCGCCTCGGCGGGCGTAATGAGGTTGCGCTTGACCAAGTCGGTCAAATTTTGATCCAGCGTTTGCATGCCCACGCTGTTGCCGGTCTGAATGCTGGAATACATCTGTGCCACTTTGGCCTCACGGATCAGGTTGCGAATCGCGTTGGTGCCCAGCATGATTTCGTGCGCCGCCACCCGGCCTTGACCATCTTTGGTTTTGCACAACGTTTGCGAAATCACGGCCTGCAAGGACTCGGACAACATGGCGCGCACCATTTCTTTCTCGTCCGCCGGAAACACGTCAATGATCCGGTCGATGGTTTTGGCCGCGCTCGACGTGTGCAGCGTGCCAAACACCAAGTGCCCGGTTTCTGCCGCCGTCATTGCCAGACGGATGGTTTCCAGATCCCGCATTTCGCCCACCATGATGGCGTCCGGATCTTCCCGCAGTGCCGAGCGCAGGGCAGCGGCAAAACTCAAAGTGTGCGGGCCAACTTCGCGCTGACTGATCAAACATTTTTTGGACTCATGCACAAACTCAATGGGGTCTTCCACCGTCAAAATATGGCCGCATTCCGTCTCATTCAGAAAGTTGACCATAGCCGCCAACGTGGTCGATTTACCCGAACCTGTGGGGCCGGTGACCAGCACCATACCGCGTGGTTTCAACGCCAGATCCGAAAAAATCTTGGGCGCATTCAACTGCTCCAGCGTCAGAATTTTGCTGGGAATGGTTCGAAATACGGCACCCGCGCCCCGGTTCTGGTTAAACGCATTGACCCGAAACCGGGCTAGACCCTGAATTTCAAATGAAAAGTCGATTTCCAGAAATTCTTCAAAAACTTTGCGCTGTGTGTCATTCATGATGTCGTACACCATGGAATGCACCATTTTGTGATCCAGCGGCTCCACGTTGAGGCGCCGCATATCGCCATGCACCCGAATCATGGGTGGCAGGCCCGCGGAGAGGTGCAAGTCAGAGGCCTTGTTCTTGACGCTAAAAGCTAGTAATTGAGTGATATCCACAAAGTCCCTTGTCGTTTGTTACGCTTACATTAATTATGACCATGATTCAAACCCATCTCCAAACCGTTCGTGCCCGCATGGCAGCGGCGTGCCAGGGCGCAGGCCGTGCCAGCCACGACGTAACCTTGCTGGCAGTTTCCAAAACCTTTGGCGCAGACGCCGTCGTTGAGGCCTACAGTGCCGGGCAAACTGCTTTTGGCGAAAACTACATTCAAGAAGCCGTCGAAAAAATAGCCCAATTGCGGCACTTGACCCAGCCGCCAATTGAGTGGCACTGCATCGGCCCGATTCAGAGCAACAAGACGCGACTGGTGGCTGCAAATTTTGACTGGGTTCACACCGTGGATCGGCTGAAAACCGCACAGCGTTTGAGCGAGCAACGGCCCGCTGATTTGCCGCCGCTGCAAGTGTGTATTCAAGTCAACGTCGATGGCGGTGACACCAAATCCGGCGTGTTGCCTGCTGAGGCGCTCGCGTTGGCGCAGCAAGTCGCCAGTCTGCCAAATTTGCGTTTGCGCGGCGTGATGAGCATCCCCGAACCCGCCCCTGATTTCGCCGCCGCTTGTGCTATGTTCGCCCGTGTCAAGGCTGTCTTTGACGCGTTGAATGCAGAAGGTCTGGCGCTTGATACCTTGTCAATCGGCATGAGCGCCGATATGGAAGCCGCCATCCACGCAGGCAGCACGATGGTGCGCGTGGGCAGCGCTATTTTTGGTGGACGGCCTCGGTCTGTTTGAGATTCATAACACGCCTATTCATGGACTTGGGCCTTGCTGATTTCACCCGAACGCAACCGCGCAAAGTAGGAATTTGCCTCGCGCTTCACGACGGGCATCAACAGGTAAAGGGCAATGATATTTACCACCGCCATCGAGAAGATCATGGCGTCCGAGAAGTCGATTACCGCGCCGAGTTGCGCCGCTGCACCAATCACGACAAACAGACAAAAAACCAGCTTGAAAATCAGCTCGCGTTTCTTGCCCTCTCCGACCAGATAAGTCCAGGCTTTGAGGCCATAGTAAGACCACGAGATCATGGTTGAGAAAGCAAACAAAAGAACCGCCAAGGCCAACACATAAGGAAACCAACTCAGTCCTTGCGCGAAAGCCAGCGAGGTCAACTCAACACCGGCCACGCCACTGGTCGTGACGATCCGACCGCCTTCAATAAGATAGTTTCCAGTAGCTCCCTCCAGCGTGAGAACGCCCGAGATAACAATTACCAACGCGGTCATGGTGCAGACCACAACGGTGTCGATGAAAGGCTCCATCAGGGAGACGACGCCTTCAGTAACCGGTTCCTTGGTTCTGACAGCGGCGTGTGCAATTGCCGCTGAACCCACGCCAGCTTCATTGGAAAATGCAGCCCGCCTGAAACCCTGAATCAAGGCGCCAACAAAGCCCCCGGCGACGCCTAATCCGGTGAAGGCACCGTCATAGATTTGGCCAAAAGCCCAACCTATTTTGTCGTAGTTAATACCAATCACGATCAGTGCAGCACCGACATAAAGAATGCCCATGACCGGAACAATTTTCCCGGTAATCGTCGCAATTGATTTGATGCCACCCACGATCACAGCAAATACCATCGTCGCCATGATCAAACCGGTGATCCAGCCGTTACCCGCCAGAACGCTGTTGGCACCTCCCGTAATGTTGACCAACTGCGCATGGGCTTGATTGGCCTGAAACATGTTGCCCGCGCCCAGACTGGCGCCAATACAAAAAATAGAAAACAAAATCGCCATGAGTCGGCCACCGGGCAAACCGCGCTCGGCAAAGCCTTTGGTCATGTAGTACATCGGGCCACCCGAGACCGTGCCGTCTGCGTACTCATTGCGGTATTTCACGGCCAGCGTGCACTCGGTGAATTTGGCCGCCATGCCGAGCAGGCCTGCAAGAATCATCCAGAACGTTGCCCCCGGGCCACCAATACCCACGGCCACCGCGACCCCGGCGATATTGCCAAGGCCAACCGTGCCTGAAAGTGCCGTTGCCAAGGCCTGAAAATGACTGACCTCGCCTTTGTCATTCGGGTCGGCATAGTCGCCTTTGATCAGCGAGATGGAATGCCCAAAAGCGCTGACTTGAATGAACCTGAAATACAGCGTGAAGATAGTCGCCGCCACCACCAACCACATCACAATCCAAGGAAAGTTGGTGCCGGGCAACGAGGCAAAAACCAGATGAACAAACCAGCCGGTAGAGGCGGCAAAGACGGCGTTGACCTTGGCATCAAACCCCTGTGTTTCCTGGGCTGAGACGGCGCCAGACATCAAGGCCAAAGTAAAAAATAATATCAATTCGGTTAGAAATTGCAAGGGTTTGTTTAGGTGTCGGCGCATGACACAAGGTAACGGGGTTGTTGGCATAAGAACTCCACTTTTAAAGGAATTGTGAAAAGTTGTTTTTTATAATTTTTAAAACAACTTTGATTTTTCACATCAATGTTTATCATTTTATGTGCTTTAAAACCAAATAAAATTCCGGAAAACCCTGCCTAATAGCGAACCGCTCAATCCTTTTCAAGGACTAAATCCGCACTCAAGTGAGGAGAAAAAAATATGTCAAAAATGCATAAAAACCAACATGCAGTAGGATAAAAGGCTTGCGGTGGACGATTTTCAGATCCGTTAACTTTTGTAAATTCAAATATGAAAACACTATTTAAAATGCCCGCCGCCGTAGCTTTAATCGCTGCCGCTGCTATCGGAATCACAACGACGGCCAGCGCTGAAACTACGCTGGAGCGTGTGCAACGCACCGGCGAGATTCGCATCGGTTATGCCAACGAAGCGCCGTTCGCCTACACCTTGCCCAGCGGGGTTGTGACCGGCGAATCACCTGAAATTTCCAAAGTTGTTTTTGAGAAAATTGGTGTCACGAAAATTGATGCCGTGTTGACCGAATGGGGTGGCCTGATTCCCGGTCTGCTCGCCGGTCGTTTCGATGTCATTGCTGCAGGCATGTACGTCACACCCGAGCGTCTGACGCAGGTCTTGTTCACCGACCCGCATTACCAAATTGGCGACACGCTGCTGGTGGCCAAAGGCAATCCCAAAAAACTCAACAGCTACGCCAGCATTCTGAAAGACAGCAAAGTCAAACTGGCCATCATGTCGGGTACGGCGGAATACGCCTATGCGCGTGATGCTGGCATTCCTGATAGCCAGATCATGCAAGTGCCCAACACTATTTCGCAGTTGCAAGCCGTGCGCACCGGGCGAGCACACGCCGCTGTTGGCACGCAACTGACGATGAAAGATTTAGCCAAGAAGGGTGGCAAAAGAGTTGAAGCCATCACTGATTTTGTGGACGATCCAGCGCACACCGGCTACGGTGCTTTGGCTTTCCGTCAAGACGATCAAGACCTGCGCGACGCGGTCAACACGGTGCTTAAAACGTGGCTTGGCAGTGAAGAACACATGAAGCTGGTCGCGCCCTTTGGCTTCGATAAATCCAACCTCACCACCAAAACTGTTCAAGACATCGCCCAGCAGTAACAGGCCCACACGATGAGTGATCTCTTGCCGCTCCTGCTGGAGGGGACGGCAATTACTATTCGCATTACCGCTTTGGCGGCGCTGCTGGCTGTGGCGCTGGCACTGTTTGCGGCGCTGGCCAAAATGTCGCCGTGGCGCGGGCTGCGCTGGCTGGCCAATATCTACATCGAGGTGTTTCGCGGCACTTCGCTGCTGGTTCAATTGTTCTGGCTGTTCTTTGTGCTCCCGCTGCCGCCGTTCAACCTGACGTTAACGCCGTTTGCGGTCGCCGTGCTGGGCTTGGGCCTGAACATCGGCGCTTACGGGGCCGAGGTGATGCGCGGGGCGCTGGCCTCTGTGCCACGCGGCCAGATTGAAGCGGCTATTGCGTTGAATATTCCGCCCCTGCATCGCTTTCTTGGCATTGTGTTACCGCAGGCGCTGGCCAAGGCGATTCCACCGGCTACTAATTTGTTGATCGAACTCCTCAAAGGCACCTCGCTGGTGTCGCTCATCACGCTGGCTGATTTGACGTTTCGCGCCAACCAGTTGGTGCAAGCCACTTTTCGCACGGGTGAGATTTTTACGCTCACGTTGGTGATTTATTTCGTCCTCGCACAGATTATTAATCTGGTCATGCGCGTGTTGGAACGCCGCCTGAATCGCGGCCTGAGAAGAGGGAGCATGTGATGGACAAGCCCTTTTTTGACTGGCAGTTTGCCTGGCAGATATTGCCCGAGTTGTTGCGCGCTTCCGTGTACACCCTCGGTATCACTTTTGTCGCGTTTGCCTTGGCGTTGGTGCTGGGGCTGGTGTTGGCGGTGATGCGTCGTGCGCCGCTGCGTATTTTTTCGTGGCCGGCCACAGCGGTCATTGAGTTTGTTCGCAGTACGCCGCTGCTGATTCAGTTGTATTTTCTGTTCTATGTGATGCCGGAATATGGTCTGGTTCTATCAGCCTTGACTGCTGGGACATTAGGTATTGCGCTGCACTACGCCTGCTACACCGCCGAGGTCTATCGGGCTGGTTTGAACGCTGTGCCGCGTGGTCAGTGGGAAGCGGCCAAGGCGTTGAGCCTGAGTCCGTGGGCGGCCTATCGCGGTATCGTGCTGCCGCAGGCGATTCGTCCGATTATTCCTGCCTTGGGCAACTACCTGATTGCGATGTTCAAAGACACGCCTGTGTTGTCGGCAATTACCGTGGTCGAACTCATGTTACAGGCCAAGAACATTGGCTCGCAATCCTTTCGCTACATCGAACCGATCACGATGGCCGGGTTATTTTTCCTGATTATCAGCATCGTCGTCGCGCTACTGGTACGCAAGCTCGAAGCGTATTTACGGATGCCTTAAAGGATTAAAAAATCTATGACTTCTCCCCTGATCCGATTTAGCGGCGTAACCAAACGCTATGGCGCGCTGACCGTCCTCGACCACCTGGACTTGGACGTCGCGCCCAACGAAAAAGTAGCCATCATCGGCCCCAGCGGCTCCGGTAAATCCACTTTATTGCGCGTGTTGATGATGCTTGAAGGCATCAACGAAGGCGTGATCGAAGTGGACGGTGAGCCGCTCACCCACATGCAGCAAAACGGCGTTCTGGTGCCCGCCAGCGAAGGCTATAAGCGCCAAGGCCGCCGAAAAATTGGCATGGTGTTTCAAAATTTCAACCTGTTTCCGCACATGACGACATTGCAGAACGTGGTTGAAGCACCGGTCAAAGCCTTGGGCCTCAGCAAGAAAGAAGCGACCGAGCGCGCTGATGAATTGTTGGAGATGGTGGGCTTGTCCGACAAGCTCAAACACTACCCGTCGCAACTCTCCGGCGGCCAGCAGCAGCGCGTGGCAATTGCCCGTGCGTTGGCCATGCGCCCGGAAATCATGTTGTTCGACGAAGTCACCTCGGCGCTTGACCCGGAACTCTGCGGTGAAGTGCTGAACGTCATCCGACGTCTGGGCGACAAGCACAATCTCACCATGTTGATGGTGACGCACCAAATGGGCTTTGCCCGTGAGTTTGCTGACCGCGTTTGCTTCTTCTCTGAAGGAAAAATTGCCGAACAAGGCACGCCGCAAGAAATCTTTGGTGCGCCACAAAACGAGCGTACCCAGTCGTTTTTGAGTGCGGTGATGGACGCGACCTGAACGCCTGCTCTAACGCCGTCCATTCACGCGCTATCGCTCCGGCCTGAACGCCGGAGCTTGACAGCACTTCAGCAGCCTCCCGGGCAACCCGGCTTGCTGTTATTGTCAGCGCATGAAAACACAAATTGATCACCTAGTCGTCGTGGCGCAAACCCTGGAACTTGGGGTGCAATGGTGCGAAGCCACCTTGGGCATCACGCCCAGTGCAGGGGCTGAAGAGGCGCCTTATGGCACCCACAATCGCTTATTTAAAATTGCCACACCGGCTTATCCGTTGGCCTATCTGGAAATAATTTCGATTAATCCAGCGGCCAAAAGGCCCGCCAATGCCCCCGTCAAGCGCTGGTTTGACATGGATGATCCAGCGCTGCAAGCTGCTGTCGCCCTTGCGCCGCGTCTGGTGCATTTTGTTGTCAATACCGACGACATTCAGGCCGCGCGGACGGCCTTGAAAACGCAGGGCATTGATCGCGGCCCCGCCGTGCAAGCCAAACGTCATACGCGGCGTGGTTTGGTGCAATGGCAAATGACTGTGCGTGAGGATGGGCAACGTCTGTTTGATGGCGCGCTTCCCAGCGTGATTCAATGGGGCAAACCCGATGCCGCCGAGCCTTTGCGCTTGCACCCCAGAAACAGCCTGCCGCGCTCGGGCGTGACGCTACAAAGCCTTGTGGTGACACATCCAACCGCCACCAAGCTGCAAGCCGCTTATGAGGCCATCGGACTGAGCGGCGTCACTGTTGAAACAGGCACGGCCAACCTCATCGCCACCCTGAACACGCCCCGTGGGGTGGTTCAGCTTCAAAGCGTCCAGTCATAGTCAATGGTGAGCGGCGCGTGGTCTGAAAACTTCTCATCTTTGTAAACCGAGGCCAGCCGGGCGCCCGCCGCCAAAGCGGGTGTCGCCAGGTGGTAGTCCAGGCGCCAGCCCACGTTTTTAGCGTAGGCCTGACCCCGATTGCTCCACCAGGTGTAAGCGGTGTCGGTCGCCGTGGGATGCAGATGGCGGAACACATCGACCAGCCCGCCTTCGTTAAGGAGCGTCGTCATCCAGTGACGTTCTTCAGGCAAAAAGCCGGAGTTCTTTTTGTTGCCTTTCCAGTTGGTCAAGTCAATTTCCTGATGTGCAATGTTGATGTCGCCGCATAAGATGAACTCGCGTTCAGACTTGATTTTTTCTAAATGCCGGTACATCTCTTCCAGAAAACGGAACTTGGCCAGTTGACGCTCATCTCCTGACGAACCACTGGGAAAGTAACAGCTGATGATCGAGCGTTTGCGACTCAGCGTATCAAAGCGCAATTCAACGTAGCGGCCTTCAAAATCAAACGCAGGCGAGCCGTAACCCACCACCACGCTGCTGGGTTCTTGTCGGGTGTAAACGCCCACGCCCGAATAGCCTTTTTTCTGGGCAAAGTGGAAATGCCCTTTCAGGCCCGCCAACTCTTCAAACCGACCCTGCACGTCCAGCGCCTGCGCCTTGACCTCCTGCACACAAATACAATCAGGTTGAGTTTTAACCAGCCAGGCCTCCAGGCCTTTGGTGGTGGCAGAGCGGATGCCGTTGAGGTTAAGGCTAGTTAATTTAAACAAGGAATGTCCCATGTCAGAGAGTGTTGCAAGCGTCACGGCACAAGCCCCGGCGCAAGATGCGTTAGCCCAGGATTTTGTGCAGTTTGCGGTGGATTGTGGGGTGCTGCGCTTTGGTGAATTTAAGACCAAAGCGGGCCGCATGAGTCCCTACTTTTTTAACGCCGGTCTGTTTGACGATGGCGCCAAACTAGGGCGGCTGGCGCAATTTTATGCGCAACGTCTTGTAGCCAGCGGCATCGAGTTCGATATGATTTTTGGCCCCGCCTACAAAGGCATTCCACTGGGTGCGGCGCTGGCCGTCGAGCTGGCGCGGCTGGGGCGCAACGTGCCGTTTGCCTACAACCGCAAGGAGGTCAAAGACCACGGCGAAGGCGGCACGCTGGTCGGAGCACCCCTCAAAGGACGCGTACTGGTTGTGGATGACGTGATGTCTGCGGGCACGGCAGTACGCGAATCCATTGCCATTATTCGCGCGGCGGGAGCTACGGCGCACGCGGTCGTCATCGCGCTGGACCGGCAAGAAAAAGCGACAGAGAACGGCAAGGATGTTGAGCACAGCGCCGTGCAATATGTCAAAAATCAGCTGGGTTTGCAGGTGTGCGCGATTGCGAAGTTAGCCGATTTAATGCAGTATCTCCAGGCGCACAGCACCGGTGCCTTGGCCCTTGATCATCAGCGCGTGCTGGCCTACCGGGCGCGTTATGGCGTAGAAGAGGATTCAACATGTTCATCCGGGGTGGGGTTAGGCCGTTCACTTTAAAGCAGGTGGTCACGGGGCTTTCGGTAGGCGCGCTGCTGATCAGCCTGTCCGATGTGGCCCCCGCACAGACAAAGACCGCGCCACCCGCCGCAGGCACCCAGGAAATTTATACCTGCACGGACGCACAAGGTCGCCAGTTAAGCGCTGATCGCCCGATTCCCGAGTGCTTGGATCGTGAACAAAAAGTTCTCAATCCCAGCGGCAGCTTAAAAGCCAAACTGGGACCTGCCCTGACAGCGCAAGAGCGGGCGCAACAAGCAGCCAAAGAAAAATTGGCCCAAGAAGAACAGGCGCGTCTTAATGAAGAAAAACGGCGCAACCGGGCGCTGCTGACTCGTTACCCCAACAAGGCCACCCATGACAAAGAACGCGCCGCAGCGTTGGCCCAAATTAAAGTAGTACGCCAAGCCGCCGCGAACCGGGTTGAAGAATTGTTGCGCCAACGCACCGCGATGACAGAGGAGATGGAGTTTTACAAAAAAAATCCCGACAAAGCGCCTCTGTCTGTGCGCCTGCAGGTAGAAGACATCCATCAAAGCCTGAACATCCAAATCCACTTTATTGCCGACCAGGATGCAGAGCTAAAACGTGTCAATGCGCGCTTTGATAAGGAGTTGCTACGTCTGCAGCAGCTGTGGACGTTGCAAAAGCCTGCACCGCCCGCAGCAAGCCACCGCTAATCCAGCTTTTGACGCAGCAAGTCGTTCACTTGTTGCGGGTTGGCCTTGCCTTTGCTGCCCTTCATGATCTGGCCGACCAACGCGTTCAACGCCTTGGCGTTGCCCGCCTTGTATTCCTCGATATTTTTCGGATTGGCGGCCAGCACGTCGTCCACGATTTTTTCCAGTTCGCCGGAATCGTTCATCTGCTTGAGGCCGTCAGATTCAATAATTTGATCAACTTGGCCCACTGCCGTTTGTCCTTCAGCGGTGGCGGACGCTTCCAGCCAAAGCTTGTCCAGCACTTGCTTGGCGGCATTGTTGGAGATGGTGCCATCGGCAATGCGAGCGATCAGCGCGGCCAGATAAAGCGCACTCACCGGGCAGGCATCCAAAGCGATCTCGTCGGTATTGAGGCGGCGCGACACTTCGCCCATGAGCCAATTGCTGACCAACTTGGGCTGACCGCAGGCTTTGGTGGCCGCTTCAAAATAAGCCGCAATGACACGGCTCTGCGTTAACGCCGTAGCGTCGTAGTCGGAGAGTCCATAGTCGGACACAAAACGCGCCGCCATCACACGCGGCAACTCGGTCATCTCGGCACGGACGCGCTGCACCCATTCATCCGAAATCACCAAAGGCGGCAAATCCGGGTCGGGGAAATAGCGGTAATCGGCGGCATCTTCTTTGGTGCGCATGGCGCGGGTTTCGCCAGTGTCGGGGTTGAACAACACGGTGGCTTGCTGAATCGCGTGACCATCTTCAATCTGCTCAATCTGCCAGCGCACTTCGTAGTCAATAGCTTGCTGCATGAACTTGAAACTATTGAGGTTTTTGACCTCACGGCGCGTACCCAAAGCCTCGCCTGGTTTGCGCACCGACACATTGGCGTCGCAGCGAAAACTGCCTTCTTGCATGTTGCCGTCGCAAATGCCGATCCAAGTCACGATTTTGTGCAGCTCTTTGGCGTAGGCCACGGCCTCGGCGCTGGAGCGCATGTCGGGCTGGGTCACGATCTCCAGCAAAGGCGTGCCGGCGCGGTTCAGGTCGATACCGGTTTGGCCGACAAAGTCTTCATGCAGCGACTTGCCCGCATCTTCTTCGAGGTGAGCGCGCTCCAGGCGCACCGACATTTTCTGTTCACCCAGAAAAAACTCAATCTCGCCGCCCTGTACCACCGGAATTTCAAACTGGCTGATCTGGTAGCCCTTGGGCAAATCCGGATAAAAGTAATTTTTACGGGCAAAGATACTTTTCTTGGCCACGTGCGCGCCAATCGCCAGACCGAATTGAATGGCGCGTTCTACCGCACCTTTGTTCATCACGGGCAACGTGCCGGGCAAAGCCAAATCCACCGCGCAAGCTTGCGTGTTGGGTTCGGCACCAAAGGCCGTGGCAGCGCGGCTGAAAATTTTGGATTGCGTGGAGAGTTGGGCGTGGGTTTCAAAGCCGATGACGACTTCATAACCCATCACCAACGGTGACTTGAGTGCCGCCCGCGAGGCCGACGGCGGTTTTTCAACAAATGCGTTCATGTTCAAAATCCCTTGGGCTTGGTGGTGTGCCAGTCGGTGGCCTGTTGAAAGCGATGTGCCACGTTGAGCAGCTTCGCTTCTTGCAAATAGTTGCCGATCAGCTGCATCCCCACGGGCATGTGGTCAGCGCCAAAACCAACCGGAATGCTCATGCCCGGCAAACCGGCCAGCGATCCGGGCAAGGTAAAGATGTCGGCCAAATAGTTGGCCAGCGGGTCGTCGCTTTTATCGCCCAGCTTCCAGGCCACGGTGGGCGCCACCGGCCCGGCGATCACGTCGCATAGCTTGAAGGCTTGCTGGAAGTCGTCGGCAATCATGCGTCGGATTTTTTGCGCTTGTAGATAGTAGGCGTCGTAGTAACCATGGGACAACACATAGGCGCCAATCATGATGCGGCGTTTGACCTCATCGCCAAAACCTTCGGCGCGGGTCTTTTTGTACATATCCGTCAGGTCGGCGTACTTATCGGCACGGTGACCAAACTTGACGCCATCAAAGCGGCTCAGATTGCTGGAGGCTTCCGCCGGGGCAATGATGTAGTACACCGGAATCGACAGCTCGGTGCGGGGCAGCGAAATGGGCACCAGCTTGGCGCCCAGTTTTTCGTATTCATTCAGCGCGGCATCCACGGCAGCGCGCACGTCAGGGGCGAGGCCTTCACCGAAAAACTCTTTCGGGATGCCGATGCGCAAACCGTTGAGGTCTTCGTTCAGGGATCGGGTGAAGTTTTCAGCGGGCACGTCCAGCGAGGTGGAATCACGATCGGGGTCGGGGCCGCACATGGCGGAGAGCAGCAACGCGCAGTCTTCAGCGGTGCGCGCCATCGGCCCGGCTTGGTCGAGGCTGGAGGCAAAAGCCACCATGCCATAACGCGAAGCGCGGCCATAAGTGGGTTTGATGCCCGTGATGCCGCAAAACGAGGCGGGCTGGCGAATCGAGCCGCCGGTATCGGTGCCAGTGGCCGCCGGTGTCAGTCGGGCCGCAACAGCAGCGGCACTCCCGCCCGATGAGCCGCCGGGGGTGCGTGTGGTGTCCCACGGATTTTGAACCAGGCCAAAAGCTGAGTTTTCGTTGGCCGAACCCATGGCGAATTCATCGCAATTGAGCTTACCCAAAGTCACCACGCCTTGTTCGGCGAGCTTAGCCACTACGGTGGCGTCAAACGGGGAGCGATAACCGGTCAGCATGTTGGAGCCTGCTGTGGAGACGAAATCGCGGGTTACAAAAATATCTTTGTGTGCCAGGGGAACGCCCAGCAGCGTTTGCAGCGGACGGGTCGTGCCAGCGGCCAGCGCCGCGTCGGCGTTGCGCGCTTGGGTCAACGTCACTTCTTCGTTGATGTCAAGAAAAGCACCTAACGAGGCGTGGGTTTTGGCGCGGGCCAGAAAGTGCTGTGCAGTCTCAACGGCAGAGACTTTGCGGTCACGCAACTGGGTGGCCAACTGGGCCACGCTGAGGTCATGGAGGGCGGAGGTGTCGTGCGTCATGTTTTATTTGGGTTGATTAGGTGGGCCAGCCTATTACTCAAGCACCTTGGGCACCAGAAACAGTCCGTTTTCTACGGCGGGGGCGTTACGCTGGTTAGCTTCCCGGTTGTTGATCTCGCTGGCGCGGTCTTCGCGCAGGCGCAAAGCGATGTCCTGAATAGTCGCCACCGGGTGAGCCAGCGGCTCAATGCCTGTTGTATCTATCGCGCGTATCTTTTCGACAATTTCGAAAAATTCATTTAATTTAGTCAGCATACGCTCGCTCTCATCCGGTTTGAGTTCCAGGCGGGCCAAATTGGCAATGCGAGCGATGTCAAAAGAAGTCAGGGACATGACAAATACTCATTCGAAACCGGTTGTAAAACACCTCCCAAAAGGCATTGCCGGTTTAGTTATTCATAGGGGATAAGGTATTATCCTGCCTTTGGCTTTTTGCCTGTAAACAACAGGTTTTGGCCGAAAATATACGCTATTGAACCAGTTAACAGGGTGATGACGCGACGAAGCGCGCGCCATACCCGCTAAGGATTTTAAATGTTTGGAGCATTCCGTCAGTACTTCTCCTCTGACTTGGCCATTGACCTTGGCACCGCTAACACCCTAATTTACGTCCGTGACAAAGGAATTGTGCTTGATGAGCCTTCGGTGGTAGCCATTCGTCACGAAGGCGGCCCTCAAGGTAAAAAAACCATTCAGGCCGTCGGCAAAGAAGCCAAAGCCATGCTGGGCAAAGTCCCCGGCAATATTGAAGCCATTCGGCCCATGAAAGACGGCGTGATTGCCGATTTCACCGTGACGGAGCAAATGCTCAAACAGTTCATCAAGATGGTGCATCCCCGCAGCATTTTTCGACCTAGCCCGCGCATCATTATTTGCGTGCCATGTGGGTCCACCCAGGTTGAGCGCCGCGCTATTCGTGAATCAGCGTTAGGTGCGGGCGCCAGCGATGTTTTTCTGATTGAAGAACCCATGGCTGCAGCCATTGGCGCGGGCTTGCCCGTCAGCGAAGCCAGCGGCTCCATGGTGGTGGACATTGGCGGGGGCACGACCGAAGTCGGCGTCATCTCGCTGGGTGGCATGGTTTACAAAGGCAGCGTACGCGTGGGCGGTGACCGTTTTGACGAGGCCATCATTAACTACATCCGTCGCAACTACGGCATGTTGATTGGCGAGCCTACCGCAGAGGCCATCAAGAAAAAGATTGGTTCTGCTTTTCCTGGTAGCGAAGTGCTTGAGATGGAAGTGCGTGGGCGCAATCTGTCGGAAGGCGTGCCCCGCAGTTTCACCATCTCCAGCAACGAAATTCTGGAAGCCCTGACCGACCCGATTAACAATATTGTGTCCGCCGTTAAAAATGCGCTGGAACAAACGCCGCCTGAATTGGGTGCCGATATTTCCGACCGGGGCATGATGCTCACCGGCGGCGGTGCTTTGTTGCGTGATCTGGACCGCTTGCTGGCCGAAGAAACGGGCCTGCCTGTTTTGGTCGCAGAAGACCCCTTGACCTGCGTGGTGCGGGGTTGTGGCATGGCGCTGGAACGAATGGACCGCATGGGTTCCATTTTCACCAGCGAATAATTTCCGGATGCGGCGATGCCACTCGGTACGCTAGACGGCACAGCCCCTTCTTTTTTCAGACAAGGTCCATCGGCCTTGTCCAAACTCGTCTTCTTCAGCGCGCTGGCTCTGTTCCTGATGGTGGCTGATGTGCGTCTGCAAATCGTGCAACCCTTACGCATGGCCATCGCTGCGGCGCTCTATCCTGTGCAATGGCTAGCCTTACAACCTGTGTTGTTGGCGCGCCATAGCGAGACCTATTTTGAATCCCTTAAAACGTCCCAAGCCAATGAGGAAGAAGCGCACCGCAAGCTTGATGCGCAGTCCCAACGTGCTAATCAAGTCGAGCAACTGCTGCTTGAAAATACACGTCTGCGAGAGTTGCTGGGCCTGCATGAGCGGCTCACAACCCCCTCGCAGGCCGCCCAGGTTTTGTATGACACCGCAGACGCCTACACCCGCAAAGTCATCATCGACAAAGGCTCGTTGAACCAGGTTATAGCGGGATCGCCCGTGCTGGACGAGGCCGGTGTGCTGGGCCAAGTCACACGAGTTTATGCCTGGACCAGTGAAGTGACCTTGATCACTGACCGAAATCAAGCGATTCCTGTGCTGAACACGCGCACAGGTGCGCGCGGCGTAGCTTTTGGCAATGCAGCCCTGCACTCTGTCTCACTGGAGCTGCGATTTATGGCGGCAGATGCCGATGTGCAGGTCGGTGATTTGCTCACCACGAGTGGCGTGGATGGCATCTATCCGCCGGGAATTCCCGTCGCCCGAGTGGTCAAAGTCGAGTTGCGGGTTGACTCTGCCTTCTCACGGATCACCTGCAAACCGCTGGCCTTTGTCGCCGGCATTGGACATGTGATGGTGCTGACGCCGCTTGAAGCGCTGGCGCAGACACAGCACAAAGGGGACGCCCAACCTGTCGCGACTGGAAAAGGTCAAAACAAATGATCATGAGACCCGGCCATCAGCTGCTGCTGCCCGCCAATCCTTTCTTCATCTGGGGTAGCTTGTTGCTGGCCTTGGGCCTTTACATGCTGCAGAACATGGGGGTATGGGGACGGGCCGCCTGGATGCCCGACCTGTTGGCCCTGGTGCTGGTGTTTTGGGTTATTCATCAACCTCAGCGCGTCGGCATTAGCAGCGCTTTTGTGTTGGGACTGCTTATTGATGTGCACCAAGGGTCACTGCTTGGACAACATGCGCTGGCCTATACCCTTCTGAGCTTTTTAGCCATTGCGATTCACCGCCGACTGCTGTGGTTTAGCGTGCCCTCGCAGGCCTTTCAGGTGTTTTCCCTGTTTTTGGCCGCCCATGCCATTGAGCTGGCAATACGCATGATTGCCGGCGGTGCGTTTCCCGGATTTTCAATGCTCTTGGCGCCGGTTATCGAATCGCTGTTGTGGCCGCTGGTCAGCGTGATCTTGTTGTTGCCCCAAAAAAGGACGCCCAATCCGGATGCGCATCGCCCACTTTGATTAAGCTCAGACCATGATGGAACTTCGCAATATTGAGGCGGACCTGTCGCGCTTTAGGCTGCGAGTCTGGGTCGCTGCCATCGCGGTGGTGCTGTGCTTTTTGCTGATCGCCTCGCGGCTGGTGTACCTGCAGGTCGTGCGATATGACGAGTTGCTGGAGCGGGCCGAGAGCAACCGCACCGCCGTTGTGCCGGTGGTGCCGCACCGGGGACTTATTCTGGACCGCAATGGCATTGTGCTGGCCTCCAATTATTCAGCTTACACACTGGAGGTGACCCCCGCTAACGTGCCCGATCTGGAACAAACGATTAACGCACTATCCGAATTTATTGAGATTTCTCCGCGCGACCGGCGCCGTTTCAAAAAGCTGCGCGAAGAATCCAAAAGCTTTGAAGCCATCCCCTTGCGCAACCGCCTGAGTGATGAAGAAGTCGCTAGATTTGCGGCTCACCGCTATCGTTTTCCAGGCATTGACATTCAGGCCCGACTGTTTCGCAACTACCCTTATGGCGAGCTGGCCAGCCACGTCATTGGCTACATCGGGCGCATCAATCCTGCCGAGAAAGAGCGCATTGACAACTCTGACGACCAAGCCAACTACCGGGGCACCGACTACATCGGCAAACTCGGTGTAGAACAAAGTTTTGAGGCCCAGCTGCACGGCACCACAGGCGTTGATTCAATGGAAACCTCTGCTGGAGGCCGGGCCACGCGCAAACTTGCCAGTAGTCCCTCCACACCGGGCAGTACCGTCATGCTGTCGCTCGACATCAAGTTGCAACATATGGTTGAAGAAATGTTTGGCGAACGGCGCGGCGCACTGGTGGCGATGGACCCCAAAACCGGCGAAGTGCTAGCGTTTGTCAGCAAACCCACCTTTGACCCCAACTTGTTTGTGGATGGCATTGACCATGAAAGCTGGAAGGCACTGAACGAGTCCATCGACAAACCATTGTTCAACCGGGCGCTGCGCGGCACCTACCCGCCCGGCTCAACCTACAAACCCTTTATGGCCATGGCGGCGCTGCAAACGGGCACCCGAAAGGCGTCCGTCGTCATCAACGATGCAGGCTCCTGGACCTTTGGGGGCCACCAGTTTCGCAGTCACGGCGATCATGGGCTGGGCGCGGTTGACATGTACACCAGCATTGTGAAGTCGAGCAATGTTTACTACTACTCACTGGCCAATGAGCTGGGGGTGAACACCATGCACGACTTTATGAAACCCCTGGGTTTTGGTCAGATTACGGGGATTGACATTCCCGGCGAATTGCGTGGAATACTGCCCAGCACTGACTGGAAACGCAATTACTACAAACGAGCCGACCAGAAAAGATGGTATGCCGGTGAAACCATTTCTCTCGGCATTGGTCAAGGCTACAACAGCTTCACCATGCTGCAACTGGCGCAGGCCACGGCGGCACTCGCCAACAACGGCGTCAAGCACAAACCGCATTTGGTCATCGCTTCCAAAGATGCCATGTCGCAGGTTAAAGTCACCATCGCTGCTGATGCGCCGCAAGACTTGGGCTTTAAGCCCGAAAACGTGGCACTGGTACGCCGCGCCATGGTGGGCGTCACACAAGAGGGAACCGGATCGCGCGTCTTTGCAGGAGCGGGCTATTTATCGGGCGGTAAAACTGGCACCGCACAAGCCGTCTCCATTGGCCAAAAAGACCGCTACAACGCCAATAAACTGGCAGAGCACCAGCGAGATCATGCGCTTTATATTGCCTTCGCACCGGCTGATGATCCAAAAATCGCGCTCGCCGTGATTGTGGAAAACGCCGGTTTTGGGGCTGCCGCAGCCGCACCCATGGCCCGTCGGGTATTTGATTATTGGCTCATGGGTCAGTACCCCAATGACGAAGATATGGCCGCTGTCAAAGTAGGCCGGGCCTCAGCGCCGATAGGTCAGCCCCGGGCCTTGTCGGACATGCCATGGCCACCTGCGGCCCTGGCCGCTACCTCGTCAGCCGTCGCAGAGAGAAAACCGGCACCAGGAACCCGCTAGTGCGTGCCCTTATGCGGCAGTGACACAGTCGCGACCCATTTTTTTGGATTGATACAGGGCCGCATCGGCGCGTTCAATCAAATCCGAGACCTCATCACCGGGCAACATGGCGGCTACGCCTGCGGATAAACTCACCGTCAAGACCACCTGCTGTGTGCGCCGGTCCCGAATTTTCATGGCCTTGGTTTGTTGAAGCACCGTGTCCGCCAGTTTTAAACAAAAGTTGAGCGTGCTGTTGGGCAATAAAATCGCGAATTCCTCACCGCCATAGCGGGCGACTGAATGCGTTTTATCGGAACTGCAATAACTTAACACCTTGCCCAAAGCCTCAATCACACGATCGCCAATGACATGACCATGGGTGTCGTTGACTTGTTTGAAATGGTCAATATCGAGCATGATCATGTAATGCTGGCGATTCAACGCCAAAGGCTCAGCTAGCATTAATGCGAGCTGTTGGTCAAAGCCTTTGCGGTTCAAAATGCGTGTCAGGGGATCCAGCAAGACCTCATCACGGGCGCGCAGCAAATCGATATTCAGCCGCTCAATTTCCAGCCGGTTCACGATTATTTGCTGCTCAAGCTCTTGCGCCGAGCTGCGCATCTGCAGCGTACCGGCCAGCGCTTGTGTAACAAAAGGCGTCATGGCAGACGGATCATTGGTGTTGAGCGCCTCAGTCAGGCCAAGCAGCTGCTCACTAAACAGGCCCGCCCGGTCTCCCGTGCGCAAAGCGCTCTCGGCCATGCCCGCCATCATGTATTGCAACTCACTGCTGATGCGTTGAATAACCTCTGGATCGGCATCCACCACATGCGCCTGATAGAGCCGATTGAGCGTGGCATCGCCCAAGCGCGGTTCGACTTGAAGGGCCGCCTCAATGGCCTTCACCAGCCGGACATTCATACCGGCGGCAAACTCATACCAGACCGCATAAGACACCGGGTTAAAGGCGGCATCATGCTGCCCCATCAGCGCCAGCACGCTTCGCACCAATTCGGCACTTTGTTCTTTTGACTCTTTGTAGCGCAAAATTTTTCCAACGAAAGCACTGACGCCAGCGGCACTTAACGCCCAAAAGCGTCATACCCGGTCTTCAAAATCAGTGCACTAACCACCACCATAAAAACAGCACGGACAAAACCCGTGCCATGCTTGAGAGCCAGGCGAGTACCCAGCAGACTCCCCATCACATTGGCGACCGCCATGAGGAGCACAAAGTGCCACCAGACATGCCCCTTGGCTGCAAACAAAATTAACGCGGCAATGTTGGTTGCCGTGTTCACCAGTTTGGCCGAGGCAGAGGCACTTAAAAAGTCATAACCCAAAAAACGCACAAACAAAAAGACCAGAAAACTACCGGTTCCTGGTCCAAAAAATCCATCATAAAAACCAATCAAAGCACCAATAGCCGCCGCCACGCCAGCTTCTTGGGCGCCTGAGAAACGTGGCGCATGGGTGCGCCCCAGCTCTTTTTTAAATACGGTGTAAATCAGCACGACCAGCAAGACGAACGGCAGCACCTTTCGTAAAAAGTCAGGGGACACCACGGTGACCAGCCAGGCGCCTGCAAACGCGGCCAAAAAACCTGCCCCAGCCGCCGGTAGCAAAGCCGCCCAGCGCATCTCTACCCGACGACCAAATTGCCAAGTCGCAAAAGCAGTACCCCAAACCGAGGCGCCTTTGTTGGTTCCAAAAAGGGTGGCCGGGTGCACATTGGGAAAAACCGCAAACAGGGCTGGCACCAAAATCAGGCCACCGCCGCCCACAATCGAATCCACAAAACCAGCCAAAAACGAGGCGAACGAAACAATCAACAATTCCATGGTTTGATGCTTCTATTTATTTTTTCTATTTTTATATTAATTTTTGGCATTTATTAGAATTGATTTATCCCAAATTTCACTTGGCGCAGCACATAGCCATACTGAACTCAAGGGTTAGGCAACGTGGCTTGTCAAAAGCGGGCGATGCCTCTGATGTGTTCGCCGCCCACTGTGAACACCGCCACAATTTGTACTAACTCGTGGGCTTGTAATTTAAGGCTCCCAGCGGCGGCAGCCATCTCCTCCACCAGCGCCGCATTTTGTTGCGTCGCCTGATCCATCTGCATCACCGCCTCGCTGACTTGTGTCATGCCCAAGGCCTGTGCATGACTGGCCGTACTGATCTCACCCATGATGGTGGTCACATGGTTAATGCTGCCCACGACCTCCGCCATGGTGGCGCCCGCTTGATCAACCAAAAGCGTGCCTTGTTCAACCCGCACAACGCTGGCATTGATCAGCGATTTAATCTCTTTGGCAGCGGCGGCCGCACGCCCCGCCAAACTGCGCACTTCACTGGCGACCACGGCAAAACCGCGCCCCTGCTCGCCAGCGCGGGCGGCCTCCACGGCGGCGTTCAAAGCCAAGATATTGGTTTGAAACGCAATGCCATCAATTACCTGAATGATGTCGGCAATCTTGTGCGAAGCCTCATTGATGCCGCGCATGGTGTCCACCACCTGCGAGACGACTTTGCCACCCTGCAGGGCCACCGTACTCGCGCTTAAGGCCAGTTGATTGGCTTCAAAGGCGTTATTCGCCGATTGCTTGACCGTCACGGAAAGCTGCGTGATGCGACTGGCTGTGTGTTGTAAGTGGCTCGCAGTTTGCTCGGTTCGCAGACTTAAATCCTGATTGCCGCTGGCAATTTCAGCACAGGCCACGTTGATGCTGGAGGCACCGCCTCGCACGGCAGACACGGCCACATTCATGCGTTGCAGCGCGCTTTTGAGTGTTTGGCCGGCCACCGTCAGGGTCTCGATACTGGAAACGTCCAGCGCGATGCCTTCCGCACGATTAACCCCTGACACGAGAGTGCCCAGCTCATCGCCTTCACGCGCCGCCCGGGCTAAACCCACCGCCAAAACAACCTCGACCCCCGACTGAATAATCACATACACGGCATGGAGGATGACCCGCGCAAAGTCAGGCTGGGACAAACAAAAAAAGCCGTAGCCCGCCGCTTGCAATCGGTCAAAAATCATGTGATGCACGGCAAACAAAACTGCGGCGAAAACAATCGGGCGCCAATCCCGGTAAACCAGCAAAAAGGCCAGCGTCACGAAAACGCCAAAATGAAACTCGACCATGCCACGGGCCAATTGAATGTGCAACGCAACCAGACTCACCTGCACAAAGGTCAACACAAACCGACTGGTCGTCGTGCCTTTGCCGCCTGCATAGGCCAGCGCAGCCACGATAACCAAAACCAGCGTGACGACCATCGCCAAACGGGCGTCAACAAATTGAAAACCCAAAACGACGCTGGCTAAAGCGCTGATCCCAATCGCCCCCAAAAGTGCCCGGTCACCCAACAGGGCCAGGGGATTCAAGCGTTCTTTTGATTCACGGGATTCCATTGAAATAACCTCAATCTTGTCGGCACACAGGGTTTAAAAAGCTGGCGATAGGCGATCAGCCCAAAAAAATGATGGGCACCATTTTAGGGTGCCCATCATCAATTTTTCGCTAATTTTAATCATAGTGACCGAGTCGGTTATAAAAAAACCGACAAGGCTGAAAAATAAATATGGGTGGGGTTACCGAGGATTGCCAGCTGCCGATTTAACCTGCCAAAGCCAACGCGTGCTTGTCTGAGCTGCTGCTTTTATGGATCGGCATGGCCCCATAGTGAATATCGCCGGAGAGTTGTCCGCCCTCTTCAATCACCAACTTGCCGTAACAAACCTTGCCGGTCACTTTGCCGGTGGCATAAATAATAAGTTTTTGACGCACGGTCAGGTTGCCATCAAATTGACCATGAATTTCGGCAATGTCAATTTCAGCCGAGCCTTTAAAAGAGCCTTGTTCTGAAATTTGCATGACCCGCGAATCCATCGTTGCCTCGACAAAGCCTTCAACCACCAAGGTATCGCAATCGGTAATCTCTACGCCTTTGAGTTTGATATTGGGTCCCACTGTCAGTTTGCTTCCACTAGCGGCTGTCGTGGCACTGGCGCCAGACGGGCTAGCAGCAACAGATGCTGAGGCCAGCACGTTGTCGCTCGTAGATGAGGATGAAGAAGAGGAACCAAGCGTGGTTGTCCCCGGGGTCGGGACAACGTGACGCACAGGAGCCGATTCAGGCTCGCGTTTGTTGAAAAAGTGGGGGGCCATGGCCATAAGGTTTCCTTATAAAAACTATTAGGATTTATGGTAGCGACCCGGCTTTTAAAAGTCTCCACTGGTTTTGAAAAATTAGTAACAAAATGAATACACGTTACTGCTGTTTAACGCACTGTTGGCGACGGTTGCACTTCAATTGAGGCCAGATCAGCGTTACCCGAAAGATGCAGCGTGCGGGTTGGGAGAGCAATTTCAGCGCCATGGCTGGCAATTATTTTTGCAATTTGCAGCATGACATCTTGTTTGATCTCATGAAACGCGACCCAGGCTGTCGTGCGGGTAAAGGTGTAAACCATGATGTCCAGCGAGGAGGCAGAGAACTGGAGAAAATTAACAATTGTGGTTTGCGTTTGAGAAATTTCAGGATGGTTGCGCAGCATGGTCTGAATGTCTGCAACGATGACGCCGACTTTATTAATATCGCTGTAACGAACCCCTATATTTTCAGAAATACGGCGGTTGGTCATGCGCGATGCGTTCTCGACGGCAATTTGCGTGAAGATGGCGTTAGGCACATACAGAGGACGGCTGTCAAACGTTCGAATACGCGTTAAGCGCCAGCCAATATCTTCAACCGTGCCTTCAATCTGTTTGTCGGGCGAGCGAATCCAGTCGCCAGTGGCAAATGGTCGATCAAGATAAACCATCAAGCCGCCAAAGAAGTTAGCCAGCAAGTCCTTGGCCGCAAAACCGACCGCAATCCCGCCGATACCACCAAAAGCGAGCACACCTGAAATCGAAAAACCCAGACTCTGCAGACCAACAATGACCGACGTAATCAGGACGGATACGCGCAACAACTTGCCAATCGCATCCACCGTGGTGCGGTCCACCGCCTCGCCCCGCAATTGACGCTGGGCCATGATGCCGTCTTGCACGTTACCAATAAACCGCACCAAAAACCAGGTCAGGCAGGCAATCACACCAATAGTTCGGGCTGGCGGAATCGCATCGAATAGAGCCGCATCGGTCTCGGTCTGAACAATGTGGGCGGCGAAGGCAATACCGATAATCCACGCCAGCACAGTCAAGGGTTTGCGGGCGGCGGACACGAGGGCGAAGTCCCACGGTGTCGCGGTAAGGCGGGTGCGCTCCTCCAGCTTGGCAAGCAAACGCCGCAAAAAGAAGTTGGCAACGACAACCCCCAAAACAACTATAAAAATCTGCAGTACCAGGGTGAGAACCGTGTCTCCCCCAGTTAGGCGCAGCAGCCAGTTTTCAAGCAAATCAAGATTCATGAGAGCCAAGGCGTGAGAGACAAAGAGCTGTCTAGTTTAGCGGGCAGAGGCTTTTAAGCGTTGCGCCGCGTCCCGCAGAAAACTACGCCAGATAGTCGCCGTTGGCCTCGGGCTGAAACACAATGGCTTGTACTTTGGTGCCCACGCAGGAGCCATCGGGCGCATCCCAGCGGGCCACCGCCCCGACCGGCAAACCCAACAGGCTGCTGCCCACAGGCGAGAGCACTGAAATCGCGCCTGAAGCCGGGTCAACATCAGCGGGATAGCACAGCGTGAGTTGGCGCTCCTCACCGGTTTTAATGTCAGCCACCAACACCTGTGAATTCATGGTGACGACATTGACGGGCACGTCCTCGGAACGAACCAGATCGGCGCTATCAAGCACCTCTTCAAGGTTGCTAACCATCGCGCTGGGCTGACGACTTAGCAGGTTTTGAATGCGCACATGATCGATCTCGGTCACGACGCGAATAGGCTCAATTAAATTAACGGAATTAGACATGAAACACTCCTGAATCAACAAGGCCCGACAAAAGACTCCGGGCAAGTTGCGCTAGAGGCCAGCCCGACGATCAGAAATGCGCTGTAAAACTAAAAGGTAGATCGCCGGGCTGAGGAGTGGCCAGCAGGTTTACACATGCTGCACGCCCACATCGCTCGCATGTGCGCCTCCACCTGTCCCCAAGACGGGGCAGCGTGTCGATGAGCCTGTGCGTCCAGACGCGGGAGCAGGCAAGTGTGAGCGGCGCAATGCATGAGGGCATGTTAACCCGACACCCTGGAGTGGCCGTAAAAGCAATCCCTTACCTCCTTAAAAACGATAGCGTGCACTTAAAGTCGCGGCACTGATGCGGTCACGGTCACCACCAGGAAATTTCAAATCATGTTCCTCATACTGCAACACCGCCGACCACTGCGGGTGAAAAATGAACTCGGCACCCACCCCATACGACCAACCAAAATCACGCTCGCTACCCGCAGCCACGCCAGCGCCCGCAGCTGAAGTGACCTCTGTTTTTGCGTAGGTTGTGCCCAGCCTGCCCATCAAATTAAAGCTCGCGTTGAGTGGCAGTCTGCCAAGCAAACTCAAATTAAATCCATCGGCTTTGGTGCGCCCACCCGCCCGATCAACCTGACCGAAATCGGTATAGCCCAACTCGACGCCCACATTACTGTTGAAGTAGGTGCCGACATTCACGTTGTAAGCGGTGTCGCGTTTATCGGATGCAAAAAGGCCTGTGCCATTCGTCAGTGAAAAATCAGACTGCCCCGCCCCCAGACCGATATAACTATGACCCGGCGACAACCCACTTTGCGCTTGGGCACCCACCCCAACAGCCAACGAAGCCGCCGCCAGAACCAGACGGGCGAATAAGCGGTTTGACTTTTTCATAGAAGCTCCTAAATAAGACCAGACCCCAAAAAAACCTGAAAAATAACTATAGCGGGCTTGCCCCGGTTTTGATGTAGGTCTTTATGGTCATGTTTTGTCAGCACAAGTTGATGCTCATGGTTGACTGAAAAAAGTCATAAGCCACCGATAATCTTTGTCACGCGCGGCCTGCCGCTCAATCAATAGGGTAAGAAAACAAGTCAATGGAAAACAATACCAAATACAACAGCAACCAGTGGTTCTCCACGGAGTTGCTGAAAAAAGTAACCAAACAAGATGTGTGGAATGGCGGTGTTTTGCTCTATCTGACGCAAAAAATTATGCATCTGGAAGTCACGCGAATCGATAATCACTGGCAGCTGGAAGGCGAGGTGCAAGACACCCAAAAATGGCCTTTTACGACGCACATCAAGTTCACACTGGCCACCGATAACCAAGTCGCTAGTTGGCACAGCGTGTGCACCTGTCCCGTCAGACATCAATGCAAACACGGCTTGGCGCTGATGCTCAAAGCTGCGCACCATGGTTTGTCCTTGTTAGACCCCGCCGCGCGCCACCTCGCCACCGTCGCACCCACAGCTGAACAAATTGAAGCTGAGCATCAGGCGGCAAAAACGCGCATTGAAGAACTCGCGCGCATTGCCGCAGAAACTCAAGTGCTGCGTTGGATGCAAGACCTTGACCGAACCAGCGGGTCGATGCCGCCACTGCGCGAAGCACAACCGGCAACCGTGGGCGGACCCGGACAAGTCAAAGAAAAGCAAGAGTTCTACCTGTATTTACTCAGTGTAGTAGCTGTCAACAACCTCAAACAACAACTGCAAATCGAGGCCGTTGTCTCCTCCCGCAAAAAAAATGGCGCGTGGGCCAACCCCAAGCCGATCCGCCAGCCGCCTTATCAAGGTCTGCGGGTTTACGACCAAGCCACCTTGGTGGATCACGAAGTGCTTCAACTCATCGGCAGCATGACCAGTCCTTATCACTACAACTACAGCCATTCCACCACGCTCAGCGGCTTGCCTGCAGGACGGGTCGGGCTGATTACGCTGGAGCAGGCGGCCAGCACCGGACGGCTATTTTTTAAAACCAGCGAGGGCCATCCCGGTGCCGTTATTCAATGGGGGCCACCGCAGCCGCTGAACTGGGATTGGCAGGAAGTCAAGTCCAATAAAACTGCCGAATCTGACTGGGTCTTACGCGCCAAACTGGCAGACACTCACGCCCGGTTGTGCCTGAATAAACCACCGCTGTACCTGAACGCCGCGCAAGGCATGTGTGGGTTGGTGCAGGCAGAGGGCATTGCGTCCACCCAGTTAGAGGTGCTGCTGAACGCCCCACCGCTCCAGCCAGCGGCCTTGCAAAAACACCAGTTACCTCTTATTCAACGCCTAGGCCACTTACCACTGCCCCCTGTTTTGCAAAAAATAAAAACCGTGCAAGGCATCACGCCGACGGCGCACTTGCAGGTGTCGCCCAACGCGCAAGAGGACGTCGCGCAACGGGGTTTGATGCAGGCCCGATTGAGCTTTGACTACGCGGGCCATCGTGGCTGGTGGGCGGACCAGGGCAACACGGTTTTGATCGACGACCCCAAAGAACACATCTTGCTGCACCGCGATACGCAAGCCGAATTGAATGCCATTGCCCGCCTGTTTGATTTGGGACTAACCACGGCCCACCAAAACACCTTTGGCATTCCCGGCAAAACGTCGCAACAAAACTGGCTGCAATGGGCAGATGACGGTTTTAACGTGCTTCATGAAGCCGGTTTTGAAGTCACCGTGGACGAATCCTTGCACGGCTGGATCACCCATGCCGACGCGCTGGAAGTGCAACTAAAACCCGAAGGCGACGAAGACGATGAAGGCTTTGAGTCGGCCACCTCACCGTGGTTTGACTTGTCATTGGGCATGGAAATCAACGGCCAGCGTTACAACATCCTGCCCTGGCTGCCCGAGCTGATTACCACCGCAACGGCTAGTCCGCTCGACCCGGAAACGGGACTGCCCAACCTGCCGCCATTCATATTTTTACGCGATCCCCAAAGCAACGGCTTTATTCGACTACCTACTGACACACTCAAACCCTGGCTGGCCGCGCTCTTGGAGCTGGTCGGTGACAGTGATTATGATTTTTCAGGTGAGAGCCTCAAGCTCTCGCGCCTGGATGCCTTGCGCACGGGTGCTGCTTTGGGTGAAGGCGCTGTGTGGGAAGGCGCCCAAGCCTTGCGCAACATGGTGCAGCAGCTCAGTGGTCGCGCCGAACTGTCCGAAGTACCGATGCCCGCCAGCGTTCAGGCCAGTCTGCGTCCATACCAGCAACAAGGCGTGAACTGGTTGCAGTTTTTGCGCGAACACGGCTTGGGCGGCATTCTGGCCGATGACATGGGATTGGGCAAAACCCTGCAAACGCTGGTTCACATTCAAATCGAAAAAGACGCTGGACGCCTGACGCATCCGGCTCTTATCATTGCGCCAGTGAGCCTGATGGGCAACTGGCAGCGCGAAACAGCCCGTTTTTGCCCGCAGTTGCGCAGCTTGGTGCTACACGGCAAAGACCGGCACGAAGTGGCCGACACCATGAGCGAGTTTGATGTCGTGATTGCGCCCTACTCGCTGTTGCAGCGCGACCGTGAACGCTGGCTGGAAGCCAAATGGCACTTGGTGGTTTTGGATGAAGCGCAAAACATCAAAAATGCCAACACCTACGCCGCGCAAGTGGTGGGTCAACTGCAAACGCGACACCGCCTGTGTTTGTCCGGCACCCCGATGGAAAACCATTTAGGCGAAATCTGGAGCCTATTTCACTTTTTGATGCCAGGTTTTTTGGGCAGCCAAAAACGCTTCTCGCAACTGTTTCGCGCGCCGATTGAAAAACAGGGAAACCCCGAGCGCATGACCCAGTTACGCGCTCGCATCACGCCCTTCATGCTGCGCCGTACCAAAGCCATCGTCGCCAACGAACTGCCGCCCAAAGTCGAAACCGTGATGCGCGTGGAGCTATCAGGCAAACAGGCTGATCTGTACGAAACCATCCGACTTGGCATGGAAAAAACCGTGCGTGAAGCCTTGGCGACCAAAGGTCTGGCCAAGTCGCAAATCACGATTCTGGACGCGCTTTTGAAGCTGCGCCAAGTCTGCTGCGACCCACACCTTTTAAAACTGGATGCCGCCAAAAAAGTCACCACCTCGGCCAAGCTGGATCGCTTGATGGAGTTACTGCCTGAAATGCTGGCGGAAGGGCGGCGCATTTTGTTGTTCTCTCAGTTCACCAGCATGTTGACGCTGATCGAGGCCGAACTCATCAAACGCAAGATCAACTGGGTCAAGCTGACCGGTCAAAGCCAGAAGCGCGACGCGCTGATCGAGCAATTCACCAGCGGCCAAGTGCCACTGTTTCTCATCAGCCTGAAAGCAGGCGGCGTGGGGCTGAACCTGCCGCAGGCCGACACGGTCATTCACTACGACCCGTGGTGGAACCCGGCGGTTGAAAATCAGGCCACTGACCGTGCTCACCGCATTGGTCAAACGCACAGCGTGTGGGTCGTCAAACTGGTGGCGCAAGGCACGATTGAAGAACGTATTTTGGCGCTGCAAGAACGCAAGGCGGCGCTGGCCGAGAGCATGTACAGCGGGTCTGTTGGGCGCAAGGAACCGCTGTTTAACGAAAATGATCTGGCGGAATTGCTCAAACCGCTGTCTGCCTGATTGCTATCAAAGATGGCACTGCCAGTTGCAAAATTTATATAAATGATGGTCTGACTGAATTCATGCCGGCAAATGAACCGGTTAGACATCGATTGATACTCGCCTCAGTAGCCTGAAACCGGCGGCATGGAGCAGACCAGGCATGCTGCAGAAATAGCACACAAAAAACCTGCTCTAAGCCATTGCCAGCAAGTTTCTACGCATTAAATTTGTTAAATCAGCCTGTAGCCCTCGTCATACATGCGTAGCTTGCTATTGTTTTATTTAGAAATAGGTAGAAAACTTGTCGGTACCGGCTTATTCGTTCAATGGATCTATAAACAGACCGGACACAAGGACCGTTTGTACTCGGAAACGAAAACGCCAACTGCATGAGTTGGCGTTTTGTCAAGAATTATCTTGGTGGCCCGGGGCGGAATCGAACCACCGACACAAGGATTTTCAATCCCCAAATAATACCATTTGCCTATGTTGATTGGTGTTGCTACAATCCATATAAATCAACGACTTACAGGCATTCCACTGGACAAGTGAACAGCTTGGTATTCGTTGATATTCGCCTAAATAGGGCAAAAGTGGCTACATGGTGGCTACATGGAAAGGAAAAGCAATGGCAAGACCAAAGAAAACCGACGCGCCAGAACTGAGCGAAGCGCAAGACCTGACCGCCGGGTTAATCGAGCGCCTGACCTGCCCGGCTGGCAAAACCCAAGTATTCCTACGCGACACCAAAGCGCCCGGCCTGCGCGTGCGTGCCACCGCTGCCAGCACCAAAAACCCGAAAGGCTTAAAGGCGTTCGTTTATGAAGCCAAGTTGAACCGGCAAACCATCCGCCGCACCATCGGGGACGTGAGGGTATGGGACATTGAAGCCGCCCGCACCGAAGCCCGCCGTCTGGCCGTGGTGGTGCGAAGCGACAAGGACGACCCCCGCGAACTTGAGCGCCAGCAAGAAGCCGACAAAGCCGCCGTAATCGCCACTGCTGCCGTCAAGGTGCAAGCCGCCAAAGTTGCCGCCGTGACCATGGGCGAAGTGTGGGCGGTGTACCTGGTTGAACGTAAACCGCATTGGAGCGCCCTTCACTACCGTGACCATGAAAAGATGGCGCACGCCGGTGGTGAGCAACGAAAGCGCATGGCCGGGGTGATGACGGTACCCGGGCCATTGGCTAATTTCATGACGCTGCGCCTATCGGACGTTGACGCAACCACGGTGCAAGCGTGGGCCGAAAAAGAAGGCAAAGCACGCCCGACCCGCGCCCGGCTGGCGCTGCGCATCTTGAAAGCGTTTCTACGCTGGGCCGCTGCTGAAACTGATTACAAGGCGCTGGCTAATGCGACCGCTGCCAGTGGCAAGAAAACCCGCGAAATGGCAGGTACATCCAAGCCCAAGAACGACTACATCCAACGTGAACAGTTATCGGCATGGTTTGCCAATGTCTGCCAGATTCAAAACCCGGTGATTGCCGCTTACCTGCAATGCCTGCTATTGACCGGGGCAAGGCGTGAGGAACTGGCAGAACTCAAATGGGAAGATGTTAATTTTCAATGGCGTGGCCTGACCTTGAAGGACAAGATAGAGGACGTCCGCCCGGTGCCGCTCACGCCTTATGTGGCGCACTTGCTGGCAACCCTGCCCAAGCGTAACGAATGGGTGTTTAGCAGTCCCACTAGCGCCAGTGGACGCCTGACAGAGCCAAGCATTGCGCACCGCAGAGCCTGCGCTGCTGCTGGCCTACAGGTGACACTGCACGGGCTACGCCGTTCGTTCGCTTCACTGTGCGAGTGGCTCGATATACCCGGCGGAATCAGCGCACAGATTCAAGGCCACGCACCCCAAGGCGTGCGAGAACAAAACTACATCCGCCGCCCGCTCGACCTACTGCGCGTTCACCATGAAAAGATTGAGGCGTGGATTTTGGAACAAGCCGGTGTTGTGTTTGATGCCAAGGCCGCGCCCGGTGCGTTGCGTGTAGTGGCAGGATAGTACCGTTTAAGATACCATTATGAAACCCGCATTTACACCGACCGACTGGAAACAAAGAGGTAAACCATGAACACACCCCGTGATGTGAGTTTTGATGATTACATGGTTCAGTCCATGAAAGACCCGACCCAAGCCGCCGCCTATATCGAGGCCGTAATTGAACTTGACGACCCCGCCGCGCTGCTGGTGGCGCTGCGACACGTAGCCAAGGCGCACGGCATGGCAGAGGTGGCCCGACGTGCCAACTTGGGCGACAAGACCCTATTCAAAGCCTTGAGCGCCAGCGGGAATCCAACGCTGGCCACGGTTCATAAAGTGCTTGCTGCCGTGGGCCTGCGCCTGAGCGTGACACCTGCGACGATGTAACAGTTTTGCCCCAGCCTAGCCCGCGACTAATTACCGCTGGCGAAAAGTCGGATTCTTTCACCGACAGGCCGGGGCCTCTAATGAAAGGCACTTTGAAAGGGTGCGATATGGATTACAGAACCTATCAGAACTTGCGTGGCTACTGCTGGCAAGACTTGAGCCCGTACATTGACACCAAGTCAAGTAATGACACGCTCGAAATCAAACGCTTTATTGTCGGAAACCGGGCCGATATTCAGCATGAACATGCGGCTGCAATGGGCCTGTTTCAGACCAGCGACTTGACACCACGAGAGCGAGCCGCTGCACACCTACTGGCTATGGTTTCAAACCATCGTGCAACTGCATGGTATCGAGAGCCGGTAACGCCCGATGGCAAGCCACCAGCCGAGCCGTTAGAGCCGTGGCAAGCCTCTGAACTATGGGCTCAAACCCGCCTTGCAGTTACAGAATATGCGGCATTTATACCTGAGCGTGAGGCGCTGGCGCTGCTGGCGCTGGTGTCAGAGAAGAACACCGCGCCAGAACAGGAAGCCGCAACGCCCGTGCCCGTGGTGGATGTAGCCGAATTGGTGGAGTACGACGAAGCCGTGCCGGTGAAGGGAGGGCTATTGACCAAAGAGATTGCCGTTATCTTCGATGGATTGAACGACTGGGATGCTAAACGCTGGCCTAAAAACTTAAGCGCCTCAAATTGGCTACGTCCCGCCCGTATTGCATTGGGTGGTGCGGGTGACGCATCTTCAGTGTGGAACCCGCTGACCCTGGCGCAATTGCTGCACGATAGAACAAGGGGAGCCAAGCCGAAGGAGAAGCTAATGCAAAGCTTAAAGTCTCGGTTCAGCCGATACCCCGCACTGGAGCCATGGCGTGACGACTTCAATGAATACTTCACCACGTTTTGCACGACTGATTAACGCTGCCGAATATCCGGGGATTAATTCCGGGTTTTGATGCCTGAATTAATGTAACTTGTTGATTGAAATAGGTTTTCTAATTCCGGGGTGAGTCTGCGAAAAGTGCGGATATTTCCAATTCGTTCCATGCCCTGCCAATTGAGCAGCGGGGTTAAGGAAAAACATGGAAACCGCAACACACGCAAGCATCCCAACGATGCAAGCCCCGCAACACTTCACGCCGCCATTCCCACCGCTGGCGCTGGTGACTAAGCCGAATCTCACGACAGGCGAAACTGCGTACTACTTGAATCGTGCCGCGCAAACTTTACGCGGTTGGGCCTGCCTTGAGAATGGCCCGATTCGCCCTATTCGCATTGGTGGCCTGCTGGCCTGGAACACTGCAACCGTCAAGGCTTTGGCCGGGGTGACAGTTTGAATATCCTCTACCAACATCCCGACGGCCATTCAATCGACCTGGACGGCATTACGCTGACCATGACCGACTCGGACGACCAAACCGTATCTATTCCTATTGGCCCGCTTGGCGTGGTGGAGTTGGGCAATGCCTTGCTGGCGCTGGAAGACAAACAGGAAGAAAAACTCAAGGCAGAGCGGGCCGGGGCTGCTATTGGGGGCAATCTGCTTGATGCCCTGCTGGTTGCTGACAACCAAGGCCAACGCGTTGCGCTTATCCAGTCTGCCATTCTCAACTTGGCAACAGTGAAACACCACGACCGTGCCGCCGCTGGCTTTGCAATGCTGCTGGTGAACGTGCTTGAAATCGGCTTGCAACACGCGCCAAGAGGTGAGCAATGAGCGCCCGCCTGGAAGCCGTGGCAATGGCGGTTCTGCACTTGCTGCCGTACATCTATTGCATTGGGCTGGGCATGGTGCTGCAACAACTTTTAGGAGGTTCCGCCTCATGAGCAACCCCAAAAAAAAAGCCCCACGCGTTCAAGGCGAAGGGCTGGAAGGTTCAGAGCAAAAAGAACTTGGCAATTCTACCAAGACCGCCCGGTTCACTGGAACAGACAACCCCCGACACCTGCGTGCGATTCAAGCATTGATGACCCGCCCTCTACCGCGTGAGCAACTCGACCGGGTAGCAGGTTGCAGTAATGGCCCTGAACTGGTTGCAGAGCTTCGCCGCCGTGGCCTTGAGTTGCTTTGCACCCGCACCAAAAAGAAAGACCGCGACCTGTTCGATTGCTTCCCCGGCGTTTATCACTTCACGCCGAAAGACCGCCGTAATATTTTCAAGTGGATTGCAACGCGCACCAAGAAAGCTGCCCAATGAAAGACCTCTCCACCTTGCGTTCTACCGCTGACCGCCGTAAAGGAATTGGTCACTGTGCTAAAGTCCTTTCAACCCCGAAATGCGGGGCCGATGCACAAAACATCGTTAGTGGACACGGGGTATATACCGCCACCTCAAGTGCGGTTTTCTTATGCCAAAAATTTATGGTTTTGGGCGTGAGGGTGTTGCCTATCCGCAAGGACGGCTGCATGGCGTGTTCCATGTTTTGTCCACCTTCACGTCCATTCTTTGCGCCACAAAAGCGCATGGGATGGTTTTTTCAGTCTCGACACGGAGCCGAAACCATGACCACATCCCCCCGCGCTACTCTGCGCATCCGCACCACGCCCAATACGACGCCTGTAGTCGTTCTCACCAACAGGACTTTGATTGAAAGCGCCTTGAACGATGCGCTTAACCTGGTTCGCAATGCCAACACCACGCAAGACATTCAGCGTGCCACGGGCAAAGCTATCAAGGCCGCAAGACTTCTCAAATGCGCCTGCGAAGCCATCAAGACCGGCGGTGGCAAATGATTACCGCCAACCAACGCCAAGATGCAATTGAGATTTATCTCAAGAATATTGAACTGTCACTTAACGCAGTGCGGGTGCATCTTTCAGCCATGAAAAAAGGACGCGGCTCACCAAAAATAGTTGTTGGGCTGATTAACCAAATCGGGTTCTCTGCTGCCCACGCAAAAGAGTTTGCACAAGAACTTTTAGATATGCCAAGGGCAACAGTTAAGCCCACGCTAGACGACGACAGGTTTCAAGCCGCCGGGCAAGATGCCACGCTGCAAAAACTAATCAAGCGTGTGTCGCAAAAGACGCCTATCCGCGCTGGTGCCAAGCGTAAGACCGGCGGTGCCAAATGAGTAACGACCTTGACCGCGCCGTTGACGCCCTGCATTTCTTAGACGCTGGCTGCTGCCGTGAGGACTGGCATCGCATTGGCCGTGCTGCCATTGCTGCCGGTTTATCGGTTGACGAACTCGACAATTGGAGCGCTACCGCTGGCAACTACAAAGGTTCACGCGACGTTCAAGCCGCCTTCAGAACTATCAAGCCCGAAGGTGGAACCCAAGCTGGAACTCTGTTCAAACTGGCAAAGGATGTGGGCTGGATAGAAGGCAACAAACCATCCGCACAATGCCACCGTCAAGCCCCTAAAAAGCCGGTAGAGCCGCCGCGCAAAGTTGCCCCCGGCATGGGTGCCACCGAGATATTCAACCGCTGCGAAGCCGCTACAAACTCACATCCTTATCTGGTGCAAAAAGGTGCCGCTGGCGTGCCGCTCGATAACCTGCGAGTCGTGCCAAAGGATGACAGTTTGCGCATTGCAGGGCAGAGCATGGCCGGATGTTTGGCGGTGCCAGCGTATGCCCATGATGGTGCTTTGCAGAGCCTGCAATTCATACCGCCGCCCGGTGCTGGCAAGAAGCTGAACCTACCCAGTGCGGGCATGGCCGGTGCGAGTTTTTCCATTGGGCCGAATGATGGCCCCGCCTACCTTTGCGAAGGCGTGAGTAGTGCATGGGCGGTTTGGCAAGCAACCGGACGCCGGGCCGTGGTTTGCTTTGGCTGGGGCAATGTCCGCCGGATTGCGGAGGCCATGCGTGAACGTGACCCCGGCATCAAACTGGTGTTGCTGCCCGATGTGGGCAAAGAAGAGGACGCAGCCAAGATAGCCCTTGATGTGCGTGCCGCCGTGGCTGCCATGCCCGCCGGTGAGGCAAACAACTTTGATGCCGGTGACTTGATGGCGCGTGATGGTTTCGACGTGCTGGAAAAGTTGCTTGATGATGCAATAGAGCCGCCCAAGCCTGCCGCACGTTACAAGCTAATGAACAGTGCTGACCTTCACGCGCTGCCCCCGCTGGCATGGCGTGTTCGTGGCGTGCTGCCTGCCGTGGGTTTGGCCGGACTGTATGGCCCAAGTGCCAGCGGTAAATCCTTTTTGGCTCTCGATATGGGTGCCGCTATTGCCGAAGGTTCTCGCTGGTTCAATCACCGCGTGGAGGCCGCGCCGGTGGTGTACTGCGCATTAGAGGGGGAAGCCGGGTTCAAGCTACGCGCCCAAGCATGGGAAGCCCACTATGGCCGCACCCTGCCGGACGACCTTCACATGGTGCTGCAACCGTTCCAACTGACAGACCCGCGTGATGTTCTCGACCTTGCCCGCGTGGTGCCCAAGGGTGCGGTTTTGTTTATCGACACACTGAACCGGGCCGCGCCGACTGCTGACGAAAACTCAAGCAAGGATATGGGCGAAATTCTGACGGCTGCAAAGCGCCTGCAAACCCTGATTGACGGGCTGGTGGTGCTGGTTCATCACACGGGCAAAGACGCAACCAAAGGGCTACGCGGACACAGTTCTCTCTTCGCAGCAATGGATGCCGCCGTAGAGGTTTCCCGTGATGGTGACGCCCGGACATGGAAGGTTGCCAAGGCGAAAGATGGAGAGGACGGCAACGCTCACCCTTTCCGATTGAAAGTTGAAACGCTGGGATGTGATGAATATGGCGACCCCATGACGTCATGCGTGGTTGTGACCGACACGAACGCCACCGACATTCAGCGTGTCAAGGTGCCGCAAGGGGATAACCAAAGGCTTGTTTACGAGGGCATACGAGGTTTGTTCAAAGACGGTGCCACGGGCAAGACGGGAGCGCCACCGCTTCGCCCTTGCATTGAATTGGAAGCGGCTGTAGCGGCTGGCGCGAGTCGATTGACCTGCACCACGGATAAACGGACTTCACGCGCCAGACTGGCAATTACTGGACTGGTTGCGCGTGGCATTTTGGGCCTAAACGAGGGCTGGTTATGGACGGCATGAAACGCCATATTCCTCCATTAACGCCATTAATGGAGTTTTATAACGTCATATTCCTCCACTCCCCTTATAGGGAGGGGGGAGTTATGGCGACTTTATGGAGAGGCTGCAATGACTGAGAAATTCACTACTGGAACTGAGAGTCCGTGCATGACGAAAGACCTCTTCGGCATGGCGCAACCCGCCCGCACCCGCAAGCAAGGTGCCGCACCAATGAAACCCCCTGTTTCAATCAAAGTGCAGGTGCTGGCGCTACGCCGGGGCCATTCACTGCGTGAGGTTGCCGCAAAAACTGGCCTGCCGTTGGGAACCGTGAAAACAATCTGTTCCCGTTCTGGCGCTTTTCGTGACAACCAGGCGGTGCGCAACCTGTTCACCCTGCCAGCAATTCAAACCAGCACCAGCACCGCACTGGCCTTGCCCACGCTGCCGCCTGAATCAGTCGTGACGGGTGACAAGGAGATTGATGCCGTGTTGTGGTTGCGTGAAGTCATCAAGACCGGGCAGGCCGACTTAATCGAGAAGGCCATGCTGGGGGCAAAGCGCATCAAGACGCCATTGAAAGAACTGGAGAAGCGTTACTTGGAACACTTGGTTTCAAAGAACCCCGGCAATTGGACGGTGGCCTTTCAAACCTTTAACTTCGCTGACCTTGAGGGGCTGGCGCGAACATCCACACAGACGCTAACCCGCAAGAACGAAGCCGTGGCCCGGTTTGGCAGTACCGACAACCTGTTTACCGATACCCCGGCTGAACAGTTCGCCATTGATACGCTGACCGGGTTGAAGCAAGACAGGATGATGATGTTTGATGACAAGCAAGTAGATGCCCGATTCAACGACCGCCCGGACTTGATGCCCCACACCTTGAGCGACTGCCTGCACGAGCTGGCCTACTGGCACGACCTTTACACCTTGCGCCATGCGGTACACCGTGACGCAGGCGACCCTGGACGTGAAGCCTATGCCCGCGAACTGTTCGCCTTTCGTTGTCTGGCACACATCAAACCCAAGACCAAGCCCGAAGCCGTCGCCGTGTTTCGCTGGCTGGCTGACAGTGAGCGCATGGATGACACCGAGACCGAAGGCATCCTGTTAAACCTCATTAGCTGAAACAGGGGGTTTCACTGCAACAACCAGCCCACCTAGCCCGTGGGCTTTTTTACGCCTGCCAGCACCATATTGCTGACATCAACAACATGGTGCGACAAGCCCGGCCATGCTCTGAGCTGGTGCCGCTACGGTGCCCGCAAACAGGCCAGCCCGTGCTTCATTGGCCGCGCTGGTGCCACTGGGTTGACGGCATCGAACAGGCGCATGGGTAGGGGCATCCCAATGTTGACGGCGTGGGCCTGCCAGTACCGCCGCCCCTCAATCTACGCACGCCCGCGAAACTTCGATAGGGGGTGAGGTAGGGGCATATCAAAGTTGACGGCATGACCTGGTGAACACCGCCGCCCCTTGTTTTGCGCACGCCCGCGAATTGAAACTTTTTTTCAGTGACGCCTGGACGCATGGCCGGGGGGCATCAAGAGTCCAGAGCTTTGCCGATTCATAGACCGCATCCTTCCCACGCGCGGATTAAAAACCCCCTCACAGTTTTATTCAAAATGAAATCAAAATGAAATCAGCAAATAAATGTTGCCCGCCATAGGGGAGCGCACTGTTTTCACCGTCGTTTGAATAGGCCATTTAATCAAAATGAATCAGCGAAGGCAGGGGGACTTCAATGTCTGGCGCCTATGTTTGCCAGTACCGCCGCCCTCAATCGAGGTGCTATCCCTAACCAAAAAAAGTACGAAGTGGAAACTGCACTTGTCCTGTTTTCTGGTGCTGGCCTAGTTCTGTGATTGTTACGAAATGAAGTTTTAATGGATTCGATGCTGTACCGGGCATCACATCGAAAACAGGTTCTCCAATGGAAACCCCCTGTTTCACCGTGCCACTTTCAGAAAAGTACCGTCAAAAGTACCGCCAAAAATAATTGTGTCTCCACGTTTGAGCCTGGCGACACACGCGACACAAGCCGCCTACCCATTTAGTGATAATCACAAAATACAATTAACGTGACAGTCACGAAATAGGAGAACCATGATGGACATACCTAAGAAACCCGGACGCCCTGCCAAGTTGGGCCAAGCCATGCCCGCCAAGCAACGTGCTGCCGCCTACCGCGCGCGCCAGTATGAGAATGCCAGCATGGCGCATGAAAACCTGAACAGTGCCACCACGCCGGTTCTGCTGGCTGGGCTGGCGCGACAACTCAAGGCGACAAGTGACGCAGGCCACGCCGACACCGCCAAAGACATTGCAGGCCGCATCATCAAAGAATTATGTTCGCGTCACAAAATCACATTGCCGTGACGCCTTGAGCCTGGCTGGCTGCTGAAATATCGCCAGCAACCGACGCGCCTAGTACCGTCGCCCTCCCTTCTTTTAACGCTAACCGTGAAAATGAAGGAGATTAAATCCTCGTTTCATGCCCCGCCGTGGGTTTATTGCTGGCGCGAAGTTCTGGCTACATGGTGGCTACACGGTACAAAACTATGTACTGGTGGCTACATGGTGGCTACATGGCGCACCCATGAAAAAAGCCTGCTACGTATTAAATAGCAGGCTTTCCTTTACCCATAAGGGTTTGAATGGTGGCCCGGGGCGGAATCGAACCACCGACACAAGGATTTTCAATCCTCTGCTCTACCGACTGAGCTACCAGGCCTAAGCTAAAAATTATAGCAGCATCTTGCGCCTACAAAAGAACAAAGTCGGCGGTTTAAGCGCCGTGACGCTTACTCTTTGTCAGATCAACCCCCAACTGCTTGAGCTTTCGATACAAATGCGTCCGCTCCAGTCCGGTTTTTTCGGCGACACGCGTCATCGACCCGTTTTCTTTGAACAAATGAAATTCAAAGTAAGATTTTTCAAACTCATCGCGCGCATCGCGCAAAAGCTTGTCCAGCATGAAACTTTGCTGCGCTTGCGGGCCTGTCTCGACAACGGCTAGTGCGGACTGTGCCACGAAGGCGGCGATATCGACGATAGGCGTCACTTTCGCGGCCATGAGGGGCGCGGAGGACGCGTTGCCTGCACCCCGTGCCAAGCCCTGCTCCACCGCTTTTAGCAATTTTTGCAAGGTGATGGGTTTTTCCAGGAAAGCCAGCGCACCAATTTTGGTGGCTTCAACCGCCGTCTCAATGGTGGCGTGGCCACTCATCATGATGACGGGCATCGTGAGGGCGCCGGTACTGGCCCACTCCTTGAGCAGCGAGACGCCATCGGTGTCAGGCATCCAGATGTCGAGCAGCACTAAGTCGGGTCGCTCACGCAGACGGGCGGCACGCGCTTGCGCTGCATTTTCAGCCACTTCAACGCTGTGGCCTTCGTCGTTCAAAATTTCCGACAACAGGTCGCGAATACCCAACTCATCATCAACTACCAATATATTTGCCATAAACTTTCGCGTCCCTTGAATATGCCTGTGTTGTTCCGGATGTACCTGACTAAACCGTCTCAACGTTTTCGATGGCGAATGATAACGACACTTGCGCGCCCACCACTTTACCGTCTTCCACGCGGTTGGCGATGTCAACACGCGTGCCGTGCTCATCGGCGATTTTTTTAACGACGGCCAAGCCCAGACCTGTTCCTCGGGCTTTGGTGGTCACGTAAGGCTCGAAAGCACGTTTAAGAATATGTTCCGGGAACCCGGTGCCGCAGTCCAGCACGCTCAAGCGGACACGCCCAGCCATTTCAATGCACTGCGTTTGAATCACGACCGAATGTGTGGCTCCGGTGTGACCTGCCGTTTCTGTGGCATCTTGCGCATTTTGTAGCAAGTTGTGCAGCACTTGGCGTAATTGCTGACTGTCACCCAACACCCTTGGACTGTGAGGGTCGAGACTCATTTGCACCGGCACTTGGGCGGTTTCACTGGCATATAACTGCAGCACATCGAGCACCAGCGCGTTCAAATCAACCGGTCTTAACTCGGCGGCGGGCAGTCGCGCATAGTCCCGGAATTCATTGACCAGGCGTTTCATGGCCTCAACTTGATCCACGATAGTTTTGACAGACTTGGTCAGCAAGGCTTGTTCAGGCGGGGCGACCTTGCCGGTTAGCTTCATCTCCAGGCGTTCAGCGGAGAGTTGAATCGGGGTCAACGGATTTTTGATTTCATGCGCCAGACGTCGGGCAACTTCGCCCCAGGCTTGTGCGCGCTGGGCAGAAACAATCTCCGAGATGTCATCAAAGACCAGCAGCCGCGAAGCATCTGGCAGCTCGGCGCCACGCGCAACCAACGTCAGCGCGTTGGTGGTTTGTTTGCCCGCCAGTTCAACCACCACGTTACCCAGTTCAAAAGACTGCTGCCAGTGATCCAGACCATGTTCGCTGCGCGTGCCCAGAAAAGAATCGAACTGGGCCTGCACGTTTTTGCCAAACATTTGCATCCCGTCGATGTCGGTTAGACGGGAGCCTTCGTAGGCCGCCAGAGGCACCCGAAGAATGCGCGTCGCCCCCGGGTTGGACGATTGAATGACCCCTTGCGCATCGAGCACCATGACACCAGCGGTCAGGTTATCAAGAATCGTTTGTAAGTTGGCGCGGGCGGCATTGACCTGTTCCATGCTGGACTGAACCGACTGCCGGGCCTCTGATAGTTGTTGCGTCATGACGGCAAATGACCGGGTTAAGCCGTCCAGTTCGTCACGACCGTGCAGAAAAGCCTTGGGCGTTAAATCGCCAGCGGCCACCTGGCTGACGCCATCAGCCAGCACCAGCAACGGACGCGCAATCTGGTTGCCCAGCACCACCGCCAACAACACCGCCCCAAATACGGCCAAAAACAAACTGAGCGTCAAGGTTCCGATGTACATACGACGCAAGCCTTCGCGCGCCAAGGCTCGCTCCTGGTATTCCCGATTGGCCTCCGTGACCGCCAAAGCGTAGGCGACCAGCGTGGGCGGCAAGGTCTTGATGGCCAGGAGAAAACGCGGCTCACTCAGTAGTCCAAAACTGCTGCTGGACATCAGCACCAGCGCTTTGATGCGGGCATTAGCGGCGACATCTGGCCCCGCATCATCAAGCCCCTCAATCCAGGTCACGGACTTTTGGACACGAGCCTGGCGTAACTGCTGTGAACTGGGCCGTTCCGGATTGAGCTGGTAGCGGGCTTGTCCCACGGCCGCCATCAACTGCCCGGAGGCGCTCCAGAGCATCAGATCACTGGCGCCTAATTGGTCGCGCACGCGCTCCAGCGGCAACACCGCTCTAGCATTTTCCGTGTCGGCCAATTGCAACGCGGCGTCTCGCGTCTTGCTCGCCAAATCAGTGGACAAGGTTTCCAGCGTGACACGCCCCAGATTTAGCCCGGCATCCAGCGCTTGCTCAACCTTGACGTCAAACCAGCTCTCAATGGAGCGTGACACAAACTGGTACGACACCACGTAAATCAGCATCCCTGGCACAAACCCGGCCAAAGCAAAAATAGCGGCTAGCTTGACCAGCAGCCGACTCCCGAATTTCCCTTGATGCAAGCGCTTTAAAAGTCGAAAAGCAACCCAGACAATAACAACCAGCAACAAGCCTGCAACCACCATGTTCAACACAAAAAGACGGGCGTAATTACGCTCGTACATCTCGCGATTGGTGGTGGCTTGTGTGAGCAAAAACAGCAGTACCAAGCCTACGGCAACCATAGTGGCCAGCCCGGCGCCCACAGTCCAACGCAGAGTACGTGCGTTTTTTAGTGAAAAACGGTTAGCCCAAGGCGTAGTTGGATCAATAGGATTCAAAGGTCACCTTCGAGCAAAAGCGGCTGACGGGCAGAGGCGGAGATATCCCAATCAGTCTGGCCCAACATGCCAATTTGCAAGGGACGCGGCAGTTGCGACACATCCAGATGAAAGCGAAAGTCAACCAAATGGCGCTGTGTCAAATCCAAGTCGGCGATGTCCGCAATTTTCCAGTGCGACAAGCGTTGCACAGCAGCCAAGGCATCAGCCATGGTGTCAAAGTTGCGATTCAGGGCCAAGCCTAGCCCGGTGTTGGTCATCACGCCCGAGGTGACGTTGAGTCGCCAGCGACGCGTTAACGGCTGAAAGGCCAGCCGCATGTGACGCTCGACACTCACCACCTTTTTATTGGCCCAATACCACCGTTCCAGCAAAATGTCGGCTTCGGCGACAAAGATTAGAGCCACGCCCTTGAGGAGTGCATCCTGAACAGCAGCTGACAATTCAAAGTCAACCGTTGCAGTCAACAGCACGGCATCGCCGACGCGCTCAAGCTGCAACAAAGAGACATGGGTGCTCAGGGCTTGCGCCTGCGAGGGAGTTGGACAACTCCACACCAGACAGACGCAGGCCAGCCAACCGATCAAGTCAAGCCGTGTTTTTTTCAAGCAGTGCGTAATAAAAGCCGTCATGGTCAAAAGCTGGATTGTCAGGGGTGGCATGGTCAAGCACCTTGTTATGAGGCAACAAATGCCCTGGCGAAGGCAGCAAGGTAGCCTGCGGGTGGTGCGCAAGGAACGCTTTGATTTGATCTGCGCCTTCGGCCCTGAACACCGAGCAGGTACAGTACAGCAGTCGGCCACCCGGTTTCAATAAGGCCCACAGCGCTTTAAGCAGCCGGGCTTGGATAAGCGCCAATTGGGCAATATCAGATTCACGGCGCAACCAGCGAACATCCGGGTGGCGACGCACAATGCCCGAGGCCGAGCAGGGCGCATCGAGCAAAATTGCATCGAACAGCTGACCATCCCACCAAGTCGCGGTGTGGGCCGCATCAGCCACCACAACTTGCGCTTGCAGGCGCAGGCGTTGCAGCGTTTGATGAATTTTTTCACAGCGGGTGGCGTCCACATCCAGCGCGGTGACTTCGCTGTCCGCTATCTCCAGCAAATGAGCCGTTTTGCCACCGGGCGCGGCGCAGGCATCCAGAATGCGCAAAGGGCCGTTTGACTTCAAGCCCGACAGCAACAGCGGGGCCGCCAACTGGGCGGCAGCGTCTTGTACGGACACCACGCCATCGGTAAAACCCGGCAACACTTGCACGGGTTTGGGCTGTGCCAAAGTCACACCCCAAGTGCCCGCTGGCGTCGCTTCAAGCCCGGCTTGTTTCAGGGTTTGCAAATAAGCCTGCTGGTTTGAGCGCCGGATATTTACCCGCAGCGTCATCGGGGCATGGCGATTATTGGCCTCAAGAATGGCACGCCAATCCTGAGGCCACTCCTTTTGAAGTCGGTCAATCCACCATTTGGGATGATTCCAAACCGCTACCGGTTTTTTGTCTGTGCTGGCAACCAACATCTCACGTTCGCGCAGAAAGCGACGCAAACAGGCGTTGATAAAACTGGCTTGTGCACTGGTCGCAGCACTCCGCTTGGCCGCTTCTACCGCTTGGTTCACCAGCGTAAAGACCTCATACGGCGCGTCTTCTTCACGCCAGGCCAAAGCCAGTGCGGTGCACAGCAGTGCATCAGCCGGTGGCGGGGGTGAACGGCTGGCGAGCAATTGCCGCAGAGCCTCTGCCCGCCCCAGCGAACGCAGGACATGAAAAGTCAAAGCCTGAACACCAGGGCGCAAATCGGCAGACACATGAGCCAGGGCTGCCGTGCCGGATACGCCTTCACGAATGTCTTGCAAGACGGTGGCGGTGGCTTGTAACTGCCGCCATAAGGGAATTTTTTGTTCGTTCAAATCCATCATTAAACCTATATCGGCTGCGCCGACTTAAAACCAAAGACATACGCCAGCAACAGGGCTGGAAACTGATTAATGGCTTCGTTGTAATTCACGACCCATTGATTGAACTCGGTGCGTGCGGTTTCAACCTGCAAGGCCACATGATCCCATTGTGACTGCAGCGCGCCAGGCAACGCCGGCCCGGCCAGCCCAATCGGGAGGTCTTGCAGGCGGGACCAGGACAAGTGCATGGCGTCTTGGGCGGCACGCAAGGCTTGTATCGTCGGCCCGTTGGGCGGCAAGGCATGGGCTACTTTTAAAGCAGCATTGAACTGTTCAGCGGTCACGGCCAGGTCCGTCCACGCCGCATAAAAACGCGCTTGTACATTGCTTGATGCGGGCACAGAAGGCCCCGCATTGATTTCGGGAAAGTTTGTTTTCACCAACAACACGTATTGACTGAACAGACCTTCGAGTACAGCGAAGCTCGCCCGGCCTTGCAAACGCAGACGCACCAGACGCTTGTAGGCGCCCATCGCCCAAAACAACAAGAGCGCAAAGGCCAACCAACCGGGGACTGAGTAACTCATCTAAAACTAACTCCGGTTTGAAACGTCCCCCTTCAGGAGGGGAATAGAGTTCATTTGGGAGAGGTGCAACCTCATTCCAAATGAACTCCCAAATGGGCGTGGATTGAAACATTTCCTTCAAATTGCAAAACTGATTATCAAAAGCCGCAATAAAAAGCGCCTCAAACCCTTGAAAGGGCTTGAGGCGCTATCTTTTCAGAAAGTCAACCGTGTTTTATTCGGCTGTTCCTTCGTTCGCTTCATGCGCTTCAGTTACCTCGGCATCGCCAGCCAACTCGGCGGCTTCGGCTTCGGAGATAGCGCGCCGTTCAGCGTCGTCCATGTTTTCACGAATCGTGCGGGCTTCGTGATAGGCCATGCCGGTACCGGCTGGAATCAAGCGGCCCACAATGACGTTTTCCTTCAAACCGCGCAACTCATCGCGTTTGCCCATAATGGCCGCCTCGGTCAGAACACGGGTGGTTTCCTGGAAGGACGCCGCGCTGATGAAACTATCGGTGGACAACGACGCTTTGGTAATACCCAGCAACAGGTTGGTAAACCGGGCGGGCATCTTGCCTTCGGCGAGCAACGCATCATTGGTGTTGAGCATTTCAGAACGCTCCACTTGTTCGCCGTTGATGTAGGTCGAATCGCCCGCATTCTCAACCACCACCCGACGCAGCATCTGACGAACAATCACTTCAATGTGCTTGTCGTTGATCTTCACGCCTTGCAAGCGGTACACGTCTTGAACCTCGTCCACGATGTAACGGGCCAGTTCTTCCGAACCGAGCAGTCGCAAAATGTCTTGCGGGTCAGCCGGGCCGTCCACCACGCTTTCGCCCTTGTTGACGACTTGGCCTTCGTGCACGATGAAGTTCTTTTCCTTGGGCACCAGTTCTTCCCACACAGCACCGTCTGGATCCGTGATCTGCAAACGAATTTTGCCTTTGGTTTCTTTACCGAAGGACACGGTTCCCGTCATTTCAGCCAGGATGCCCTTGTCTTTTGGCGAACGCGCTTCAAACAACTCCGCCACACGCGGCAAACCGCCGGTAATGTCACGGGTTTTTTGCCCTTCAATCGGGATACGGGCCAGCACTTCGCCGGGACCCACGTCCTGACCGTCACGCACTTGAACCAGCGAGCCAATCGGGAAACCAATCGTCACTGCGTGGTCAGTCCCCGGGATTTTGACTTCATTGCCTGTGGCATCAATCAGCTTCACCAGCGGATGCATCACTTTGGTGGAGCCGCGACGTTTGGGGTCGATCACCACCATGGTGGACAAACCGGTCACTTCATCGACTTGTTTGGCAACCGTCAGGCCTTCTTCCACATTCTCGAACTGCGCCTTGCCGGCGTACTCGGTAATGATGGGGCGGGTCAAAGGGTCCCAGTTGGCCAAAATGGCACCCGCCTTGATGGTCTGGTCGGCACGCACCGTCAGCACAGCACCATAAGGCACTTTATGGCGTTCGCGCTCGCGGCCATGTTCGTCATGAATGATGATTTCACCTGAACGGGAAATCGCCACCTGCTCTTTTTTGCCGTTCGTCACGTAGCGCATCGTGGCGTTAAAGCTGATGTTGCCGTTGGACTTGGCCTCCACGCTGGAAGCAATCGCGGCGCGCGATGCAGCACCACCGATGTGGAAGGTGCGCATGGTTAACTGCGTACCGGGTTCACCAATGGATTGCGCAGCAATCACACCGACGGCTTCACCACCATTGACCAAACCACCACGACCCAGATCGCGGCCATAGCACTTGGCGCAAATGCCAAAACGGGTTTCGCAAGTCAGGGCCGTGCGCACCTTGACTTCATCGACGCCGGCCACTTCCAGCTCATCAATCAAGTCTTCGTCCAGCATGGCGCCTGCTGGAGCCACCACAGCGCGATTTTCCGGATGCAGAATATCGTCCGCAGCGGTACGCCCCAGGATACGGTCACGCAAGGACTCAATCACTTCGCCGCCTTCGACGATAGCGCGCATGAGGTAACCCGCATGGGTGCCACAGTCTTGCTCGGTCACGACCAAATCTTGCGTCACGTCAACCAGACGACGGGTCAGGTAACCCGAGTTGGCAGTCTTCAACGCGGTATCGGCCAGACCTTTTCGGGCGCCGTGGGTGGAAATAAAGTATTCCAGCACGTTCAGACCTTCGCGGAAGTTCGCGGTGATCGGCGTCTCGATGATGGAGCCGTCCGGCTTGGCCATCAAACCGCGCATCCCGGCCACCTGACGAATCTGGGCCGGTGAACCTCGCGCACCGGAGTCAGCCATCATGTAAATGGAGTTAAAGGACTCTTGCTGAACTTCGTTGCCATGGCGGTCAATGACCAACTCTTTGGACAACTGGGCCATCATGACCTTGGACACTTCGTCACCCGCTTTGCCCCAGATGTCCACCACTTTGTTGTAGCGTTCGCCTGTTGTCACCAAACCGGAGGTGTACTGCTGGCCGATTTCCTTCACTTCTTTTTCAGCACGGTCAATGATGCCCTGCTTCTCAGGCGGCACCAACATGTCGTCGATACAGATCGAAATACCGGCCTTGGTCGCCAGACGGAAACCGTATTGCAGCAGCTTGTCGGCAAACACCACGGTTTCTTTCAAACCGCATTTGCGGAATGAAACATTGATGAGCTTCGAGATTTCTTTCTTCTTCAGCGCCTTGTTGATGTTCGAGAAAGGCAGGCCTTTAGGCAAGATTTCCGACAGCAAAGCACGACCAGCCGTGGTTTCCACCAGGCTAGTTGACGGCACCAGTTCGCCAGTTTCTTTGTTCTTGGTGTACTCGGTCAAACGCACGTTGACGCGAGAAGACAACTCAACCTCGCCCGCATCAAAAGCGCGTTGCACTTCACCGGTGTCGGCAAAGATCAAGCCCTCGCCCTTGCCGTTGATTTTGTCGCGGGTTGTGTAGTACAAGCCCAGCACAACGTCTTGCGACGGCACGATGGACGGCTCGCCATTGGACGGGAACAGTACATTGTTGGAGGCCAACATCAGCGTGCGGCATTCCACCTGCGCTTCAACGGACAGGGGCACGTGAACCGCCATCTGGTCACCGTCAAAGTCGGCATTGAAAGCGGCGCAAACCAGCGGATGCAGTTGAATCGCCTTGCCTTCAATCAGGATCGGCTCAAAGGCCTGAATGCCCAAACGGTGCAAAGTAGGCGCACGGTTCAGCATCACAGGATGCTCTTTGATCACCTCTTCCAGGATGTCCCACACCACGGGCGTGCCGGATTCAACTTCCTTCTTGGCGGCCTTGATGGTGGTCGCAATACCCATCGCTTCGAGGCGCGCAAAGATGAAAGGTTTGAACAATTCAAGCGCCATCAACTTGGGCAAGCCGCACTGATGGAGTTTGAGTTGAGGCCCCACCACAATCACGGAACGACCCGAGTAATCGACCCGTTTACCCAGCAAATTCTGACGGAAACGACCTGACTTGCCCTTGATCATGTCGGCCAGCGACTTGAGTGCACGCTTGTTGGCACCGGTCATGGCCTTGCCGCGACGACCATTGTCCAGCAACGAGTCCACCGCTTCTTGCAACATGCGCTTTTCATTGCGGGCAATGATTTCAGGTGCTTTTAATTCAAGCAGACGGCGCAGACGGCTGTTACGGTTGATCACGCGACGATACAAATCGTTCAGATCGGAGGTGGCAAAACGGCCACCATCCAACGGCACCAAAGGACGCAAGTCTGGTGGCAACACGGGCAACACTTCAAGCACCATCCATTCCGGCTTGATGCCGGATTTTTTGAATGCTTCAAGCAGCTTGAGGCGCTTGGTGTTCTTCTTGATCTTCAGCTCAGAGCCGGTAGGGTCATTGCGCAGCTTTTCGATGGAGCCATCAATATCAAGGGTTTGCAGCAAATCCTTGATGCCCTCAGCGCCCATCTTGGCCTGGAATTCGTCGCCGTATTCTTTGAATTTGGCATCAAAGTCGTCTTCGGACATGATGCTGAATTTCTTCAGCGGTGTCATGCCGGGATCAGTCACCACGTAGGCTTCAAAGTACAGCACGCGTTCAATGTCACGCAGCGTCATATCAAGCACCAGGCCCAAACGGGATGGCAATGACTTCAGGAACCAGATATGCGCACAAGGTGCTGCCAAGTCAATGTGGCCCATGCGTTCACGACGCACTTTGGTTTGGGTCACTTCAACGCCGCACTTCTCACAGATCACACCCCGGTGCTTGAGGCGTTTGTATTTACCGCACAGGCATTCGTAATCTTTGATAGGGCCAAAAATCTTGGCGCAAAACAGACCATCACGCTCTGGCTTGAACGTGCGGTAGTTGATGGTTTCAGGTTTTTTAACTTCGCCAAAAGACCACGAACGGATCTTCTCGGGAGAAGCCATGCCAATCTTGATGGCATTGAAATTCTCATCAGGCGTGAACTGCTTGAACAGGTCGAGTAATGATTTCATATTGAATCCTTTTCTTGTCCGTGCTTAGCTGCGTTCCAACTCGATATCAATACCGAGGGAGCGGATTTCCTTGACCAGCACATTGAACGACTCCGGCATCCCGGCTTCGATTGAGTGTTCACCCTTGACGATGCTTTCGTACACCTTGGTACGACCTTGCACGTCATCGGATTTGACCGTGAGCATTTCCTGCAGTGTGTAGGCGGCGCCATACGCTTCAAGCGCCCAAACCTCCATCTCACCAAATCGCTGACCACCAAACTGGGCTTTGCCGCCCAGTGGTTGTTGCGTAACGAGACTGTAAGGACCGGTTGAACGGGCGTGCATTTTGTCGTCCACCAAGTGATGAAGCTTCAAAAAGTGCATGTAGCCAATTGTGGTCGGACGGTCAAACGGGTCACCGCTTCGGCCGTCAAACAAATTGGCCTGCGTGCGTGCCGAAGTCAGACCCTTAGCCTTGACAATCTCATCCGGGTAAGCCAGCTTGAGCATTTCACGAATGTCACCTTCCGAGGCGCCATCAAACACGGGAGTGGCAAACGTCACGCCGTTTTTCATGTTGTCGGCCATCTCAAGCACTTGCTCATCGCTTAACAGTGAGAGGTCTTCTTTATGGCCAGAGCTGTTGTACAACTTGTCCATGAATTGACGCAGGTCAGCCATTTTGGCTTGTTCTTGCAGCATGTCGCCAATACGATGACCGATACCCTTGGCGGCCCAACCCAAGTGCACTTCCAGCACCTGACCGATGTTCATCCGCGAAGGCACGCCCAGAGGATTCAGCACAATATCGCAAGGCGTTCCGTCAGCCATGAACGGCATATCTTCAATCGGAACGATTCGGGAGACCACACCCTTGTTACCGTGGCGGCCAGCCATCTTGTCACCCGATTGCAAATGACGCTTGACAGCCAGGTAAACCTTGACCATCTTCAGCACGCCTGCTGGCAACTCATCGCCTTGCGTCAATTTCTTGCGCTTTTCTTCAAAGGTGAGGTCGTAGCTGTGACGCGTTTGCTCCTGGAAGTTTTTGATGCTTTCAAGTTGCGCGGCAATATTGTCATCGGCGGGACGGATGTCAAACCAATGGAACTTCTCAACTGAAGCCAGATAGGCTTTGTCAATCTTGGTGCCTTTGGCAAGCTTTTGCGGCCCACCGTTGGCGACCTTGTCGAGCAACAACTTTTCAATCCGGTCAAACGCATCTGATTCAACAATGCGCAACTGGTCATTCAAATCAAGACGGAAACGTTTGAGTTCGTCGTCAATAATTTGTTGCGCACGGCGGTCACGCACAATGCCTTCACGGGTGAAGACTTGGACGTCGATCACGGTGCCTGACGAGCCTTGGCCGACGCGCAACGACGTGTCTTTGACGTCGCTGGCTTTTTCACCAAAAATCGCCCGTAACAACTTCTCTTCTGGCGTCAGCGTTGTTTCGCCCTTAGGCGTTACTTTACCGACCAGCGTGTCGCCAGGTTGAACTTCAGCACCCACATAAATGATGCCCGACTCATCCATGCGATTGAGTTGTTGTTCACTCAAATTCGGAATATCGCGCGTGATTTCTTCGGAACCCAGCTTGGTGTCGCGGGCCATGACGACCAACTCTTCGATGTGAATCGAGGTGTAGCGGTCTTCTGCCACGACCCGCTCGCTGATCAGGATGGAATCTTCAAAGTTGTAGCCATTCCAGGGCATGAATGCCACCAGCATGTTTTGACCCAACGCCAACTCACCCAAGTCGGTAGAGGCGCCATCGGCCACCACATCACCCTTGGCCAGATGATCGCCTTTTTTGACAATCGGGCGTTGGTGAATGTTCGTGTTCTGGTTTGAACGCTGGTACTTGATGAGGTTATAAATATCCACACCCACTTCACCGGCCTGCGCTTCAGCGTCGTTGACGCGAATCACCACACGGGTTGCATCCACATAGTCCACCACACCACCACGAGCAACGGTGACCACCGTGCCGGAGTCAACAGCCGCGACCCGCTCAATACCAGTTCCCACGAAAGGCTTTTCTGGACGGAGAATCGGCACCGCCTGACGTGACATGTTGGCACCCATCAAGGCGCGGTTCGCATCATCGTGTTCCAGGAAAGGCACAAGGGAGGCGGCCACAGACACGATCTGCCCTGGCGACACATCCATGTATTGCACCCGTTCGGCGCCCACCAAAATAGACTCACCGGCTTCACGCGCTGAAATCAGCTCGCCAGTTAGTAAGCCGTCTTTGTCGAGCACCGCATTCGCCTGTGCAATCACGTATTTGCCTTCCTCAATGGCGGACAAATAGTCAATATCCATCGTGACTTTGCTGTCCAGCACGCGACGGTAAGGCGTTTCAATGAAACCGTATTCGTTCAAGCGGGCATACAGCGCCAAAGAGTTGATCAGACCAATGTTTGGACCTTCAGGCGTTTCAATCGGGCAGACGCGACCGTAATGGGTCACATGCACGTCGCGCACTTCAAAGCCAGCACGCTCACGCGTCAAACCGCCTGGGCCAAGGGCTGATACCCGGCGCTTGTGGGTAATCTCGGACAACGGATTGGTTTGATCCATGAACTGAGACAACTGGGACGCACCGAAAAACTCTTTCAAAGCCGCCGAAATTGGCTTGCTGTTGATCAAATCATGCGGCATGAGCGGCTCTTGCTCGGCTTGACCGAGGCGCTCTTTCACCGCTTTTTCAATTCGGGCCAGACCGGTGCGGTATTGGTTTTCAGCCAATTCACCCACGCAGCGCACGCGCCGATTACCCAAATGGTCAATGTCATCGACTTCACCGCGACCATTGCGCAAGTCCACCAGAATCTTGACCACAGCCAAGATGTCTTCATTGGTCAACACCATCGGGCCAGTCGATTCGGCACGACCCATTTTGGCGTTGAACTTCATGCGACCCACGCGCGACAGATCGTAAGTGTCAGGGTTGTAGAACAAGCGCTGGAACAAGGCCTGCACGGCATCTTCTGTCGGCGGCTCACCGGGGCGCATCATGCGGTAGATGGCAACGCGGGCCGCAAACTCATCGACGGTCTCGTCGGTGCGCAGGGTCTGCGAAATATACGCGCCTTGATCAAGCTCGTTGGTGTAAATACAAGGCACATCTTGCACACCCGAGGTGCGCAGCTTCTTGAGCAAAGCTTCCGTGATTTCTTCGTTGGCCTTGGCCAGAATTTCACCCGTATCGGCATCCACCAAATTACGGGCCACCACGCGACCCAGCAAAAAGTCTTCAGGCACGCTGACATGCATCGTGCCGGACTGCTCTAGTTCGCGGGTATGGCGGGCCGTAATGCGCTTGTCTTTGGCCACCACCACGTTGCCGCTCTTGTCGGTGATGTCAAAGCGGGCCACTTCGCCGCGCAGGCGCTCGGCCACAAATTCCATCTGGGCGCCGCTGTCCATCAAGCGGAAATTGTCATTGACAAAGAAGTTCGCCAGAATGGATTCGTGGTTCAGGCCAATGGCCTTCAGCAAAATCGTGACCGGCATTTTGCGGCGACGGTCAACACGGAAGTAAAGAATGTCTTTCGGATCAAACTCAAAATCAAGCCATGAACCACGGTAAGGAATAATCCGCGCCGAGAACAGCAACTTGCCCGAACTGTGCGTTTTTCCCTTGTCATGTTCAAAGAACACGCCTGGCGAACGGTGCAACTGGGAAACAATCACACGCTCAGTGCCATTAATGATGAAGGAGCCTTTGCCCGTCATCAAAGGCACTTCGCCCATGTAAACTTCTTGTTCCTTAACTTCTTTGATAACCTTGTTTTGCGATGTCGATGACTCGCGGTCATAAATAAACAATTGAACCTTGGCGCGCACAGCGGAGGCAAAAGTCAGACCCCGGGTCTGGCATTCGCGCACGTCAAAAGCGGGTTTGGCAAGGTTGTATTCGAGATACTTCATCTCGACAAAACCATTGTGGGAAATGATAGGGAAAGCTGAAGTGAAAGCAGCTTGAAGACCCTCTATCGTGCGTTTTTTGGGTGCAACGTCAGCTTGCAGAAAGGCCGTGTAGGCATCCTTTTGCATTTGGAGCAGGTAAGGTATTTCCAGTACGCTATCGCGACTGCCAAAATTTTTGCGAATACGTTTGCGTTCGGTGTATGAGTAAGCCATGTGATCTCCGGGCAAAGACTAAGGAAGCTGGTGGTCCTAGGCGACTGGTAGGTCATTTCTTGGTGATTGGCCACTACCAATCATTGGCGGACGGCTACACATTGCGTGTAGCCCGAACCAAGGCGTCTTCTGCAGTCTGGGTCAGAAGACACTAAAAAACAAACAACACATCTGCTTTTTAGTGCGCTCTTAGAAGCGTCAAAGACGGAAGGCCCTTAGAGAGCCTCCCGTCTTTTTAGAGATCGATTACTTCAATTCGACTTTAGCGCCGGCATCCAGCAGCTTCTTCATGGCAGCATCAGCATCAGCCTTGGAAACGCCTTCTTTGACGTTCTTAGGGGCGCCGTCCACCAAGTCTTTAGCTTCCTTGAGGCCCAGACCAGTGATTTCGCGAACAGCCTTAATGACTGAAACTTTAGCCGCGCCTGCTTCGAGCAGGACGACATTGAATTCAGTCTTTTCTTCGGCCACAGCAGCAGCACCGCCGCCAGCAGCAGGTGCTGACATGGAAGCTGCACTTACGCCAAATTTCTCTTCGATGGCTTTCACCAAGTCGTTGAGTTCCATGACCGTCATGCTATCCAGCGCGGTCAAAAATGCGTCTTTATCAAATGCCATTTTTATTTCCTAACAATATTGGTTACTAAATGCAGGGGGCTATCAAGCCTCAACTGCTTCAACAGGCTCAGCAGGTGCTTCTTGCACAGCAGCGCCTTTTTTCTCTGCGATTGCCGCGATCACACTTGCGGTGCGCGAAATCGGGGATTGCATCAAGCCCAGCAATTGAGCCAGCAACACTTCCTTGGAAGGGATACTTGCCAACTGCTTTACGCCGTTCACATCCAATGCTTTACCGTCATATGCACCACCGCGAATCACCAACTTGTCGTTGGTCTTTGCGAAGTCTGCCACCACACGTGCGGCAGCCACTGCATCTTCAGAAAAGCTATAGATCAGCGGACCGAACATCAGGTCAGATACCACATCAAAGGCACTACCGGTCACAGCACGGCGAGCCAGCGAGTTTTTCAACACGCTTAAGCTCACGCCATTGCTGCGCGCAGTAGCACGCAATTTAGTCATATCAGCGACCGTAATGCCACGGTATTCCGCCAGCACGAGCGTTTGAGCTTTTGCTGCGAGGCCAGCTACATCACTGATGACCGCTTCTTTCTCACTGCGATTAAGACTCAAGGTCTACTCCTTCAAAATGTGCCTGTCAGCGAGTTGCCTCCGAGCACGCCACATTTCAGCGACCAACTGTTTCGGAACTAATTCCATCTGCAGCGGGATCGCCATCTGCGTTGGTTGTCACTGATTAAGTGCAGCTTGTGCAAGCACCGGCTGCACACCAACGGTCATGGATGACCTGCCCTTACTTTTCAGCATGAACAGCCCACCACATCAAGCTCTCTTTTCAGAGAACCTGAATTCTTGCAATTACGCTGCGATGGATTGCAGTTCTACGCGAACACCCACACCCATCGTTGACGAAACTGCTACTTTTCTCAAATAGACGCCCTTGCTGGTCGCTGGTTTAGCCTTGGTCAACGCATCAACCAAAGCAGCCAGATTACCTTGCAGCTTGTCTGTATCGAACGAGCGACGGCCAATGGTGGAGTGAACAATACCGGCTTTATCAACACGGAATTGCACTTGACCAGCCTTGGCATTCTTTACGGCGGTTGCGACGTCAGGCGTAACGGTCCCAACTTTTGGATTAGGCATCAGGCCGCGTGGGCCAAGAATCTGACCCAAAGTACCCACGATGCGCATGGCATCAGGCGCAGCAATCACGATATCAAAGGGCATATCACCCGCTTTAATCATGGCAGCCAGATCTTCCATACCGACGATGTCAGCACCGGCGGCCTTGGCTTCTTCAGCTTTGGCACCTTGTGCAAACACGGCGACGCGCTTGGTTTTACCGGTGCCGTTAGGCAATACAACGGCGCCACGCACGACTTGGTCTGATTTTTTAGCATCAATGCCAAGTTGCACAGCCACGTCGATAGATTCATCGAACTTGGCATTGGCACACTCTTTAACGAGGCCCAGTGCATCCGTGATGGGATACAACTTGTTGTTGTCAATCTTGCCTAAGAACGACTTCTGTTTTTTGGTGAGCTGGGTCATTTAAACACCCTCCACATTCACGCCCATCGAGCGGGCAGAGCCGGCGATAGTACGGACAGCGGCATCCATATCGGCAGCGGTCAAGTCTTTCATTTTGGTCTTGGCGATTTCTTCAAGTTGAGCGCGCGTGATCTTGCCAACTTTGTCGGCTTGAGGGCGAGCAGAACCCTTGTCAATCTTCACTGCCTTCTTGATCAGAATCGTCGCTGGCGGCGATTTGATGACAAAAGTAAAACTCTTGTCTGCAAAAGCGGTGATCACCACAGGCAGAGGCAGACCTGGCTCAATACCTTGGGTCTGCGCGTTAAACGCCTTGCAGAACTCCATAATATTCAAGCCACGTTGACCCAGTGCGGGACCGATGGGGGGTGATGGGTTGGCTTTGCCTGCGGGAACTTGCAGTTTGACAAAACCGACGATTTTTTTCGCCATGCTTTTCTCCTTACGGGTGATAGCGCTCAAACCTTAAATTAACAGGCTCAAGCTCCCCGACGTTAACGACTCACTAGCAACATTCGCACCGAGTCGAAAGGTGCGAACCATTTAAAAATTATGCTTTTTCTATCTGCGAAAAATCGAGTTCAACGGGCGTGGCGCGACCAAAAATCGTAACCGCGACACGAACCTTGCTCTTTTCGTAGTTGACATCTTCCACTGATCCATTGAAATCTGTGAAGGGGCCATCTTTAACGCGAACAAACTCACCCACCACAAACTCAACTTTGTGACGTGGCTTCTCAGTACCTTCTTGCATTTGATTAACAATTTTTAAGACCTCAGCCTCAGAAATTGGAGAGGGTCTAGTCTTGGCACCCCCCACAAAACCGGTCACTTTATTGGTGTGCTTGACCAGATGCCACGTCTCATCATCCATGACCATTTCAACAAGAACATAGCCAGGAAAAAATTTGCGTTCCGTCGTTTTCTTTTGACCATTTTTGATCTCAACAACTTCTTCAACAGGCACCAAAATTCGACCGAATTTATTTTCCATACCCGCGCGCGTAATCCGCTCGGTGATATTGCGCTCTACAGCCTTTTCCATGCCGGAATAAGCATGAACCACATACCAATGCAAGTCAGGATTAGTGGGGGCTGTCGCCAGCACTTGCGCAGCCGCAGGTGTCTCATTCGAGGGAGTTTCTACCATATCGTTCATCATTTTTTCCACCCCAGAATCAAGTCATAAAACAGCCATTCAAGCGTCTTATCTGTCAGCCAAAGAAACAGCGCCATAACCAAGACAAATGCGAACACGTAGGCCGTCATTTGAATCGCTTCTTTACGCGCTGGCCAAACAACTTTTTTGACCTCACGCCAAGCATCGCGACCAAAAGCAAAAAGGGCTTTTCCGGGCTCCGATGTAAAAAAAACAACAACGGCGGCGGCCAAACCCAACAACAAGGAACCCCATTGCACGATTGGACCTTGTTTTGAAAAAAGGTAAAAAGCGGCTAACGCAGCAACCACCAAGGCGACGGCTGTTGTGAGTTTTGCCTTATCGACTCCGGTGCTGACGGTTTGAACTTGTGAAGTGGCCATTTTTCTCTATCTCGTCCTTTTCTATCTCAAATCAAACTCAGTCGTCTTAAGACACTGAAGCCCGCTATAAAAATAGCGGGCTTGGAATCCACCTTTTAAAAAGAAGGTGGCAGGGGCGGAAGGAATCGAACCATCAACCTTCGGTTTTGGAGACCGACGCTCTGCCAATTGAGCTACGCCCCTGCATAAAATATTTACGCGATGATTTTGGCAACCACGCCGGCACCAACAGTTTTGCCGCCTTCGCGGATAGCAAACCGCAGGCCTTCTTCCATCGCAATCGGGTTGATCAACTTGACGGTGATCGACACGTTGTCGCCTGGCATGACCATCTC
>CAIJRK010000048.1 GCA_903823025.1 uncultured beta proteobacterium
CGATCCTTTGCCTGGCTGGAGAAATGCAGGCGGTTATGGAAAAACTGCGAGCGACACCTCAATACCAGCCTGCAGTTTGTCCATTTGGCTTTTCTTATTTTGCTCATTCGGAGATCGTGAACAGGTTTAAAGCAGATTCCCCCAGATTGTCTGGCAGTCAGTGTGCATCTGACTTTCCGAACACGGCCTAGTATTAATGGCTTAAGCGTCATGACTACCACTCACCGAGGCGGTTTTTTTACGTCTGGTGAGTTCGTTGGCGCAGAGTTCCATTGATCCCGCCACACCTTAAATCTTTTGCAGCAAAAGATTTTTGTACCACGCGGTCTTTTTTACGCCTGCGCTTCAGCTCAGAAAAACTGTTTGGCAAAGTTGGCGGCAGCCAGTGCAATCAGGATGCCCATCATCCAGCGCAACAAACCCAACTCGTGACGAACCTCTGACAAGCCCAGTTTAAGCTCGTTTTTTACCTCCATCAGATCACTTTTGGTCGCCAAAGTGGTATCAAGCGCCTCCGACAGCGCATCGCGCAAAGCCTCTGCTTCGGCTTTGGCCTGCATCTCGGTGACGCCAGCGGCACGCAGGCGCTCGGTGTATTTAAGTGTGTCGAAAGTCAGTGTGCTCATAAGCGCAGTTTACCTGCCTGTTCGGTTTTTCACGCAGCCAGAGCGTGACGCTCATCGTCAGCGATCAGTACCTCAGCCGGTATGCCAAGGCCTTTGTGCAAGCGGCGAATCATGGGCAGGGTGAGTTTGCGTTTACGCCCCAGCACCTCATAGACCCGGTTGCTTTTGCCAATCATGGGCTCCAAGTCCTTGACGCTCAGGCCCGCCTGCTCCATGCGGAATTTAATCGCCTCAATCGGGTCTGACAAGGATGTGACGGGGTAATGCTTTTCCTCGTAGGCGTGAATCAGCGTAATAAGGGCTTCAAAATGTGCGCCCTCCTCGCTTTGAGGGTCTGGCTCCTCCTGGAGCATCAAAGTAGGCTTCAGCCAGTTTCAGTGCAGCCCGGTAGTCTGCGTCATTGCGGATGGGATGAATGATCAGTGCGCCCCACCCTTCAGGCTGCCTGCCCATGCAGCACCTCCAGCGGAAACGCGCCGATGGCAGCGGCATCAATCACCACAATCTCGACCATGGTGCCATCTTCAGCATAGCTGATGTGGGTGTTCCAGTCTTGTGAGACTTCGCGGGTGATGGGCTTGTCTGACAGATGCATCACCAGAATGTCATCGTCATCGTAGTAAGTAGTTCGCATGGCTCAATCCTCCAGAGTGAAATCGTGCATGACGGTCTTGATAACGACCGCCTCTTCCAACACCAAAACAGCACAAATCAGGTTGTCAGCGCGACTTGTCAAGTGTTTGTAAACCCACAGATGGGTTTCATCTTTAAAACGGGTGTCACCTGTATCAATAACAGCCAGCAACTCAGCCTCGGTGATATGTCGTTGTGCCATGCGTAGCGCAGCGTGGCGAGTCAGGACTACAGGGCGGTTGAATCGGGTGCTATGCATGTGCAAATTGTAGTCCCGCCTTGGGATGTAAGCCATTGCACCTCAATCCTCGGAAATCTTTTGCTGCAAAAGACTGCACCACAGTGCAAGTTCCGTAATTTTTTGATGCGGTTTAACAAACCACTTTGTGGGTTTTTTTGGCCGGATAGGCCAACTTGAGGTCTTTGGGGATGCGCAAGCGCAGATAAATGCTGCCGACTTTGCCGCGAGAGAAGAGGTGTGGTGAGATTTGTTGCCTGTATCACAGTTGTGTGTAACAACCAGACCTTATATCTGGCCCAAAACCCTTGATTTATAAAGAAATCAAAGACTTACGGCATGAAAACGAGATATGGGGTGGCTGATGGGGCTCGAACCCACGACAACAGGAATCACAATCCTGACTTTTTATTATTCGGATTTGTTGATTCAAATAGTACAATCAATATAAATCAACAACTTACGCAGTTATCGCTTACAAGAAAACGGCATCAGTGTTGATTGATATTCGCCAAAATAGGGGAAAACTGGCTACATGGTGGCTACATGGACTGACCAACGAGTCATTAAGGATTAAACGATGGCACGACCACTCAAAGACAAAGCGCTCGACCTGAGCGAAGCGCAAGACCTGACCGCCGGGTTAATCGAGCGCCTGACCTGCCCGACCGGCAAAACCCAAGCGTTCCTACGCGACACCAAAGCGCCGGGCCTGCGTGTGCGGGTAACGACTGCTGGGGCCAAGTCTTACGTGTTTGAAGCCAAGTTGAACCGACAGACCATTCGTCGCACTATTGGGGATGTTCGAGCCTGGACTATCGACGCCGCCCGCAACGAGGCAAACCGCCTGCGTGTGACCCTTGATACAGGTACAGACCCCCGCGAGGTGGAGCGTGACCGGCAAACCGCCGCCGTTGAAAAGAAGGCCGCCGCCGCTGCCAAGATAGAAGCCGACAAGGTGATGGCCCTGACCGTGGGCGAAGTGTGGAACATCTACATTGAAGAGCGCCGCCCCCATTGGGGTGACTTGCACCTACGCGACCATATCGACAAAGCCAAGGCCGGGGGATTACCGTCGGGCCGCCGTGGTGGTGGCAAAGAACTCACCAAGCCGGGGCCGCTGGCTGCATTGATGCCGCTGGCGCTGAAAGACCTTGACCAAACAACCATCGAAGCATGGGCCACGAAGGAAGGCAAGACCCGCGCATCATCCGCCCGATTGGCATGGCGACTGCTGACCGTGTTCCTGACCTGGTGCGGTGAACAACCCGACTATGCTGCCCTGCTGCCTGCCAAGAACCCAGCCAAGACAAAGAAGGCCCGCGAATCATTGGGTAAGGCCGGGGTTAAATCGGACGTGTTGCAGCGCGAACAATTGGCCGCATGGTTTGCCGCCGTGCAACAGGTGCCCAATCCCCTAATCACCGCCTGCCTGCAATTCATGTTGTTGACAGGCGCCAGACCGGGTGAAGTGCTGGCGCTGCGCTGGGAGGACGTGAACACCCAATGGAAGGGCATCAGCATCAAAGACAAGGTAGAGGGAACCCGTGAGATACCGGCAACCCCTTATATGCTGCACCTGCTGGCTGCCTTGCCGCGCCGCAATGAATGGATTTTCTCAAGCCCTACCAGTGCGACTGGCTGCCTGACAGAACCCAACAACCCGCATACAAGAGCCTGTAAAGCTGCTGGTTTGGAGGGACTGACCTTGCACGGGTTGCGCCGTTCGTTTTCAAGCCTGACCGAATGGTTAGAGGTTCCCGCCGGGGTGGTTGCACAGATACAAGGCCACAAGCCAAGCGCCACGGCTGAAAAGCATTACAAGGTTCGCCCGTTGGAGTTGCTGCGCGTTCACCATGAAAAGATTGAAGCGTGGATATTGGAACAAGCCGGTGTTGTGTTTGATGCCAAGGCCGCGCCGGGTGCTTTGCGAGTGGTGCAAGCCGCATAAAACAGTTTTGCCCCAGCCTAGCCCGCGACTAATTACCGCTGCTGAAAAGTCAGATTCATTGACAACGGGCACGCAACTTAAATCTGTGGATTCACATCGAATCTCGGTAAGGTTTGCAGATTTGCGTTGGATGACAACAATCGATTTCCAGACATCACATTTCGTGATGTTATTTGGAGAAATCGAATATGCAAGCCGCAACCCACTCAAGCATCCAAGCGATGCGCGAGACAACCGTCCCGCAAAAGTTCACCGAACCATTCCCGCCGCTGGCGCTGGTGAACCGTCCCAACCTCACGACCGCTGAGACTGCCTACTACCTGAACCGCCGCCCGCAGACCTTACGCGGTTGGGCTTCTTTGGAAAATTTTCCCGCCGGGCTTCGTTGCAAGCGCATTGGTGGCCTGCTGGCATGGCCTACCGCTGAAGTTAAGGCTTTGGTCGGGGTGACAGTTTGAATATCCTCTACCGACACACCGACGGCGGCTCAATCGACCTGGACGGCATCACGCTGACCATGTCCGACTCGGACGACCAAACCGCATCTATTTTCATTGGCGAGCTTGGCGTGGTGGAGTTGGGCAATGCCTTGCTGGCGCTGGAAGGCAAACAGGAAGAAAAACTCAAGGCAGAGCGGGCCGGGGCTGCTATTGGGGGCAATCTGCTTGATGCCCTGCTGGCTGCTGACAACCAAGGCCAACGCGTTGCGCTTATCCAGTCTGCCGTTCTTAGCCTGGCAACACTGAAACACCACGACCGTGCCGCTGGTGGCTTTGCGGGGCTGCTGGTCAACGTGCTTGAAATCGGCTTGCAACACGCGCCAAGAGGTAAGAACCTGTTCACGATCTTTAAGCCTGTAAAAATAGGCTCATGTACGAGGTGTTCTGTGGCGTGCTTTACCTGCTCAAGAGTGGTTGCCAGTGGCGCATGCTGCCCGGAGAGTTTCCCAAGTGGCGCACGGTATATTCTTACTTTGCCCAATGGAGCGAAGCCAGTCAGGACAACGTTAGCG
>CAIJRK010000049.1 GCA_903823025.1 uncultured beta proteobacterium
GCTTTGGGCAGTGCCCAAGTCGTCGCCCTGACCAGCGCCCAAGTCGCTGCGTTGACCACCGCGCAGGCGCAAATCCTGACCAGCGCCCAAATCGTCGCCCTGACCACCGCCCAAGTCGGCGCGTTGACCACCGCCCAACTCTCAGCGTTGACCACAGCCAACATGGCTGCGATGCAAACGGCTGATTTAGCAGCGCTTAAAACCGCGCAAATCGCTAGCCTGACGACCGCCAACTTGGTCGCCCTCGGTACCGCCCAAGTGGCCGCCCTGACCACCGCCCAAGTCGGCGCCTTGACAACAAGCCAAATGGCTGCATTCACTACCGCTCAATTTCAGTTTTTGAACTTGAGTACACCGATCATTCTTGACCTGAACGGTGACGGTGTAAAAACACTCAGCATTTCTTCTGGCGTGAAGTTCGACATGTTTGCAGACGGTCAAAATGTGAACACCGGCTGGGTTAGCAAGGGTGACGGTTTGCTGGTTTTGGATCGAAATCAAGATGGGACGATCAACGACGGTTCTGAATTGTTCGGCTCCTCGACGACGCTTGCAAGCGGCCTCAAAGCAGCGGATGGTTATGTCGCGCTGCGAGAACTCGATAGCAACAGCGACGGCTCAATCAGCAGTGAAGATGCCGCTTTTGGTGATCTGCGTATTTGGGTGGACAGCAATTCAGACGGACTGAGCGGCGCCGGTGAAGTCAAGACCTTGGCTTCCCTTGGTATTACCCAAATAAGTTTGCAAACCAGTGCTGAACTTGGCATTGATAACGGCAATCTGGTGGGCCTGACTTCTACTTATAAAACGGCAGACGGCTTGACACATGCTGCGGCAGACGTTTGGTTTGCGACCAACAGCACGAACAACACGACAAGTAGCACCTCTGGTTCTGTGCCGATTCATGCGACAGAAAAAGCTAATCTGACGTCCGTTGTCAGCGGTTTGGCACAAGCCATCGGTTCATTCAGCGAGTCCAGTGCGGCGCAGTCTGGACCGACAACAGGTTCTATCCTCGGCGTCTCGGCGGTTACGGCTTCTCAAACAGCGGTTTCTTTGACTGTTGGCAGTATGGTTGATGTGATGAAACAGTTTGATGTCAATGGAAACCGGACAGCTAACCCAGGCGCCATTGCCGCGACATTGAGCAAATCAGTGACGCTACCGGGCATTCAGGAAGCGTCCAGCAGTGGCTTCCTGACGATGGCAAACAAGTAACTTAAAGGCATTGCCACTGGCTTGACTTGCCCCAAGTCAAGCAAAGGGTGACCAGAGCACAGGCTCTTGTCACCCTTTTTAAATGGAAGTCGAAAAATTAGGCGGTGAATCACGCGCTGATTTTTCGATGACTACGCTTGTCCCTATGATGAAATACGGCTCCTCAGTCTTGAACGCCAACCATGTCAGAAAGATTTCCTCACTCAACCATTCAATGTCTGGCGGCAGTCGCTCAACACCATCGTTTGCAAGTTAATCCTGAGCGATTAATTGAAGATTACGCCCTGGTTTCAGAAGAACCCGCCATGGCGACGGTGTTGCGCATTGCCGCTGACATTGGGTTAAAAGCCCGATTTGAAAAACTGACCTGGGAAGGCCTTCAGGCGCAAGGAGGGGTTTTTCCGTTAATTGCGCGTTTGCGTGATGGTCATTGCGTCATCGTCGTCGGGGCCTCTGCCAAAGATGACGGCCAAGTTGCGACCTTGAATCCATTGGCGGACAACCCCACGCAAGTGCTGCTCCTGGATCGTGAACAGTTCTGTAGCCGCTGGCATGGCGACGTGTTCTTGATGAAACGTTTGCATTCGGCGCCTGTCGCTAATTTGCCGTTTGGTTTTCGCTGGTTTATTCCTGAAATTCTCAAGCAAAAGACGGCACTAAGAGATATTGCTATTGCAGCAATTGCTATGCATTTTCTGGCTCTTGCCTCGCCTATATTTTTTCAATTAGTCATTGATAAAGTGCTGGTTCACCAAAGTCTGGCAACACTTTGGGTGCTGGGTGTTGGCATTGTGATTGCCTTGATCTTTGATGCGCTATTTGGCTTTTTGCGTCAAATCCTCATGCTCTCGGCCAGCAACAAGATCGACATGCGATTGACGCGTCGCACCTTTGCACATCTGCTGTCTTTGCCGATTGATTATTTTGAGACAACGACGGCGGGCGTGATTACACGCCACATGCAGCAAGTTGAAAAAATCAGATCGTTCTTGACTGGGCGTATGTTTTTCACCGCACTTGACGCCACCTCCTTGCTCATATTCCTGCCGATATTGTTCATGTATTCAATGAAGCTGGCACTTATCACACTGGTGTTCACTTGTTTGATTGCTGGCGTAGTGATGGCGATGGTGCCTACTTTTCAGCGTCGGCTCAATGATTTGTATAGCGCTGAAGGTGAGCGGCAATCCATGATGGTTGAAACGATCCACGGGATGCGAACAGTTAAAGCGCTTGCCATTGAGCCAACCCAGCGGCGGCTATGGGACCAACGCTCCGCCCAGTCCATCAACATGCATTTCCGGGTAGGAAAAATATCTATTACGGGCAATGCCATCACTGATTTTTTAGGAAAACTTTTGCCGGTCGTCATTATTGTGATCGGTGCGCAAGAAGTGTTCGATCAAACATTGACAGTCGGTGCACTCATCGGTTTTCAGATGATTGCCGGGCGTGTGGTTGCCCCCTTGATTGCCATTGTTGCTTTGGTTAATGAGTTTCAGGAAACGGCCTTGTCCGTACGAATGTTGGGCGAGGTGATGAATCGCCCCTCTGAAGGGCGTGCCAGTGGCGGCTTGCGTCCTGAACTAGCCGGTGAAATCTCGTTTGATGAGGTGACGTTTAGGTATCCGGGGTCAAGTGCTGCTGCCTTGGATCGGGCCAGTTTTACTATTCCTGCTGGGGCCATTGTGGGTGTTGTCGGGCGTAGCGGTTCAGGAAAAACGACGCTCACAAAGCTTATTCAAGGGCTTTATAGCGTGCAAGAAGGCGTGGTACGTTTTGATAAAACAGATGCCCGAGAGATAGAACTGTCGCATTTACGTCGCCAAATTGGGGTAGTTTTGCAAGAGAACTTTTTGTTTCGAGGCTCGGTTCGCGACAACATTGCTGCCGCCAAGCCCGAATCAACTTTTGAGGAAATTGTGGCTGCTGCCGAAGCCTCCGGGGCGGCTGAGTTTATTGAACGCTTGCCGCAAGGCTACAGCACACTGCTGGAAGAAAATGCGTCTAATCTTTCAGGCGGTCAGAAACAAAGATTATCGATTGCGCGTGCCTTACTGTCGAAGCCGCGCATCCTGGTTTTGGATGAAGCCGCCAGCGCGCTTGACCCGGAAAGCGAAGCCATATTCATACGCAATCTGTCACGTATTGCCGTTGGCCGCACGGTCATTATGATTTCTCACCGCCTGTCCACGCTGGTCAATGCACACACCATTCTCGTCATGCAGCAAGGTCGCTTGATGGACAGCGGGCGCCATGAAGAACTACTCACGCGATGCGAAACTTACCAACAGCTATGGAACCAACAAACAAGTCATTTGTAGGACGATGGTTTGCCAAGCTAGGGCGCAAACCGGCCCAAGGTAAAACCATTATTGAATATCTGCCAGATGCTGACGAGATTGAGCGCAGCCCGGTGCCTCGCTTTGCCCAAACGACTTTGCATGTTTTGCTGCTGAGTTTTATCTCTTTTGCGGTATGGGCTATTTTTTCGCAACTCGATCAGGTGGTGGTTGCGCAAGGGCGGCTGGTCAATCCCATGCCCAATATCGTGGTTCAGCCTTTGGAGACATCCATCATCCAAAGCGTCAATGTTCGAGCTGGACAAATCGTTAAAAAAGGCGATATTTTAGCGACGCTTGATGCTACTTTTATTCAGGCCGATGAAACGCAATTGCGCTTGCGCTTGAGTAGTTTGGAGACGCAAATTCAAGGTCTTGCGCAAGAACTCGCAGGAGAAAACGGACCAGGCAAACCAGCCGTCAGTATCGATGACCAATTGCAGGCTAGTCTGGCCAGTGAGAGAAAAGCCAACTACAAAGCCCAACAGCGAAAAATGGAAGAAACTTCAGCTAGGTTAAGGGCTGCATTGCAGACGAATCAACGCGATCAGAAGCAGATTTTGTCCCGTTTGATGTCTTTAAAAGAAATAGAGACCATGCAGGAAAAACTGGTTTCACAGAAGTTTGTCTCGCCCATGCAACTGTTGGAGGCACAACAAAGAAGTAAAGAAATTGAGCGTGACCTGGAACTGACCGCTGGTCGTGAGCAGGAATTAAAGCGCGAACTCGGCGCTTTTGAGGCTGAAGCGCTTGCCTTTGTGAAGGGCTGGCGACAAAAAACAATGGAAGATTTATTGGCCGTATCGCGTGAGCGTGACACGGCCAAAGAGCAGCTTCAAAAAGCCGATAAGCGCAACAAGTTAGTGACGTTGGTAGCCCCTGCAGACGCAGTTGTACTGGAAATTGCCAAGTTATCGCCGGGTTCAATTGTTAAAGAAGCCGAGACATTCTTTACATTGGTGCCGTTGAATGTTTTGCTTGAAGTCGAGGTCTATATTGATTCGATAGACATTGGTTACATCAAATCAGGTCATCCTGTTCGCCTGAAAATGGATGCGTATCCATTCCAGAAGCACGGCACCCTGGATGCCACAGTAAGCTCAATAAGTGAGGATGCATTTCGACGCGACACGGCGGCCAAGCCGGGTGTCGATGCGTATTACTTAACGCGCATTACTTTGGGTCAAACAGTTCTTAAAAAAATGATTGAAAACTCACGCTTGCTACCCGGCATGACGCTGACTGCAGAAATCATCGTCGGCAAACGATCAGTCATTTCTTATCTGGCGTGGCCGCTAACCAAGGGGTTGGACGAGGCGATTCGTGAGCCTTGATCCGCGCGTGAATTAAAGTGAACCGTCTTGTTTTTCAGTCGTTTTATTGCCGAATAATGAGATTGTCAAAGTCTATATTTATATGAAAAAGTCAAAAAAAACTGATTTGATGATGCGTCAATCAACCCAGACACCTGCGATGCCGATCAGCGACTTGCTAGGTCGTGCAGGCGACTTTGTGGCCGAGAATAAACATGAACAAGCGGCGGCCTTGTACCAAGCCTGGCTCAAAGACACGCAGTCCCCTGTGGCCTATGCGGTTTACTTTAATCTGGGTGTCACGCTGAGTCATCTACAAGACTTGGCTGGTGCAGAACGGGCATATAGGCAGGCACTGGCGCTGCACCCTTTGTTCTTTCAGGCCCATTTGAATTTAGGAACTTTGCTGGAACGCCAAGGCCACTTTGATGCGGCATTGGCGCAATGGCACTACCTCTTGAAAGAGATCAGCCCGGAGTCCATGGAAAACCGGGAATTCCTGCTCCTTGCCCTGAATAATCTTGGACGCCTGCTGGAAATTCAAAAGCGATTTCCAGAGGCAGAGGCGATGCTGCGACAGAGTTTGACACTCAATCCTGATCAACCCGATGCAATGTCGCATTGGGTCCATTTGCGACAAAAACAGTGTATCTGGCCCATCTACCAACCCTTCAGCGGCAACACCTTGGCCAGCATGGAACAGGCAACTTCGGCGCTGGCTACGTTGAGCCTCTCCAACGACCCTGAATGGCAATTGCAGGTCGCCCGCCGTTTTGTTGAGAAAAAAGTGATCCTTGCGGTTACGCCCTTGTCTGATAACCAGGGTTACGGCCATAAAAAGTTACGCATTGGTTATTTTTCTTCCGATTTTTGTTCACATGCTGTGTCGATTCTGACGGCTGAATTATTTGAATTACACGACCGCGCCAAGGTTGATATATATGGGTTTAGCTGGAGCCGCGAAGATGGTTCGGCCCTACGCGCCCGGGTCGTCAAAGCCCTTGATAACTACGTGTCCATTAGCACCATGACGGATGCGGAGGCGGCCCAGTGCATCCGCTCGCATGAAATTGATATCTTGGTTGACTTGCAGGGACTCACCTCGGGCGCCCGCCCCAACATTCTTGCGTATCGGCCCGCGCCGGTGCAGGTGACCTACCTCGGATTCCCTGGCACGACCGCGTTGCCCTGTATTGATTACGTCATTGCAGATCGCTTTGTCTTACCAGAGACGCTACAGCCATTTTTTACGGAAAAACCGCTGTACATGCCACACTCATTTCAAATTAATGATCGCCAACGTGAGATTGGCCCCAAACCGACCCGTGCCAGTTGTTCTTTGCCAGAAGATCAATTTGTTTTTTGTGCCTTCAACAATAACTTCAAGTTCACGCCCGACGTATTTTCAGCATGGATGCGTATCCTCATCCGGGTTCCACAAAGTGTTTTGTGGATCATTGCCGACAGTCCTGAGGTTCGAGCCAACCTGACCGCTGCGGCCAGTGCGCAAGGTGTCGCGCCTGACCGGTTGATCTTTTCCGAACGCGTGGCACCCGCTAACTACCTGGCACGTTATCAAGTAGCGGATTTGTTTCTTGACACCATACCGTTTAACGCTGGCACCACCGCAAGCGATGCTTTATGGGCGGGTCTGCCAGTGCTGACCTATGCCGGCCACACCTTTGCCTCGCGCATGGCGGGGAGTTTGTTACTGGCTGTTAATTTGCCAGAATTGATCACTTACGACCTGCAAGCGTATGAAGATAAAGCCGTATTTTTAGCAGGGCAGCCGACGCATTTGGCGCAAATGAAACATCAGTTGCTCGAAAATCGTCTCAGTTGTCCTTTATTTGACAGTCCACAGTTTGTGCGTGATTTAGAAAAATCATACAAAAATATTGCCATGCAAGCTCCACAAGAAATGAAACAAACACCGATTAATGCCATCCACAATGTAGAAGTTCTCAGCTTTATGAAGAACAACTATGCAAATGTTGTAGAAGTGGGATCCAGCAGCGGCGCCCTGGCACTGGCTTATCGTCAAATTAATCCGCAATGTCATTATGTGGGTATTGAGATTGATGAGCACTACGCTGAAGTATCAAAGCAGCATTGCAACGAAGTTATTTACGGTAATGTCGAAAAACTACCGAATGACGTCTTTAAAAAACTGGGAAATGCGCAGTGCTGGGTTTTTGCCGATGCGTTGGAGCATTTATATGATCCTTGGCAACTCTTAAGACGCATCAAAAGCAATGCATCAGCTGGCGTTGAAGTGATTGCCTGTATTCCAAATGCGCAACATTGGGGCGTTCAATCCACTCTCAATTCGGGTAACTTTTTTTATCAGGATTCAGGATTACTGGATCGGACCCATATTCGTTGGTTAACTCGAATCACTATTCTGGATTTATTCCAGGCTAATGGATTTCAGGTTGTTGAAATGATTTCACGTCTGTTTAATCAACCCAGTGAGGCAATGTCAGCGGCTATTCGACAAATGGCGCAAGCTTCCGGTATTGATCCCGATATGGCACTGCAGGATGCCATTCCTTTTCAATATGTCGTGCGGGCCGTTGCGGTGAGTTAGTCATGAACCAAGTCCATCTTTACCATATTGCGTATTCTGAAAAAACATTACAAGATATGGAGCCTGGCTACACGCTATTAAATAATATCAATAGTGCCCGTAATGATTGGCGAGAATACTGGCCAATTCGTCATTTTTTATTAAATCATGCGCTAGATGATAATAACTATTATGGTTTCTTCTCGCCACGATTTAAAGAGAAAACAGGACTTAGCCATTCACAGGTGACCGAATTTGTGCAGGCCGCTGGTCCCGCTACGGATGTCATTTCATTCAGTCCACAACCGGATATGGGTGCTTTCTTTCTTAATGTTTTTGAACAAGAAGAAATGTTTCAGCCTGGATTTATTGCAGCCAGTGAAGATTTTCTTGAAGCTTGCGGTAAGCCTATGCAGTTAGGCCATTTAGTAATGGATTCACGACAGATTATTTTCAGCAATTATTTTGTTGCGCGTCCTAAATTCTGGCGCGCGTGGCTTGACTTGAATGAAAAGCTATTTGCTATCTGTGAAGGGCCTGACAGTGTATTAAAGCAGGCCCTTACATTTGAAACAGGTTATGCCGGGGCTGTTCAACGAAAAGTATTTTTAATGGAGCGTATCGCCTCCCTGTTGTTGACGATCAATCCAGCATGGCAGGTGCGGGCCTACAACACGTTCCGCTGCGCATGGTCAGCTAGCCGTTTGAATCAATTCAAACTGGAAGCTGTGCTCAGCGACGCCTTGAAAATAGCAATGAAAGAACAGGGATTTGACAGCTACCAGGAAGCTTTTTCTACGCTTCGCGACAAGTTGCGATCATAGAAATTTTGAACTTTCAAGCTTCGGTGTTGCCTGACGTTGCGGATGGGGAAGGCTGGACAAAGTACAAAACGCTATCTGCTTTTAAGCCAAGTGCCTGTAGGTGCTGCATTCCTCTATCGAGGTTAAAACCTTGATCAGTTATAGGTACAAATTTATCCAAATGAGCCATACTTTTTTTGTCGAAAACAAAAGTTCCTACCAGATACTTACTGTGTATGTGATACATCAATGGTGAAAGTGACAGCAATGCGCTGGCAGGAATAGCGATTTTATGTTCTTCAAGGTCACCCATGTTTTGTTGTGATTGTGGCCAGAACCATAAAGGCGTACTTAACACCAGCAATCCATCAGGACTTAGTGCATCAAAAAGGTCGGCTAATAGTTTTTTTGCCGGGTCTATATCCAAATGCTCGATGACATCAAACAAACAAATAATGTTATATTTATGAAGTATGTCAGAAGGTATATCCAGTGCTAATCCATGCCAAATGTTGCGATATATTTTCTTGTCAAATAATTCAACATTGCAACAAACATCCATAAATCCATCAATACCATCGATATGCCAGTGCTGGGTTGAAGCATTTGTTTTTATGATACGGCCCAAGTCGCCAACACCAAAACCAATATCAAGAATACTCACATCACGCTGTTTATCAAAGGGGATGTGCGCCACAATCTCTTTCAATCCAACTGAATTTCCTGTGAAGTGATAGTCTCCAGGTGGAATTTTTACAACCATTTCATAATTAACAACAATTGGCGTAGGAATTTTGATATTTTTCATTGCTGTCAATAAACTGTTATTAATATGCTGATTAATCTCTAAAATCTTTTTCTTTAATTGTGGTAAGAATGTCAGCGCTACGCCATCATTTTCTTCATTTCTGTCATGACTGACAAAAAATTCATCGCTGCGCATGACGCCACCAGGAAGATCTGCAGAGCCCATAACTTGCTTGATTTTTAGAAAGAATTCTTTGCTCTGGACAACATAGTGATTAATACGAAAAAAATCATAAGTCGGTTCATAAGAACGCATGTATCCGTCATTTATCGGGCGTAGGTTCTCATCAAAAGTACCATGTTCAGTTTCAAATAAATGTGAGCGATACATGTCAACTTTGGCACCTCCCTTGAGGATAGATTTAATATGCCGGTTGGGTTCATAGTCAGCCCGACTATGCCTTGGAAAATTCTCAAGAATCAGACCTGCTGGATCAACTTGATGACCATTGCTGCCATAGCACTTCCAGAAGACACCCAGTGCCGAAATAGGATGTTGCGCATAAGCACTTAGCGCATCCTGGATTGAGTTGGATTGAGTTGGAAATAGAAACTCGTCACCATCAATAAATGCCATCCAGTCAACAGTGTTGCCAAAATTTTGCCATGCATGTTGATAAGCATATAGTTGAGGATAATCGTCAAGTTCGAGTGCAAAAACCTGAATTGGATAGTACTTGCTAAGTTCAAGTAAGGTTTCTTTCATGCCATCTGTTGTTTTATGGGCATAAATATAAAACTGATTAAACCCCATGGCAAGGTGAAATGCAATCCACTCGACAATATAAGGATTTCGATTACGCTGAATCGAAGTTATAGCAACACGCATATTATTAATATAAATAATAAGTTAATGCAATTAGATAAATATCTAAACCTGAAATAATACTTATCTACGTAGTTAGCAAGTCAAACCTGCATATTCATGATGTCGGTGTACGCCTGCACCATGCGGTTGCGCACATGCAATGTGGCCTGAAAGCCGATTTGCGCTTTTTGAATCGCCACCATGGTTTCTTCCAGACTGACTTTGGGGTTCTCCATCTGAACTTCTCTTTGAAGTTGCGCCGCGCCATTTTGTGCAGCACTGACAGAATTCAGGGCGTTCTTGAGCGCGCCTGAAAAGCCTTCTTCACCACCCCGGGCGACCTGATTCGGCGAGATTTGTGGGGCCAGGCTGGGGCGCACCATCGTAGGCATAGTCGTAGGGGCGAGTCGGAGGTCCATGGAGGTTTTTCCTGATGAGGTGAGGAGTGAGTGATGCTAGCAACGTCGTTCCCAAAACATTAATTTGAAGTAGGGGGTAAAAGCAAGCCTTATTAACCTAATGTTTTCAGGGGAAGCCCGAATAATCGGTTTCTAATGTGGCGCAAAATCGCGCCACTGTTCTGGAAAAAATGATGGCCACCGCCCCCGCAATCCCCTTAAACCCGACACTCTCCCAGCGATTCTCTGGCTTGAATCAGGGCCAAAAACTGCGTATCGTTGTCGGGTTGGTGCTATTTGTCGTGATTGCTACCGTCGGGCTGATGATGGGCCGCCAGGCCGAGTGGCGCGTGTTGTACGCTAATTTGGCCGACAAAGACGGGGGTGCCATCGTGTCCCAGTTGTCACAAATGAATGTGCCTTATAAGTATGCCGAGGGCGGCGGCGCCATTTTGGTGCCCGCCGACAAGGTGTATGACACCCGCTTGCGCCTGGCCTCGCAAGGCTTGCCCAAAGGCGCGGTATCCGGTTTTGAGATGATGGACACCAACCGCTTTGGTATGACGCAGTTTCAGGAGCGGCTGGCATTTCAGCGGGGTCTGGAGGGCGAGTTGACGCGCTCCATTCAAGCCGTGTCATCGGTGCAGAGCGCACGGGTGCATTTGGCGCTGCCCAATCAAAATGGTTTTTTCCGGGAACAGCAAAAACCCACAGCGTCGGTGCTGATCAGTTTGAATGCCGGGCGCACCCTGGATCGGGCGCAGTTGGCGGGCATTATTCATTTGGTGTCGTCGAGCGTGCCGGAGATGAATCCGACCGCTGTCAGTGTGTTGGATGACACCGGCAAGTTGTTGTCCACGCCGCCCGAGGGGGCCAATGGTCTGGGCGGCGGTGATGTGCAACAAATGCAATATGTGCAGCAGCTGGAAAAGCTTTATAGCCAGCGCATTCTGGATATTTTGGAGCCGGTTGTGGGGCGTGGCAACGTCAAAGCGCAGGTTGTCGCTGAGCTTGATTTTTCACAGACCGAGTCCACGTCAGAGTCGCACAAGCCCAACCAGGCGCCTGATACGGGCGTGATTCGCAGCCAACAAGTGTCTGAGAGTACGAACGGGGCGGGCGCACAAGGGCCAGCAGCGGGCGTGCCAGGCGCCACTACCAATCAACCCCCCGGACCAACGGCGGCGCCGATTAACGGCGCGCCGCAAGCCTTGGCGGCGGCGGGCGCAGCAGTTGCAGGCGCCTCCAAGCGGGAGTCAATCATTAATTACGAGGTGGACAAGACCATCCGGGTTGTACGGGGCGGCACCGGCAATGTGAAGCGCATCAGTGCAGCGGTGGTGGTTAATCACCAGACGGTGACGGACAACGCCGGCAAAACCAGTCTGGCGCCTTTGTCTGAACTGCAAATTGCCAACATGACGGCGTTGGTGCGCGAAACCATTGGTTTCAGTGAAGACCGGGGCGATTCTGTCAATTTGATGAACGCACCTTTTGCCATGGACAAAGTGGTGTTTGATGAGTTGCCTTTCTGGCAGCAAGCGGCGTTTCAGGATTTGGTGCGCAGTTTTGCCTGGCCTTTGGGCACGCTATTACTGGGCGCCTTGGTACTGTTTGGTTTTATTCGACCCGCCATGAAGACGATGAATCAGCAGCCCGACAAGGCGTTGCTCAATGGTCAGCAACTCAATGCCATCGAATCCGAACAACCGGAACGCGCATTGCTAACGGGACCCGGTGCCAGCAGTGTGCCCGCTGGTCCTAGTCAGGGCGAGCTGGCGTTAGAGGATGCGCGCCAACTCACGCGTGACAACCCGGCGGCAGTCGCCAATATTGTTAAAACCTGGATTAATGGCGAGGTTCCAGCTTGATTGGGATTGGCCGGGAAAACAAGATGGCTCAAATAGACGGTTTACAAGACGCGGCGATTCTGATGATGTCTCTCGGTGAGGAGGAGGCCGCGCAGGTTTTCAAGCACCTCTCGCCCAAAGAGGTACAAAAACTGGGCGAGGCGATTGCCAAAACCAAAGTCATCACGCGTGAGCGCGTCTATGAAGTGGTGGAACGGTTCACCGGCATTGCCGCCGCCCACAGCTTGCTGGTGTCCGACTCGGGCGACTATGTTCGCTCCGTGCTGAAGCGCGCGCTGGGTGATGACAAGGCCGCTTTGTTGATTGACCGCATTTTGCAAGGCGGTGACGTCTCGGGCATTGAAAGCCTGAAATGGATGGACCCGACCTCGGTGGCCGAACTTTTGCGCAACGAGCATCCCCAAATCGTGGCCGCCATTCTGGTTCACCTGGACTTTGATCAGGCCGCCGCGGTGTTGCGCTGCTTTCCGGAGCGCCAGCGCAACGAGGTGATGTTGCGGGTCGCCACGATGGAGGGGATTCAGCCGTCCGCCTTGAAAGACTTGAACGAGATTTTGTTTCAGGTGCTGGCCGGTGGCGACAAGGTGCGCAAGTCCTCTTTGGGTGGCGTAAAGGCGGCGGCAGAAATGATCAATTTGATGGGGTCAGCGGTTGAAGGCACGGTGATTGAATCGATCCGCAACCACGACCCTGACCTAGCCCAGAAAATCATGGACAAGATGTTTGTCTTTGATGATGTCGTCAAACTCGATGACAAAGCCATTCAAATGGTGCTTAAAGAAGTGGCCTCTGATGCGCTGATTGTGGCGCTCAAGGGCGCCTCGGTTGATCTTAAAGAGAAGTTTCTGGCCAATATGTCGTCGCGGGCCGGCGAGGCTTTGCGTGAAGACCTGGAGTCGCGTGGCCCCATGCGCTTGTCAGAGGTCGAGGCGCAGCAAAAAGAAATCCTGAAAACGGTGCGCCGTTTGGCCGACGAAGGCACCATTGTGCTGGGTGGGGGCGGTGATGACGCCATGGTCTAACGATGCGTAACTACGCCCGCTTTATTCCCCACGAAGAGATAGATTCCGCCCAACCCTGGGAGTTTGGCGCCGTCGATACCGTGGCCGACACGATAGCGGTCAAGCAGGCCGAACAAGTCAAGGCGATTGAGTCTGCCACGGACTTGGCACGCGACGAATCGATCAAGCAAACCGGCTACGCCGAAGGCTTTGCGCAGGGTCACGCCAAAGCGACCCTGGAAGCACAAAAGACCATTGATGACGCCATCGCCGAACAGGCGCACAAGGCCGCGCAAGATTTTGTCAAGTTGTTTGAGTCGGTTCAAACGCAGCTGAGCGAGTCGCAACAGGTGATGTCAGGCAGCGTGCTTGAACTGGCTTGCGCCCTGGCGCGCCAGGTATTGCGTCAAGAACTGTCGATTAATCCGAATATTTTGCAGCCCGTGGTGCGGGAGGCGCTCGACTTGCTGGTAGGGGAGAGCAAGGAGGCCTTGATCCGGTTGAATCCGCTTGACCTAGAGGTGCTTGAAGAGGTGTTACGAACCGAATTTCCCAACCTGACCCTGAATTTGCTGGCCGATCCTGCCGTGACACGCGGCGGCTGTCTGGTTGAATCTGCGGGCACCGTGGTGGATGGCACGCTGGAAAAACGCTGGTTGCGGGCCATTGGCACGTTAGGCCAGACCTTTGACTGGGAGGCGCCCGTTGCTGACCAATGATCTTCCTGCCCAGTGGCAGACTTTTATGGACGAGGCTTGCCTGCGCGCGTGCGCACCCGACACGCTGGAGGTGCGCGGCACGCTGACACGACTCACCGGGTTAGTGCTGGAGGCGACGGGCATTCATGTGCCCGTGGGTTCGCAATGCTGGGTGACGATGAAAGCGCAAGAGCCGGTGCTGGCCGAGGTTGTGGGGTTTTCCAATAACCGGGCCTTTTTAATGCCTGCAGGTGACGTGCACGGACTCTCCAGCGGGGCCAGCGTGGTGCCCGCTGCGCCGTATGTGGCGGCGCCGCGTTTGGGCGAGAGTCGTTCAACAGACGATGTTGCGTCTAGTTATGGCATGTTGCGCCTGCCCTTGGGAGACGGCTTGCTGGGTCGGGTGGTCGATGCCCAAGGCGTGCCGATGGATCATCAGGGGCCAATCCTGGATGTGACCGCTTTGCCAATGGATCGAAAACCCATTAACGCCATGGACCGGGCGCCCGTGCGCGAGATTCTCGACACCGGGGTACGCGCCATTAATGCCATTTTGACCATTGGCCGAGGTCAGCGTATTGGTTTGTTTGCGGGTTCGGGTGTGGGCAAGAGCGTGTTGATGGGCATGATGGCCCGCTACACCAAAGCCGATGTGATTGTGGTCGGGCTGATTGGCGAGCGGGGCCGTGAGGTGAAGGAGTTTATTGAAGACATTCTGGGTGATGACGGACGCGCCCGCTCGGTGGTGGTGGCCGCGCCTGCCGATGCGCCTCCTTTGTTGCGAATGCAAGGCGCCGCCTACGCCACCGCGATTGCTGAAAGCTTCAGGGACAAAGGCCAGCATGTCTTGCTGCTGATGGACTCGCTCACCCGTTATGCGATGGCGCAGCGCGAGATTGCGCTGGCCATTGGCGAGCCGCCCGCCACCAAGGGTTATCCACCGTCTTGTTTTGCCAAAATGCCGCAACTGGTGGAGCGCAGCGGCAATGGTTTGCATGGCGTGGGTTCGATCACCGCTTTTTATACCGTGTTGTCTGAAGGCGATGACCAGCAAGACCCGATTGCCGATGCTGCCCGCGCTATTTTGGACGGCCACATTGTGCTGTCCCGGGCGCTGGCCGAGGCCGGACATTTTCCGGCGATTGATGTGGAGCAGTCGGCCTCGCGGGTGATGCACAACGTAGTCTCACGCGAACATTCGGAGGCGGCGCGGCGTTTCAGGGCCATTAATTCTCGCTATGAACGAGGTCGCGACTTGATTCAAATCGGCGCCTACGCGCGCGGGTCTGATCCGTCGCTGGACGAGGCGATTCAGTTGCACGACGGGATGGCCAAATTTCTTCAGCAAGATATGTTTACCGCCGCCACGTTGGAAGCCAGCGTAGCCGGGATGCAGGCCGCTATGGGTCGTGCCAGGGCGGGTGCATGAGCGCGGTCAAAAGTTTTTTGCTGGCGATTGAAATGGCGACCCGCCAACGGGATTTGTCCAGCCAGAATTTGATGCGGGTTCAAAGTGCTTATTTATTTGCACAGGATCAGATGTCGCAGTTGACCACTTATGCCGCTGAGACCGAGTCCAAGTGGGTGGCTGCCGCACAGATCAGCACCTCGCCGGAGTTGATGCGTCATCACTATCAGTTTATGGATCGCCTGCACTACGCCATGAATTTGCAAAAAAGCACGCTTGAAAACGAGGTGCGCAAAGTTGAGGCGGCTAAAAGCGTGGTTCTGGCCGCTGAATTCAGGCTGGTCAGTTTGAAGCAGGTGTTGAAAAAAAAGCAGGCTGACTTGGCCGTGCTTCAAGGTCGGCGTGAGCAAAAGCAGATGGATGAATTTGCATCGTTGCGCAGAGGTCAATCAATTGGTGGCTATTTAAAGGAAGATCTATCGTGAGCATTGAACGAAGTGGCACGGGAGTCAACGCCCAATTTTTGTCAGGTCCGGACGCCAGCAAGGGCAAAGTTAAATCACGCGAAGAGGCGCAGCTTCCGGACGCGGGTGGATTTAAATCCGTTTTGACGTCGCTTGAACCTCAACCGCGCGTCCCGCCCGTCAAACCCAAGCCGGACACGAAGGGGCACACCCACGACGTCAAACCCGATGTAAAAGCGGAGACTGCGGTAGAAGCAAAGACAACCCTGGACGCAGCAGCAATCGAAATGGACGAAGAAGCCGCGATGGACACGGCTACAACGTCAACGACAGCCACGGATACAACGACGCTGCTGACTACGGCCACCGCCACCGACGATAGCCCGGTCACACTTAAAAAGTCAAAAGTCAAAGAGAGTTCGGCACAAGCGCCAGAGCCTTGGGTTGACCCTTTCATGCCTTTGATTCCCCTGTTGCCAACGGCTATTGCCAAACTGCTGGCGCAAGCGGATAACGTGGCTGCAGCCAAATTAAAGGCGGCTCCGTCCGGCGCGTCGGTGTCTGCGAACCCGGTGCTGGACGGAGCCGCCACGCGCAACGACACATCCAAGGTCAGCCAAGTCGAGGCTGAAAATTCAAGTGCAACACCAGTGGCCGGGCGGGTGCCCGTTGCCGTTGATACCTTGCTGACTGGCAAGCCCGCGCCCAACGCCAAGGCAACCCTTGACGCAGCCAAATGGGGGGCCACCACCTCATCAAGTACGGTTCAGACGGCCAGTTCCGGGTCTGCCGATGCGGTGCTCGATAGCCATCCTGATGTCAAGGCGGTGCTGGATCAGATCGCCCAAAGTTTGCCTGCCCAGAATCAAACGCAGACACACAACAGTCAGACACGCGGCCTGGCGTTGCACGCCGACCTAGCCACACAACAGGCCGATGCACGGGCAAGCAAACTCGATGCGCTGGTCGATGTCGCCGCCCGTGTCGATGTCGCAGCCCGTGAGTCGGTGCTCTCGAATGTGGGAATGAACGGCGCCATGGGTGCGGGTCTGTTGCGCCCCACTGACCGGATTGTGACCCGCTCGTCAGCACTGTCTGCGGGTTACGGTGTCGAGGGCGTCTGGGGTCAATCGGGCTTGCAGGCAGGCGGGCGTGCCGACGTGTCAGCGGCGCCGACGCAGGCACCGATGACCTCCTTTGAAGCCACGGTGGCTGACAAGGTGAGTTATTGGGTAGCGCAGGGCGTTCAAAATGCGCAGATCAAGCTCGATGGCTTTGGCAGTGAGCCTGTGGAGGTGAACATTTCACTCAAGGGCGATCAGGCACATATTAGTTTTCGCACCGACCAGCCTGAAATTCGCCAGCTCCTTGAAGGGGCAGCGACCCAGTTAAAGGAGATGCTGATCAGCGAAGGTTTGGTGTTGTCAGGGGTCTCTGTGGGCGCTTCCGGCCAAAATGGGGCGGATGCACAAAACCAGCGCAACCAGCAAAATGCCCGTCAGGCCAACATCGTGACGGCGGATGCGGCGCCCACAGAAAATCGGCCTCGCGTGCCTCAATCCAGCACAAGAGCGCTGGATCTGTTTGTGTGAAGACGCTTGGTTAAGCGCTTAACATAGCCGACTTGGCATTTATTGTGCCAATTCATCAAGTTTTAGAAATGTGGAGAAGGAAATACAGTGGCGACCAAACCTGCGGCAGACATCCCGGAATCTGAAAACGCCAAAATGCCGAGCCGAAACAAGAAAGTATGGCTGATTGCGATTCTGCTCATTCTGGCTTTGGCGGCTGGGGGCGGCTGGTTCTTTTTAAAAAATAGATGGGCAGATGAGCCGGTCGCCAAGTCTGAACACGTCGCTGTCAAAGGTCCGCCAACCTATTTGCCGCTTGACAACATGGTCATCAATCTGGCTGACCCAGGGGGCGAAAGAGTTGCGCAGGTTGGCATTGTTCTGGAACTCGCCGATGCGGCGACAGCGGACAAGATCAAAGTGTATTTACCCACGATTCGGGGTAACGTGCTGCTGCTGATTTCGCAGCGCACCTCCGCTGAGTTGTTGCAGATTCAAGGCAAAGAAAAACTGGCCGCCGATATTTTGCTGCAGGTGTCACGCCCCTTGATTGAGGCCGATAAAAATGCGGCCAAACAAAATCTGGTGTGGGGCGTTCATTTTTCCAGCTTCATTGTTCAATAAAGCACAAGACGTAACAGGTTATGAGTGAATCTTTTCTTTCCCAGGAAGAAGTGGATGCCCTGCTTGAAGGGGTCACGGGTGAGAGTCAAAAGCTGGCTGAGGAGGTGCATGAGTACGGCGCAGTTCGCTCTTATGACATCTCCAGCCAGGAGCGTATTGTTCGCGGGCGGATGCCGACGATGGAAATCGTCAACGAACGCTTTGCGCGAAACCTGCGTGTCGGGCTGTTTAACTACATCCGCAGAAGTGCTGAAATTTCAGTAGGAACTGTCAAGGTTCAACGCTATAGTGCTTTTTTGCGCGATTTGGCGGTGCCTACCAATTTCAATATTGTGGCGATTCGCCCGTTGCGTGGGAACGGTTTGATCGTGTGTGAACCGGCGCTGGTGTTCGGCATTATTGATACCTTGTATGGCGGTATCGGCAAGTTTCAAGCCCGCATTGAAGGGCGTGATTTTTCAGCGACGGAGCAGCGGGTAATCAATCGGCTGGTTGATGTGATTGCTGAAGAATACAAAAAAGCATGGCGGGGCATTTATCCGCTTGAGTTGGAATACCAGCGCTCCGAGATGCAGCCGCAGTTTGCCAATATTGCCACGCCCAGCGAGATTGTGATCTCAACGTCTTTTCAACTTGAGATCGGTGAAATCGCAGGGGCTATTCACTTTTGTATGCCGTATGCCACGCTTGAGCCTATTCGTGATGTGCTGTATTCGTCCACGCAGGGCGACTCGATTGAGGTGGACCGGCGTTGGGTCAATGTGTTGACGCAAGAAATTCAGGCGGCAGAGGTTGTGCTGGTGGCTGAATTAGCTCGTGCTGACGCCACGATTGAGCAGATTTTGGCGATGAAGCCCGGTGATTTTATTGAGTTGGACCGTCAGCCACGCATTCAGTTGACTGTGGATGGGGTTCCGATATTTGAGTGTCAGTATGGAACGCACAATGCAAAATATGCCGTTCGTATTGACAAGAGCTTAAGAGGCAATGACCGTAATTGGAAAGGGTAAAACATGGCAATTAATGACAAACCAGAAGATGACGGCATGGCCGATTGGGCTGAGGCACTTCAAGAGCAAAAGACACCGCCGACGGATGGTGCCGAGTCCGGCAGTGTTTTGTCGGGAGACTCGCCCCGGCCTTTTTCGTCGTCCGCTTTCTCGGGCGACACGCCCATCAATGACATCAACATGGTGCTCGATATTCCGGTGCTGCTGTCGGTTGAGCTGGGGCGCACCAAGGTGCCGATCAAGCACATTCTCCAGCTAGGGCAAGGTTCGGTGGTGGAGCTGGATGCCTTGGCTGGTGAGCCGATGGATGTTTTGGTAAATGGCTATTTGATTGCCCAAGGCGAGGTGGTCGTGGTCAATGACAAGTTCGGCATTCGCCTGACCGATGTGGTCACACCCTCTGAACGACTGCGTCGCGTCAGCAAAGGGTAATGCAGTCGATGACGCAGACCCTGCTGTCGGTCGGACTTTTTGTAGTTCTGCTGGCGCTGATCCCGTTTGGCTTGAAGTGGGTTCAGCGTCGTGTGGCGGGCGGCGCGATGAATGAGACGTCGGCTTCGCGCATTGTTTCCGCCATTGCCGTGGGGCCGCATCAGCGTGTGGTGACGGTTGAAGTGGGGCCAGAGAGTGCGCGAATTTGGTTAACGCTCGGCGTGACGGCGCAAACGATTACTTGTTTGCACAGTGCCGCGCTTAAGTTGGAAAAAGAGACAAACCTATCCCCCTTGATGGATAAGGCGTCGGATTTAACGTGAGGCAGGGCGCCATGTTTCGTCAAGTGATAGTTGGGTTGGCCGTGCTGCTGGTGCAGTCCGGCGTGCTGGCGCAAACGGGCGGGCAATTGCCTTTGCTGGTGGGCACGGGCGGGTCGGGCATGAGTTTTTCAGTGCCGATTCAGACCTTGCTGTTTTTTACAGCGCTGTCTTTTTTACCCGCAGTGTTGCTCATGATGACGGGGTTCACCCGCATTGTGATCGTGCTCTCTTTGTTGCGCCAAGCGCTCGGGACGCAGTCGGCGCCCCCGAATCAGGTGGTGGTGGGCCTGTCATTGTTCCTGACCTTTTTTGTGATGGGGCCAACGCTGGACAAGGTTTATAGCGACGCCTATCTTCCTTACACGCAAAGCACTATTTCATTCGAGCAGGCGCTCGCTAACGGCGAAGACCCGTTGCGCCAGTTCATGAGCAAGCAGACCCGGCAGTCCGACCTGGCACTTTTTGCCAAACTGGCCAAGCTGGAGCCAGGCGTCACCGCCATGACGGCACCCATGCGAGTTCTGGTGCCCGCGTTTGTCATCAGTGAACTCAAATCAGCGTTTCAGATTGGGTTCATGATCTTCATCCCCTTTCTGGTCATCGACATTGTGGTCGCCAGCGTGCTGATGTCGCTAGGCATGATGATGCTGTCGCCAGTGCTGGTGGCCTTGCCGTTCAAGTTGATGTTGTTTGTGCTGGCAGATGGCTGGAACTTATTGATTGGCTCGCTGGCCGCCAGTTTTGTGACTTAAAGGTTTTATATGTTTCAATCCACGCCCCTGAAGGGCGAATTTGGAAAAGGTGACCCCTTTCCCGAATGAATTTTATTCCCTTCAAGGGGATGTTTTAAACCGGAGTTAGTTGTAGATGAACGCACAAATGGTTTTGACGATGGGCCAGGAAGCCCTGATCATGCTGCTGATGGTGGCCTCGCCGGTGTTGGGTTCGATGCTGATCGTCGGTTTGGTCATCAGCATCTTTCAAGCGGTGACCCAGATCAATGAAGCCACGCTGACTTTCGTGCCCAAACTGATTTCGGCCATCGCCGTCTTTGCCATTGCTGGCCCGTGGATGCTCAATATGCTGGTGGAGTACATTCGCCGCACGATTGAAGCGATTCCCTTCGTGGTGAGTTGAGCCGGATTTGAGTCGGATTAGCGTGTTGTGATTGCTTTAACCGAAGCCGAGTTGGTGGCATGGCTCTCGCCTATGCTCTGGCCTTTTTTACGAGTGTTGGCGGTTTTTACAGCAGCGCCGATTTTCTCCAACAAGGCATTTCCGTTGCGTGCCAGGATTGCCCTGTCTTTTTTCATCGCCTACGCCGCACAGCCCAGTTTGCAAGGTCAGGCGGTCATCAGCATCACGTCGCCTGAAGCCTTGGGCGCGGTGATGCAGCAAGTGGGAATCGGGTTAGCGATTGGGTTTACCGTGCGCTTGGTGTTTGCGGCGGTTGAGCTGGCCGGTGAGGTAGTCGGCTTTCAAATGGGTCTGAACTTTGCCGCGTTTTTTGATCCGTCGTTGAACACGCAATCTAGCGCGGTTGCACGGTTTTTTGGCCACATGGCCTCGTTCTTATTTGTGGTGATGAATGGGCATCTGATGGTGATGATGGCCGTCATCAAAAGCTTTGAAGCCTTTCCGGTAGATCAGAATTTCTTACTGGCGTTGCAGCAAATGAAGCTCTACAACTTTGGCGCCGATATCTTTGCCAGCGGTTTATGGATTGCTTTGCCGATGGTCGGTATGTTGATGTTTGTCAATTTGGCGCTGGGCATTATTTCGCGGGTCGCACCACAAATGAACATTTACGCGATTGGTTTCCCCATTACTTTGTCTGTCGGCTTGATCGGTATCACCGTGACTTTGCCGATGCTCGACAAGCCTTTTACGGCGCTCATGGAGCGGGCGATGAATATCTTTATCGGGCAGTAAAAATCGCTAAAACCCGTTAAGCCTCAAACCAATTCGTTGCGAATGGCGTAAACCGTCAGTTCTGCGTTGTTGGAGAGTTTTAGTTTTTCCAGCACGCGCGAGCGGTAAACACTGACTGTTTTAGGACTGAGCATCAGCTCTTCGGCAATATCGGACAGGCGTTTGCCGGACGCAATTTTGAGCAACGTTTGCAGTTCACGCTCGGACAGGGAGGCGTGCAGCGTGGTGTTTGTGGGCATGTTCAAACTGTCCACCAGCATGTGTGCGACTTCAGGTGTGACGTATTTGCGGCCTTGGGCAACGGTGCGCACAGCCGTGATCAAGTCGGCGGGTTCGCCTGCTTTGTTCATGTAGCCCTGAGCGCCAGCACGCAGGCAGCGAATGGCGTATTGGTCTTCCGGGAACATGGACACAATCAAGACTTTAATCGGTGAATTGCCCTCGCGCAGACTCGATAAAACCTCCAGCCCGCCCCGACCCGGCATGTTCAGGTCAAGCACCAAAACATCACAGGCGGCGGTTCGCATCGCCTCCCGCACCTCGGCATAGCTGGACGCCTCGGCGGTGACTTGAATGTCAACAGCTTCGGACAGCATCTCCCGGATGCCACGGCGCACCATGGCGTGATCGTCGCAAAGAATAACGCGAATCATTTCATTCCATTTCTTGTTTTGCGTCGGCCAGCGCAGGTAATAAAGGCACGGAAAGAATAATGGAGGTGCCCTTGTTGCATTGGCTGCTGACGTCCAGCCAGCCGCCGACCGTCTTGGCACGTTCATGCAGGCCTCGCAGGCCAAACGCTTTGGGCTTGTGCTGCTCGGTAGGCGCGATGCCTTTGCCGTTGTCTTTGATCTCAAGCGTCAACACATTTTCCGCATCCGACAGGTCAATCGTGACTTGGCTGCCTGCCGCGTGTTTGGCAATGTTGGTCAAGGCTTCCTGGGCGGTTCGATAGGCCACCAGTTGAACGTCTTTGGGCAGGGCGTTAATTTCATGCGCGGCGTGAACCGTGATGTCAATGCCGGTTCGCTTCGAGAATCCGTTGGCTAACCATTGAACCGCGGCGACCAGCCCTTGATCCAGAATGGCTGGGCGCAAATTCATCATGATGCGCTGGCTGGCTTCCAGCGCATGTTGCAGCATCTCGGTGGCTGCGCTGACGTGCCCCAGGGTCAGGGGGTCGGTGCTGTGGCGGCCAATCCAGGACAGGTCAAATCGCACGGCTGAAAGAGCGCCACCAATGTCGTCGTGAATTTCACGGGCAATGGCGGCACGTTCTTGCTCCATGGTGGTTTGCAAATGTTCGGCAAAATCGGCTAGTCGTCGCTCGGACAGGGCGAGTTCAATGTCGGCCATTTCTTTTTCGCGCCGAATGCCGTGAACCAGCATGGCGCGGCGAATAATTTGCGCCAGTTTGCCCAGATCGTCTTTGGCCAGGTAGTCGCTCATGCCAATTTTGATGGCCGATACCGCTGCGGGTTCTCCAATGGCACCCGACAATAAGATGAAAGGCGGATGGTGCGGCTGCTCTTGCAAAATATGCCAGGCGTCCAATGCCGTGAAACCCGGCAACCGGTAGTCCGCCAGGATGACATCGAAACTCAGCGCCTGAATCTGCTGCCTGAACTCCTCCAACGTTTCCACCCGCTCCAGGTCATAGGGTTCGCCTGACTTTTGTAGCGCCAAGCGCACCAGTTCATGATCGACGACGGAATCTTCTAAATGCAAAATTCGCAAGGGCTGATTCTGCGGCGTGTTGTACGGCATGGCTAAAACCGTTCGTGTGGCGCCAGATAACGCCATTGGCCAACTGGCAAATTGCCCAACATCACTTGACCAATGCGCACGCGCTTGAGACCCACCACTTTGAGGCCGACTTGCTCGCACATGCGGCGAATCTGGCGTTTTTTGCCTTCGGTCAGGACAAAGCGCAGTTGCTCGGGGTTTTGCCATTCAACCTGGGCGGGCTTTAAGGCCTGACCGTCCAGGCTTAAACCGTGGCGCAGTTTGTTTAAACCGCCGGGCGGAAACATAGCCTGCACGTTGGTGCTGACGGGGTCGCCATCGTTGATTTGTAACAACCGGTCGGGTTGACCATCAGGCTCGATAAAACCGATGTAGCTGACCCGCACCAGATATTCTTTTTCCATCACCGATTCTTCGCCAATCAATTGACGCGCTACACGGCCATCTTGTGTGAGAACCAGCAGGCCAATCGAGTCAATATCGAGCCGCCCGGCAGGCACCAGACTTTGCAGCTGTTTGGGATGAAAGAAAAAGCGGGCGTTGTCTTCAGCCCAGCGGTTTTGCGGCTGAATCAAAGTAATAGCGGGTGTGTGCCCGTCTTCAGCCTGACCGCTCACAATGCCCATCGGTTTGTTGAGCAAGATCGTGACCTGATTGGCTTGTTGGCCTTGCGCTTGTTTGTTGATTTCAATGCGCACATCGGGCGTGACCTGCATCCCCATGGTGGCGACTTCGCCATTCACTTTGACCCAGCCACGGCCAATCCAGTCGTCGGCTTCGCGGCGCGAGGCCAGCCCGAGTTCGGCCATGCGTTTGTTCAGGCGCAAGGTGCCGCCGGGCGCGGTCGCGCCAGAGGTGGCGGGTGTGCGACCGGGAGGTGGGGCGGCACGGCGAAAGGTGGGGGGGGTGTTGGAGTCGGTCATGTTTACGGTGTCTTTGGTAGCTGCCCGGCGCTATGGGGCGGGAGCCGCTATTTTATTTTATGTTGCGAGCAGCCGGTAGCCGACCGCCGTTTCAGTCAATAAATGCCGGGGTTGAGTGGGGTCTGCTTCCAGCTTTTGCCGCAGGTGGCCCATGTAAATGCGCAGGTAGTGGCTTTGCTCTGTATGCGATGGCCCCCAGACCTCGCGCAGCAGTTGGCGATGCGTGAGCACCCGGCCCACATTGGCAATTAGCACCGTCAGCAAGCGGTATTCGATGGGCGTTAGATGCACCTCAACGCCGCTGCGTCGCACGATGCGGGCCTGCCGATCCACCTCGACCTCGCCAAAACGAAAGAGCGGATCGGACTGGCCGACCGCGTCGGTTGTGCTTTCGCCCGTTGCGGCACGGGGGCGGCGCAGGTTGGCACGCACTCGCGCCAGCAGTTCGCCCACGCCAAAGGGCTTGGTGAGGTAGTCATCGGCACCAGCATCGAGCGCGGCGATTTTGTCCGCTTCATCCGAGCGCGCCGACAGCACCACAATCGGCACGCTGGACCAGCTGCGCACATCGCGGATCAGCGCCAGTCCGTCGCCATCGGGCAGACCCAAGTCCAGCACCAGCAAGTCGGGCTTGCGGGTGCCGGTTTCCGTCAATCCTTTTTTGATCGTGTCGGCCTCGTGTACTTGCCAGCCTTCGGCTTCAAGCGCGGCACGCACAAAGCGGCGAATCTGGGGTTCGTCTTCAATCAGGATGGCGATGGGGGCGAGCATAGGGTGGGTTCAGTCATCAAAGATATCGGGGAGTTCTGGCGGCGGTTTTCGGGGCAGGATGAGGATGAATTCTGCACCACCGCCCACGGCCTGCGCCGCCGTGATGTGGCCCCGGTGGGCTTCCACCACCGCTTTGCAAATGGCCAGCCCCAAGCCGACGCCGGGCGTGGCCGATTCGGTCTTGCCGCGTGTGAACTTGTCAAACAGGGTTTGCTCGTGGCCTTTGCTGGAGGGCGGCAGACCCGGCCCGTGGTCGCGCACGCTCAAAATCAGCGTCGTTGGGGTGACCCGGGCGCTGACCAGAATGGGCTGGGCGTTCGGCGCGGGCGAGACACCATATTTGGCCGCGTTTTCCAGCAGATTCACCAGCACCCGTTCCATCAGGGAAGCGTCAAACTCCACCAACGGCAAGTCGGCAGGCACGTCGGTTTGCACCACGGTTTCCATCAGGGCGTGGCGGGCTGCACGGATGGCGCTGCCCACCAGTTCTTCAACCGAATGCCAGTCGCTGCGCAGGTTGACCTGACCGCTTTGCAGACGCGCCATGTCCAGCAAGTTGGTGACCAGCGCGTTGAGTTGCCGCGCTTCCTGACTGATGGCGCGGGCCGAGGTGACTTGCGCGTCAGCCAGCGGGGGTGTCGAGTTTTCGAGCGACTCAGCCAGCCCAACCAACGCCGTGAGCGGTGTGCGCACATCATGCGAGATGGCCGCCAGCAACGCGTTGCGCAGGCTCTCGGATTCCATTTGCACCACCGCCGCTTGCGCCACTTCGACATAGTGAACCCGTTCCAGCGCAATGGCGATCTGGCGCGCCAGCGTTTCCAGTTGCTGAACCTGCTCAGGGATAAACAGCCAGCGCGGGTGCGCGGGCTGCAGCGCCAGTACGCCGCGAATCCGCATTGGCGCTTGCAACGGAACGTAATGCCAGCCATGCGCGGGCAGGGTGGCGGTGGCCAGACCGGCCCGCTGGCCGTGGTGAAAAGCCCAGTCGGCAATGCTGGCATCCATTGAATCGGGCAGATCATCACCCAGCGCCAATTGGTCATTGGCATCGGTTAACAGCACCCGGGCTTGGCCGCCAAAAGTACGCTGCACGGCGGCCTCGCCAAGCTCTATGACCTGAACCGCTTGCAGGGCCGCCGACAGATCGCGCGTCAACTCGAACAGCGCTTGGGCGCGCCGTTCACGACTGGCTGAAATACTGGCTGAAAAGCGCAGACTGGCAGTGAGCTGTCCGATGATCAAACTGACCAGCAACATCACCGAAAACGTCACCAGGTATTGCACATCACTCACGGCAAACGAAAAGCGGGGTTGTACAAAAAACAGGTCGAACGACGCCACGCCCAGCACGGCGGCCAGCATCGCCGGGCCGCGCCCCAGCTTGACGGCCACCAGCACCACATAAAGCAGAAACAACATGACGATGTTGGCCAGATCAAATAGTCGCAGCAGCGGCAACGCCAGTAGCGTCGTCAGCACGCAGGCGGCACTGGCCCAAACATAAGCGAGCCATGCGCTATGCCAAGGCGTAGCCTCGTCGTCTTCTCGATCCTCGCGGGGCACGGCTTGGGGCAAACGGCGCGTACTGTCTGCGGTGCCCACTTCGACAATATCCAGCGCCGGGGCCAAGGTGGCGAGCTGGCGCGTGAGGGTCGGACGCATCACGCGCCACAGTGACGGCCAGCGCCGCGCATGGGGTCGGCCTGTGACCAGCGTGGCGCAGTTCAAGGTGTGCGCTTGTTGCACCAGTTCACCCGCAACGTCGCTGCCCGCCAGCACCGCCGTGCTCCCGCCCAGTTCTTCGGCCAGTTTCAGGACGGCCAGCGTGCGGTCGCGCATCGCGGCTGGCAGACGTTGCAGCGCGGGAGTTTCCACATAGACCGCATACCAGCGCACATTGAGTTGACCCGCCAACCGGGCGGCGCTGCGCACGGCATGTTCCGCGCCTTCGTGGGGGCCGACGCCCACCAGAATGGCCCCGGAGGTGTTCCAGGCCGGCGCATTGGTGAGCGGACTACCAACCCCGGATTGCGACTGTTCAATGCGGTAACTGCGCACGTCGTCTTCCACGTGTTCGGCGGTGCGGCGTAGCGCAATCTCGCGCAGCGCGATCAGATTGCCTTTTCGGAAAAAATTCTGCGCCGCGCGTTCGGCCTGCTGCGGCAGGTAAACCTTGCCCGCTTTCAGGCGCGCCAGCAACTCGTCGGGCGTGACATCCACCAGAATGATTTCATCGGCACGATCCAGCACGGTGTCAGGCACCGTTTCTTGCACGCGGATGCCGGTAATCGCGCCGACGGTGCCGTTGAGACTTTCCAGATGCTGAACATTGAGGGCGCTCCACACGTCAATGCCCGCGTCCAGCAACTCCTGCACGTCCTGCCAGCGTTTGGGGTGGCGCGAGCCGGCGGCATTGCTGTGCGCCAACTCATCAACCAGCAACACCGCCGGGTGAGCGGCCAAGGCGGCGTCCAGGTCAAATTCAAACAGCGTGCGATCCCGGTAAGGCACCTCGCGCAACGGCAATTGCGTCAGACCCGCCAGCAACTCGGCAGTTTCGCTGCGGCCATGCGTTTCGATCACACCGACCAGTACATCGCGTCCCTCCAGCCGCTCGCGCTGCGCGGCACTGAGCATGGCGTAGGTCTTGCCGACGCCCGCGCCCGCACCGAAGTAAATGCGCAGTTTGCCCAAGCGGGCGCGATCTTTATCACTGCGAAGTTGCTCAAGGAGTTGATCCGGGTCAGGTCGGCTCTCTGGAAAACTAGCCATACAACGTATTAACGGCTATTTTCCAGCGCCAAATTGAGCTTGAGCACATTGACATGAGCCTCACCCAGAAAGGGGATGAACGGCATCTCGGTTTGCTGGTCAACAAGGTGCTGCACTTTCTCAACCGGCCAGCCACGCGCCTTGGCCACGCGGGCCACCTGAAAGCGTGCCGCAGCGGGGCTGATGTGCGGGTCCAATCCGCTGGCGGAAGCTGTGACCAGATCCACCGGCACGGGTGCGCTGTTGCCCGGATCGGCGGCCCGCAAGGCGGCAATGCGACTCTTGACGGCGTCCACCAACGCCGGGTTCAGCGGCCCCAGATTGGAGCCACTGGACGCCGACGCGTTGTACGGTATGGGGCCAGTGGCCGAAGGACGACCCCAAAAATACCGGGGTTCGGTGAAGTTTTGACCTACCAGCGCGGATCCCACCGGCTGGCCACTGGTGCCGTTACGCAGAATCAAGCTGCCGCCCGCCTGCGTTGCAAACAGCGACTGCGCCACGCCAGTGACCACCAGCGGATAGACCACGCCAGTGACCAGCGTGAGCACGGCGAACAAAACCAACGCGGGACGAAATAGGCTTTTCATAGGATTCTTTTCATTTTGTGACGGAGGTCAACTTGATGCTCAGGCCAGATGCAAAGCGACCAGCAACAAGTCAATCGCCTTGATGCCGATGAAGGGCACGATCAAACCGCCCAGACCGTAAATCAGCAGATTGCGGCGCAGCAAAGTTGCGGCCCCCACGGCCCGGTATTTAACGCCCTTGAGCGCCAGCGGAATCAAAAACATGATGATCAGTGCGTTAAAAATAACCGCCGCCAAAATGGCCGATGACGGACTGCCCAGACGCATCACATTCAGCGCTGCCAACTGCGGATAGGTGGTCACAAAAATCGCAGGAATGATGGCGAAATACTTGGCCACGTCGTTGGCAATCGAGAACGTGGTGAGCGAGCCGCGTGTCATCAGCAGTGCCTTGCCGGTTTCTACAATCTCCAGCAGCTTGGTCGGGTTTGAATCCAGATCGACCATGTTGGCGGCTTCCTTGGCGGCTTGGGTGCCACTGTTCATCGCTACCGCCACATCGGCTTGCGCCAGTGCCGGAGCGTCGTTGGTGCCGTCGCCCGTCATCGCCACCAGACGGCCCTCGGCCTGGTACTGGCGAATCAGCTTGAGCTTGTCCTCCGGCGTGGCCTCGGCCAGAAAATCATCAACACCGGCTTCCGCTGCAATGGCCGCCGCTGTGAGCTTGTTGTCGCCGGTGATCATCACCGTTTTGATGCCCATGCGGCGCAGTTCGCCAAAGCGTTCTTTGATGCCCACTTTGACGATGTCTTTCAACTCCACCACGCCGAGCACAACGTGGCCATCGGCCACGGCCAGCGGCGTGCTGCCGCGCCGCGAGACTTCGTCAGACGCCCGCATGACATCGGCGGGAAAGCTGCCACCATGCGCTTCAATGTGTTTACGAATGGCATCCACCGCGCCTTTGCGCAGTTGGCGAATGCTGCCGTCACGGTGCTTTATATCGACGCCGCTCATGCGGGTTTGCGCGGTAAAGGGCACCGCCATCGCGTCCATCTCGGCCAATTTCGCGGCGTCTGCGTTGGCCGTTTTGGCGAGAGCGAGCGTGACAATGCTGCGGCCTTCCGGCGTTTCATCGGCCATCGAGGCCTGCATGGCACAGGTTGCGAGTTGCGCCTCAGAGACGCCCCGCGTGGGTAAAAAAGTGGTGGCTTGCCGGTTGCCGTGGGTGATGGTGCCGGTCTTGTCCAGCAGCAGCACATCCACATCACCCGCCGCCTCGACCGCCCGGCCCGAGGTCGCAATCACATTGGCCTGCAACATGCGGCTCATGCCCGCCACACCAATGGCGGACAGCAAGCCGCCAATGGTGGTGGGAATCAGGCACACCAGCAGCGCAATCAAGGCGGTGATGCTCACCACGTTGCCAGCCTGGCTGGCCTGGACGCTGAAAACGGAGAACGGCAACAGCGTGATCGTGACGACCACAAAAACGATCGTCAGCGCAATCAGCAAAATAGTCAGCGCAATTTCATTGGGCGTTTTCTGGCGTTTGGCCCCTTCCACCATGTTGATCATGCGGTCTAAAAATGATTCGCCCGGATTGACGCCGATGCGCACCACCAGCCAGTCCGACAGCACATGCGTGCCGCCGGTGACCGAAGAAAAATCGCCGCCTGACTCCCGCACCACGGGGGCCGATTCGCCCGTGATGGCGCTTTCGTCCACCGACGCCACGCCTTCAATCACTTCGCCATCCAGCGCAATCATGTCGCCTGCTTCGATCAGCACCACATCGCCTTTGCGCAGGTTTTCGGCCTGCTCGGGCAACCATGGGGTGCCGAGATAAATCTGGTTAACGGGTTCTTTGTACTTCTTGGCCCAAGTGCTTTTTTTCAGACTGTGCAGGGACGCCGCTTGCGCTTTGCTGCGGCCTTCGGCCAAGCTTTCGGCGAAGTTGGCAAACAGCACGGTAAACCAAAGCCACAAGGCCAAGGTCAGGATAAAGCCTGCGGGCGCGTCGCCTTCCCCTTGCAGCGCTTGCAAGCCCAGCAAAGTCGTCAGGATGCTGCCGATGTAAACGACAAACATCACCGGGTTGCGCCATTGCCGACGCGGACTCAGCTTAGCGAAGGAGGCTGCGATGGCGGGCCTGAGCAGCGCAGGGTCGAGCAGATGAAAAGATTTTTGGGTGGTCATGGTGTTACTCACTTGTCTTGCGATTTATGGCGCGGGCCACAACATCAAATGCTCAACCACCGGTCCTAAGGCCAACGCTGGCACGTAATTGAGCAAACCCACCAGCAGCACGGTGCCGATCAGCAGCATCACAAACAGCGGGCCGTGGGTTGGCATGGTGCCTGCCGTCACGGGCAGACGTTTTTTGGCGGCCAGCGCCCCGGCAATGGCCAGCACCGGCACGATCACGCCGAAGCGGCCCAGCCACATCACCACGCCCAGCAGCGTGTTGTAAAACGGTGTGTTGACCGACAAGCCCGCAAACGCGCTGCCGTTGTTGTTGGCCGCTGAACTCAAGGCGTAGAGAATTTCTGAAAATCCGTGCGCGCCGGGGTTGGCAATGCCAACTTTGCCCGCGTCGGCCAACACCGTTATCGCCGTGCCCGCCAGCACCAGAATGGGCGTCACCAGAATGGCGATGGAGGTTAGTTTCATCTCATGCGCGTCAATTTTTTTGCCCAGGTATTCGGGTGTTCTCCCAATCATCAGACCCGCAATAAACACCGCTAGAATCGCAAAAATCAACATGCTGTAAAGGCCGGTGCCAACGCCGCCAAACACCACTTCGCCCAGTTGCATCATCACCATCGGCACCATCCCGCCCAGTGGCGTGAAGGAGTCGTGCATGGCGTTGACCGCACCGCAGGAAGCCGCAGTCGTAATCACCGCAAACAGGCTGGAGGCGTTGATGCCGAAGCGGGTTTCCTTGCCTTCCATGTTGCCGCCCGCCTGCCAGGCGCTGGCCGTCTGGTCCACGCCCAAGGCACCGAGCAGCGGATTGCCCGCTTGTTCGGCGGGCGTGAGGGCGACCACGGCCATGACAAACATCACGCTCATCGCCGCCAGCACAGCCCAGCCCTGACGCAGGTCGCCGACTTCGCGGCCAAAGGCAAAACACAAGGCCGCAGGGATCAGGAAGATCGCCAACATCTGAAAGAAATTGCTCAGCGCCGTCGGATTTTCATAAGGATGGGCCGAGTTGGCATTGAAGAAACCGCCCCCGTTGGTGCCGATCATTTTGATGGCTTCCTGCGACGCAACCGGCCCCATGGCGAGCGTTTGTGGGTGGGTGGCTTGCAGCGTCGTGACTTCTTTGTAGCCGTCAAAGTTCTGGATCACACCTTGTCCCACCAAAAAAACGGCCAACACCAGCGACAGCGGCACCAGCAGCCAGAGCGTGATGCGCGTCACGTCCACCCAAAAGTTGCCGACGTTCCCGACCAGCGTAGGCGCTTGTTGAACGCCGGTCGAGCGTGCGGCAAAACCGCGAAACAAGGCAAAGACCACCGCGATGCCGGTCGCGGCAGAGAAAAAGTTTTGCACTGCGAGCGCCAACATTTGCGTCAGGTAGCTCATGGTGGACTCGCCGCTGTAACCTTGCCAATTGGTGTTGGTGACAAAGCTGATCGCGGTGTTGAAAGCCGAGTCTGGCGAGACGTTTTCCATGCCCGCCGGATTGAGCGGCAAACTCATTTGCAAACGCTGCAGCGCATAGACCGTCACCACGCCCAGCACATTGAAGGTCAACAACGCCAGGGCGTAATGTGACCACTTCATGGACTGGTCTGCCGACGTTCCGGCGAGGCGGAACAAAGGCGCTTCAACCCGCTGCATCCAACCGGGCAGGTTCCCCGCACTCAAGCGCGCCAGCCAAATGCCAAGCGGCCACGACGCCACCAGTAGCACCGCGAGGAAAAGAGCCAACAAGCTCCATGATGAACTGTTCATCAAAACTCCTCGGCGCAGATAAGCGCATAGACCAGATACGCCAGCAGCAAAGTGACGCACAGGCCGCCCAATCCATACAAAACACCGAGGCTGATCATGCGCGGCCTCCTTGCGGTTTTTCTAGCTTTTTAAAGCCCAAGACCAGCAAGACCATCAGGCCCCACAACCCGCCCCCCATGGCGATATACACGATGTCCATGCGCAACTCCTGGGTCAAATAGATGACTTGAAGTGTGAATACCAGCGTGTAAAAAAGGGGATGAGATTCGTCAAGCGGGTGTAAAAAAACCGTAATGAAGGGTTTTATTACGACGGTTTTTTCTTTTGCCTGTTCTTCTGTGCATGACCTGCCGTCTCAAGTTATCGACTTTTCAGTTGAAAAAATAAAAAGTAGTCAAACTTACAGCATTCAATCTTAAGGGAGGAAAGATGAAAATTAACTCATTGAGGTCTTCATTTAGTGCATCGCAGGACACGCTAAAAAGTCAGGTGATCAAGGCAGCAGAGACGGTGAGAACGCTAGCGACGTCTGTAGAAAATAGCCAAATCTCTATTCAGGAGGTTGTGCCTTCTGTCATCTATAAACCGAGCAACGACAGACCGGATGTGAGCTATGAAAATAAACTCAGATGGACCGTCCTCTATAAAGGAGGTTCGGAGTAAAAATTAAACGACATAGCTCTGAAAATGGGGGACGTTTTTGGAAGAATGAAATCGGCTTGGGATGATTTTCGCGAAACGCTTTCAACATCCGCGCCTGATCTGGTTGGAAAAGACTTCGGATTTTCCGTTGATAACGGCGGGCAGCTTGGTCGCAACAAACTCTGGTGGTGAGCTCAATGCAGAACAAATGAAGCGAGCTACGCAGCTAATGAATCAGTCAAGCACATTGAAGAATTTTGCGAACGACTATGCTCAACTTTCTATTGACTATGTAAATGAAGAGCGTGGTATCGGGTTCGGTGGATACCAGTTGGACATGGCCAGTTTTGAAAAGACATTGGATATTGGAGCCCTGATTAAGCAGGCCCGGATTGCCCAGGAAAAGGCTTCCCCCTTTGACTTGATGATGAGTTGGTGGAATCAGATCGTCTCCAAGGGGTGAACATCGTAATCTGATTCTGGGGGACTACGCCATAGGGGGTGGCGAAGGGTCAGTGCCGTATATGGGAGAAGATTCAATATTGAGCGCGTAAAGCCGCCAGATTGAGCACCCGCAAACCCCCATATTCCACCCGGATAGCGCCTTGTTCGGCCAGCGCTGTCAAGGCCTCGTTTACCCGCTGACGCGACAGGCCGACCAAGTAAGCCAGCTCCTGCTGGGTGATGCGCAGCACCTCGCCTACGCCGGGATAAAGCACCGGGTTAAACAGCGCAGCCAGACTGCGGGCGACGCGTAAATCGGGGTTGCTCATGCGGTCGATTTCACGCGCAGCAATGAACTGGCCCAAGCGCTCATTGAGTTGGTTCATTACGAAACGGTTGAAACCTATCGAGTGGTCCAGCAGCCAGTGGAAGGTATCCACATGCAGACCGGCGACCTTGCTTTTTCGCAGCGCCTGAATGTTGTAGCGGTAGGCTTCACGCTTCAAGGCGGTGCCCTCGCCAAACCAGCCGCCAGGCGGCACGCCGGTGAACGTCATGGTCTGGCCTTCGGCGCTATCGCTGCTCATCTTTAGAAAACCGTCCACAACGCCAAACCAGTAGGTCACAGGCCGACCCGTGCGACACAGGTATTCGCCGGTGCTGGCCTCGGTCACTTGCAGATCGCTCACCACGCGCTCGCGCTCCGAAACAGAGAGGACACGCAGCCAGGGAATCATGTTGAGTTCTCCTGTGGTCAAGGGGCGGCGGCGGTGAAAGGGCGAGTTGTGGGTCATATTCCTACTGTTCCTACGCTGTAAGTTCGCGATAAGTGAAGGGAAAACACCTATCTGGAAAATCGGCAATCGTCGCCTAAACGACACATTGGCGTCAAATGAGTGACTATTATTAACCCCATTCCAGCCAGCGAACACAAGGTGTTCAAGGGGCTGCCATTTGAAAAAAACAAGGTATCGGGATGCAGACTACTTTTCCTCGACTTCTCCTCAACCATGCCGCCCAGCGTCCGCTTGAACCTGCTATGCGCGAGAAAGAGTACGGCATTTGGCAAGCCTTGTCGTGGGCAGACTTGGCAACACTGGTCGAGCAGTTGGCGTGCGGTCTGCATTTAGCAGGTTTGCGCCGGGGTGAGCACATGATTGTGGTCGGTGCCAACCGACCCCGACTGTATGCCACCATGCTGGCCGTGCAGTCGCTAGGCGCAGTTCCTATTCCTTTGTACCAGGACGCATCCGCACAAGAATGTGTCTTTCCTATCAACGACGCCGAGGTCCGTTTTGCCTTTGCCGAAGATCAGGAGCAAGTTGACAAGTTGCTGGAAATTCGCGACAAGTGTCCGCAACTGACCCACCTCTACTTTGACAACCCACGGGGTCTGCGGGCTTACAGCGAATCAGGACTGGTGTCGGTCGATGACCTGGTGGAAGCGGGTCAAGCTTTTTCATCTAAAAACTCTAAGTTTTTTACAGTAGAAGTGAGCAAAGTCAAGCCCGACGACGTAGGTGCCATGTTCTTTACCTCGGGCACCACGGGCAATCCCAAAGGGGTGGTTCACACCCATAACTCGTTGTTGAATCGCGCCAAGGCAGGCGCTGATTTTGATAAATTAACCTCGCGTGAGGAGGTGCTGGCCTACTTGCCACCGGCCTGGATTGGTCAAAACATTTTCAGCTACTCGCAGTGGCTGGCCTGCGGATATGTGGTGAATTGTCCCGAGTCGGCCGCCACGGTCACTATCGATCTCAAAGAGATTGGTCCTACCTATTATTTCGCGCCACCCCGTGTTTTTGAAGGACTCCTAACTAACGTGATGATTCGCATGGAAGATGCGGGCGCCCTCAAGCGCCGCATGTTTCATTACTTCATGGATGTGGCCAAACGTGTCGGTCCGATCAAAATGCAAGGCAAATCTGTCTCGCTCACACAAGAGTACCTGTACGCTTTGGGCAACGTACTGGTGTACGGGCCGTTGCGCAACATTCTTGGCATGAGTCGTGTCCGTGTGGCTTATACCGCAGGCGAAGCGATTGGGCCGGATTTGTTCACGTTCTATCGCAGCATTGGCATCAACCTGAAACAGCTCTACGGCTCGACCGAGACCGCTGTTTTTGTGTGCTTGCAACCCGACCATGAAGCCCGTGCCGACACGGTTGGTGTGCCCTGTGCGGGGGTAGAAATCAAGCTGGCTGATAACGGTGAAATCATGGTCAAGTCCCCCGGGTTGCTCAAAGAATATTTCAAGAATCCGGCGGCCACCGCCGAGGTTCTCACCGCTGATGGTTGGTATCACACCAGTGATGCAGGTTTTCTGGATGCGCACGGTCACCTCAAGATTATTGACCGTGTTAAAGATGTCGGTCGCATCAAGGGCGGCGCCAATGATGGCGCCATGTTTGCACCCAAGTATGTCGAGAACAAGCTGAAGTTCTTTCCCTATATCAAGGAGGTCGTTGCTTTTGGTGATGGTCGCGAGAAAGTCTGCGTCATGATCAATATTGACTTTGATGCGGTGGGTAACTGGGCCGAGCGCCGTAACCTGTCCTATGCTGGCTACTCCGATCTGGCGCAAAAGCCGGAGGTCTATCAACTCATCAAAGAATGCATTGAAAAGGTCAATGCCGACTTGAGCGTGGACACGTTGCTGGCTGGCTCTCAAGTGAGTCGCTTTCTGGTACTGCACAAAGAACTCGATGCCGATGATGGCGAGTTGACCCGGACCAACAAGGTGCGACGCGGCTTTATCGCTGACAAGTACCAGGTGCTGGTGACCGGTCTTTATGAAGGGTTGACCTCGCAGTTTATTGAAACCCAAGTCAAGTTTGAAGATGGCCGAACGGGCAGCGTCAGTGCCACCCTCAAACTCGATGATGCAAAAACTTTAGTTCCCGTCAAGGCCGCAGCATGAGTAAAAAAATAGGCGACATTATTCTGGATGTCAAAAATATATCGCTCAGTTTCGGTGGCGTCAAAGCGCTGACCGACATTTCATTTAACGTGCGCGAGCATGAGGTTCGCGCCATCATCGGTCCTAACGGGGCGGGTAAAAGTTCGATGCTCAACTGCATCAACGGGGTTTACACACCGCAGCAAGGCGCTATTACTTTTCGGGGCCAAACCTTTGGTCATATGGACAGTCACCAGGTGGCGGTAATGGGCATTGGGCGCACCTTTCAGAATCTGGCCCTGTTCAAAGGCATGAGCGTGATTGACAACCTCATGACCGGGCGAAATCTCAAGATCAAAAGTAATCTGTTGATGCAAGCCTTGCGCATTGGCCCGGCGCAGCGCGAAGAAGAAATGCACCGCGAAGCAGTTGAGCACATCATTGATTTTCTTGAAATTCAGGCCTACCGTAAAACGCCAGTGGGCCAACTGCCCTACGGCTTGCAAAAGCGCGTGGACTTGGGCCGCGCTTTGGCGATGGAGCCGCAAGTGCTGTTACTGGACGAACCCATGGCCGGGATGAACGTCGAGGAAAAGCAGGACATGTGCCGCTTTGTGCTGGATGTGAACGAGGAATACGGTACCACCGTGGTGTTGATTGAGCATGACATGGGTGTGGTGATGGATATTTCAGACCGCATCGTTGTGCTGGATTACGGCAAAAAGATTGGCGATGGCACACCCGATGAAGTACGTAATAACGAAGATGTGATCAGCGCCTATTTAGGCACCTCACACTGAAGCAGCAGGGGACTTAAAAATGGCATTTTTTCTTGAAACACTGCTGGGCGGCCTGATGGCTGGCATGTTGTATTCGCTGGTCGCATTAGGTTTTGTTTTGATCTACAAAGCCTCGGGCGTCTTTAACTTTGCGCAGGGCGCGATGGTCTTGTTTGCCGCGCTGGCGATGGCCCGTTTTGCAGAATGGATACCCGCTTATACCGGTATCGCTAACCCGATTGTGGCCAACCTGATTGCCTTTGTCGGCGCCGGTTTTGTCATGTTTATCGTAGCTTGGGTGATTGAACGGCTGGTGTTGCGCCACTTGGTCAATCAGGAAGGCACCACCTTGCTGATGGCCACACTGGGCATTGCCTACTTTCTTGAAGGGTTGGGTCAAACCATTTTTGGCAGCAGCATTTACAAGATCGACATCGGGATGCCCAAAGAGCCAATTTTTGCCTTTGACAGTGTCTTTGCTGGCGGCCTGTTGATCAACAAGGAAGACCTTTACGCCGCTTTGATTGCCGCCGCACTGGTGATATTTCTTAGTGTATTTTTTCAGAAAACCTCGACAGGCCGTGCCCTGCGCGCTGTCGCTGATGACCATCAAGCCGCCCAAAGTATCGGCATTCCACTCAACCGGATTTGGGTGATTGTGTGGTTTGTCGCCGGCATTGTGGCGTTGGTCGCGGGCATGATTTGGGGCAGCAAGTTAGGCGTTCAGTTCTCGTTGACGACGGTGGCCTTGCGTGCTTTGCCGGTTGTTATTTTGGGCGGCTTGACGTCAGTGCCTGGCGCTATTGTGGGCGGCTTGATTATTGGGGTGGGCGAGAAGTTGTCCGAGGTCTTTCTGGGGCCGTATGTTGGCGGTGGCATTGAAATCTGGTTTGCCTATGTGCTGGCGCTGGCCTTCTTGCTGATTCGTCCGCAAGGTTTGTTTGGCGAAAAGATCATTGATCGCGTTTGAAAGAAAAGTATGTTTTACAGAGAAAACGGTCAATTCAAAACCAGCTACCGAGCAGATCAGCAAATACTGCCGATTGCGCAAGATCGTGTCGCGTTATTTGTACTGATGGGCATCGCTTTTTTGGCGGTTCCCTTCATGGCCAGCGACTACATTTTTCGCGCTATCCTGATTCCATTTCTAATTTTCTCGCTAGCCGCTATCGGGGTGAATATTCTGGTCGGCTACTGCGGACAAATATCACTTGGCTCGGGTGCCTTCATGGCCGTCGGTGCCTATGGCGCCTACAACTTTTTTATCCGTGTACCAGGGATTCCTTTGGTTCTGGCGTTAATTTTGGGTGGCGTGTGCGCCATGCTATTTGGTATCTTGTTTGGCCTACCCAGCTTGCGTGTCAAAGGCTTGTATCTGGCGTTGGCAACGCTGGCTGCCCAGTTCTTTTCTGACTGGATGTTCTTGCGCATTCAATGGTTCACCAACTACTCAACATCGGGGTCGGTTTCGGTGTCTAACCTGCAAGTGTTCGGTCTGCCTTTGAACTCGCCGGTCACTAAATACTTGTTCTGCTTATCCGTGTTGGTGATCATTGCTGTACTGGCAAAAAATCTGGTGCGCGGCGCCGTTGGACGGGAGTGGATGGCGATTCGTGACATGGACGTGGCCGCAGCGGTGATCGGTATTCGGCCCATGTACGCCAAGCTCACAGCCTTTGCCGTCAGCTCCTTTATTGTTGGCGTAGCGGGTGCGCTGTGGGCCTTTGTTCACCTGAGCGCGTGGGAGCCTGCAGCATTCTCGGTAGATGTGTCATTCAAGCTCTTGTTCATGGTGATTATTGGCGGTATGGGCTCCATCATGGGCAGCTTTTTTGGGGCTGCTTTTATTGTGATTTTGCCAATTGCCTTGAGCCAGTTGTTGCCCGCATTGGCCAGTTTGATTGGTGTTGAAATTTCAACGGCGGGTGTTTCTCATGCCGAGTTGATGATCTTTGGCGGCTTGATTGTGTGGTTCCTCATTGTGGAACCGCATGGCCTGGCCAAGTTGTGGTCGATGGCTAAACAAAAGTTGCGCCTCTGGCCTTTCCCTCATTGATATTCCGTGTTCCCATGTGCTTCCACAATTATTCTTAGGAGAGACAAATGAAGCTTCGTAAACTCGTACTCACCAGCGCCTTGGTGGCCTTGGGTTCTTCCGTTTTGATAACAGGCAATGCTTTTGCGCAGGTTAAGGAGCAGTTCTTCCCGCTGCTGTCCTACCGTACCGGCCCCTATGCGCCTAACGGGGTGCCTTGGGCTAACGGTAAGCAAGATTATCTCAAGATGGTGAATGCCCGTGATGGCGGCATTAACGGCGTCAAGATGACTTTTGAGGAATGCGAAACCGGCTATGCCACGGATCGGGGCGTCGAGTGTTACGAGCGGCTGAAGAGCAAACCCGGTGTAGCACTTTTTGACCCGCAATCTACCGGCATTACCTTTGCCTTGACCGAGAAAGCGCCTAAAGACCAGATTCCACTCATCACGCTGGGCTATGGCCTGTCGGTCTCGCAAGATGGCATGGCTTTCAAGTGGAACTTTCCGCTCATGGGTAGTTACTGGACCGGCGCTGATATTTTGATTCAGCACATCGGCAAGAACCTGGGCGGTATGGACAAACTCAAGGGCAAGAAAATAACGCTGGTTTACCACGATAGTCCGTTTGGCAAAGAACCTATTCCGCTGCTGCAAGAGCGCGCCAAAATGCTGGGTTTTGATTTGCAAATGTTGCCAGTGACAGCGCCAGGTGTCGAGCAAAAATCAACCTGGTTGCAAGTGCGTCAAAGCCGTCCTGACTTTGTCCTGCTATGGGGCTGGGGCGTGATGAATTCCACAGCGCTGAAAGAAGCACAGGCCACCGGGTTCCCGCGTGACAAGATGTATGGCGTGTGGTGGGCCGGTGCTGAACCGGATGTCAAAGATGTCGGTGAGGGCGCCAAGGGTTATCACGCACTGGCACTTCATGGCTCGGGCCAAACGTCCAAAGTGATGCAGGACATCCTGAAACATGTGCACGGCAAAGACCAGGGTTCTGGTCCTAAAGACGAGGTCGGCTCGGTGCTTTACACCCGGGGTGTGATCATCCAGATGCTGAGTATCGAAGCTGTGCGGCGCGCTCAGGAACGTTTTGGCAAGGGCAAAGTCATGACCGGCGAGCAAGTGCGCTGGGGTCTTGAAAACTTGTCGATGGACCAGAAAAAATTGGATGCCCTTGGCTTTACCGGCCTGATGCGTCCCATTGGAACGGCTTGCAACGATCACATGGGTTCGACCTGGGCACGGGTGCAAACCTGGGATGGCGGCAAGTGGAACTTGTCATCGGACTGGTATCAGGCGGATGAACAAATTCTCAACCCCATGATCAAGGCGGGTGCCGACAAGTATTTGTCGGACAAAAAAATGACCCGACGCGCCCCGGCGGACTGCCAGTCCTGATTGACTTGTCATGGCGACCCAGTGGCTCGCCATGACAGTCCAACCCACAGCATTGCGTGCAGTGCTGTTGATTGATCAAGGTGATATTTATGTCTCAATCCGGAGTTAGTTTTAGATGAATTCCCAAAAAATTGTTCTGAGTGTCAATGGCATCGAGGTCATTTATAACCACGTCATTCTGGTGCTCAAAGGGGTTTCCCTGACCGTGCCGGAGGGCAAGATTGTGGCCATTCTGGGTGGCAACGGTGCGGGAAAAACGACCACGCTACGCGCCATTTCCAACCTGCTCAAAGGCGAGCGGGGTGAGGTCACCAAAGGCTCAATAGAACTACGCGGTGAGCACATAGAGAATCTCTCGCCCGCTGATCTGGTGCAGCGTGGCGTAGTGCAGGTGATGGAAGGGCGTCACTGTTTTGCGCACTTGACGATTGAAGAAAACCTGCTCACCGGCAGCTACACCCGCAAAGACAAAGGCGAGATTGCCCGTAATCTGGAGAAAGTTTACAACTACTTTCCGCGCCTTAAAACCCGGCGCAGCAGTCAGGCGGCCTACACCTCGGGCGGTGAACAGCAAATGTGCGCCATTGGTCGCGCCTTGATGGCAAACCCCAGCGTGGTGTTGCTTGACGAGCCGTCGATGGGGCTGGCTCCTCAAATCGTAGAAGAAGTTTTTGAGATTGTGAAAGACCTCAACCACAAAGAAAAAGTTACCTTCTTACTGGCCGAGCAGAACACCAATATGGCGCTGAAGTACGCCGACTACGGCTACATCATGGAGTCCGGTCGCGTAGTGATGGACGGCGCGGCCAGTGATCTGGCGAACAACGAAGACGTCAAGGAGTTCTATCTCGGCATGGGCGGCGGCGAGCGCAAGAGTTTCAAAGATGTGAAGAGCTACAAACGGCGCAAACGCTGGTTAGCTTGAGAAAAAACATAGCGCACCGAACGCCAGTCCCCTAAAGACCTCTCGGCTACTTACGCACTTGGCTTGCTGCCAGATGCTCATATTCACGGACATGGTCTAACCTGAAAATCGTTATGAACAAGAATTTTGATGTGCGGGAAACACGCGACGCGACGGTCCGTGAAATGGCTTTAATGGCAGCCTTGCCGGGCCAGGTGGCCCATGCCCAACAGTCATCGGCGGCTTTTTCCGGGATTTTGAAAGACATCAATCCAGCAGCGGTGACGACGCGGGCCGCACTGGCGCACCTGCCTGTCACGCGTAAACATGAATTACTGGAACGACAGCAAACCAGCCGAATAAGCCTGGCGGGCGATGTGTTTGGCGGTTTCAGTGCGGTAGGTTTTGGTGCCGCTATGCCGCGTGTTTTTGCCAGTCCCGGCCCGATTTATGAACCTGAAGGCGCGGCCAAAGATTATTGGCGTATGGCGCGTGCCATTTATGCCGCAGGTTTTCGTCCCGGTGAGTTGATTCACAACTGCTTCAGCTATCACTTTGTGCCGGCGGGTTCGATGATGGAATCCGGCGCACACGCGTTGGGTTGCACGGTTTTTCCGGGTGGCACCGGGCAGACTGAGCAGCAAGTTCAAAGCATGGCTCAGTTGCAACCTGCCGGGTATATTGGCACCCCCAGCTTTCTGAAAATCATTATGGACAAGGCACTGGAGATGGGTGTGGCCCTGCCCAGTGTGAAGAAAGCGATGTTTGGCGGTGAAGCCTTTCCGCCGTCCTTGCGTGACTGGTTTAGCGAGCGTGGCATTGCCGGTTATCAGTGTTATGCCACGGCTGATTTGGGTTTGATTGCCTATGAAACCGAAGCCCGCGAAGGCTTGGTGATTGACGAAGGCGTGATCGTCGAAATTGTTCGACCCGGCACTGGCGACCCGGTCGCAGACGGCGAAGTGGGCGAAGTGGTGGTGACGACGTTGAACCCCGATTACCCGTTAATTCGTTTCGGAACCGGTGATTTGTCGGCGGTATTGGCCGGGCCATGCCCGACTGGGCGCACCAATATCCGCATCAAAGGCTGGATGGGACGGGCTGACCAGACCACCAAAATTCGGGGTATGTTTGTGCATCCGGGTCAGGTGGACGAGATCATCAAACGTTTTCCTGAAGTGGTGCGCGCCCGGTTGGTTGTGACCGGCGAGATGGCCAATGACACGATGACGCTCAAGGTCGAGACCGCGTGCAGCGGCCCGGATTCGTTACTTGCCAAAATTGGCGAGGCCATTCGTGATGTCACTAAGTTACGCGCCCAGGTAGAACTGGTCTTGCCCGGTAGTTTGCCCAATGATGGTCAAGTGATTGAGGATGCGCGTAGTTATAAATGACCGCTCGATGTGCGGATTAAACGCCCCAGACGACTTCGTGGCCCTCTTTCTGACACAGGCGAAGCATCTCCAGGAAGGGTTGGGCACGTTGGTGTAGCGAGACTTCTTCAAAGTGCGGGTGCGGCTCATTACGGGCCGATGCCTCTGCAATAGCAGCGGCTTTGCTCGCCTCATCTTGCACAATGGCCGCCTCTAAAGCGGCAATAGCAGCGGGCATGGCTTCCGGCAAAATGATACCTTGGTCAGCACTACTGGCTTGGGCGTCTTTGCCAATGATCTCCAGCACGCGCCGTCCGTTAGGTTGCAGCATGATGACATCACCAGTGGATTTTGATTTGAATTTGTACAGCATAGGAGTGCTATCGTAAACGCTTCTCAAGCGCTTTTTGATCAAATTCTGCTAACTGACTGATGTTGCGCAGTAGAAACCATTTTCCCGGCGACATGGCTCTGCATCTCCAGGTAGGACTGGGATTCGTGGGCCGCTTCCAGGCAGCTGCGGGCACAAGAGGCAAAAAACGACCGCAATCACGGGTCACCCCCAAGTCGCGCCGTAAATCTTTCAGCGTGCGGGCACCCCCCCCAACGCGGCTTCACGAATCTGGCGGTCGGTGATCGCCAAGCAGATGCAGACATACATGACTGTTTTTCTTTAAGAGGGGATAGTTTGATCATGAGAATGATTATCAAAAACGAATTCATCCTTCTTTTATCTCGAACCAGCTCCCCAATAAAAAAGCAGCAGATCCCGCTATGTTGCGTCTCCAGCTAATCAATCGCTTCTTCGCAGTGTTCGAGCAGGCCTTCCAGCAAGTCGCGGCTGACGTAATCCTGCAACGTTTCGCGCAGCGCAATGCTCTCGATCAGCAACGAGCGCTTAATGAACGGTGTGATGCTGTACATTTCCGTGTGTCCAACCAAGGCCTGTAAAATCACATGCAATTTTTTAAGGTCGCGCTACTAGTGGCCGCCGCTTTGTTAGCTCAACAGAGCTACAAATTTGATCTACCCTCCCAAATTTTCAAAGCGCTTGAGTCGTATTTCTTACAAGCCGAACAACCAGCTAAATCACGCGAGTCAGCGCCCCGGTCTGCGATGGTCTTGCCCGCTGCAACGGGCAACTTTGGAGGCTGCAGAGAGAACTTCGCCAATGGCGAATCACCCAATGTGCCGCATTCAAAAGAGCTGCGTGCGCGCGCTTTGTGTTTTAACGGATTTGCAATTTTGCATTCCGGCAAGACCAAAACACCCGTTTTTGCGGCTGAAGTGTTGAGCCGGGCGCGTATTGACGCAGCCAAGGGATTGAAGCGCACCAATAAATTTTTCGCTGATGCGAGACTGCCCAGTGCGGAGAGGGCGACGCTGGAGGATTACAAAGGCAGCACATTCCAGCGTGGTCACCAGTTTGCCGCCGCTGATGCTGAAAACGACGACTCGATGGCGCAGAGTTTTAGTTTGGCTAATATGGTGCCGCAATCCCCCGTTAACAACTCCAAAACCTGGGCTGGATTGGAAAAGGCGACCCGCGCTCATGCACATCGCGCAAAGGGTAATGTTTACGTCATCACCGGTCCCGTTTTCACGCCAGATTCCTGCCCGTTTGTTTTGGCTGCAAAGCGGATGCTGGCTGAGCAAAATCTCTCTATTCCAGCGTCCAATTCACGTATCGTGTCGCAAGCGGTTAAGACGGCCGGATTCGTGGCGCCACGCAATTACGATGCTGACGCATGTACGATTGGCGCCGGCGTGACGGTTCCAAGTCATCTGTTCAAACTGGTTTACGACGCAACCACTCAGCGGGCTTGGGCGCACTGGCTGGAAAATACCGATTGGGCACAGGTCAGCGCGCCCATCAGTTACGACGAGTTGGTGCGCCGCACTGGCATTGAGTTTTTGCCTGGGATTTTTCCCAGCAGCCCGTCAGACTTGAAAGCCCAATGATTCAGTCGAGCTTAAACGCCAACCTTCAAAAACAAATCCTGATCGGGTGCAAAGTTGGCGTGCAAGGGTAAAAGCGCACCACCCAAGGCGCCTGCGTCAGGGCCGACATTGCCCGCCATGACCGTAGCCCGCCACAGTCCTTCCCAGTTATAGCGCTGCAAGGCGTCATTTGTTTGTTCAATGACCCGATTCAGCAGTGCGCGACAAAACGAGCCATCCATCACCACCGCGTTGATGTCAAGAAAAGCCGTGCCACTCACCACGCAATGCGCCAGTGCATTGGCGGCATGGGTGACCCAGGCGCTGGTTTCAATTTCATACGGGTCTGTCATCGCGCGTTCATCGTAGGCTGCGCTGGGGTCTAGACTGTGGGCGATAAATCGCTGCTCCAGTTCCCACAAGGAGGCTTGGCTGATGAGTTGATCAGGCGCTGTTGCACCTTGGGTCATGGAGGTGGGAAGTGAGGCAACGGCGCCAGCGTTGCCATGAAGACCAAAGTGCAGTTGCGAGTTGAGCACCAGCCCGCCACCGACAAAGGTATCTACAAACAAATACAAAAAACTTTTCAGATCACGCCCGCGCCCCATCACCAGTTCTGCCACGCAAGCGGCCGAAGTATCCTTGGCAAAGCTCACCGGCGTATCCGTCATGGCTTGCACCTGCGCGCCCAAATCAAGCTGATTCCACTGATCAGACTGTGCCGCTGACAAGCCCAGCATCTTGTGCCAACCGCCCAGCTGGAAAGGGGCCGCTACACCCACACCGACCAAGCGTGAACGCATGACCCCGAGTTCATCACGCATCGCATTCATGCGCTCACCAATGATTGGCAGCAGCGTGTTGATGTCCGGGAAGGCGTACTCAAGTGTTTGACGCTGGCGCAGCTGTCCGGTGAAATCAACTAGCAGCCATTCGGCACTTCGCCGACCAATTTTGATGCCCATAGAAAATGCGCCATCCGGGTTGAGCGCCATAGGTACAGACGGTTGGCCAACGCGCCCCCGAACCCGGTTATGTCGGATCAGCAGCTCATCTTCTTCCAGACGGGTCGTGATCAGGCCAATGGTTTGAGCGGTCAGCCGGGTCAATCGGGCCAGGTCAGCTTTTGGCAGACTGCCATTGAGGCGGATCGCCTGCAGCACGACGCGTTCGTTGAAGGCCCGCATCCCCACATGGTTGGAGCCACGGGGGCGGAGTAGTTTGAGCGTTTCGCCGGGAAGAGGGGAACAGGGAGAAGTCATGTGCGAAGATTTTCGCCGATGACTCCTTTGCGCAAAATAAAATTCCCAAAAGGCTGGCGCTCACCGGTGATCACGATGGCATAGGCGGCTCGCGCCCGGTCGTAAAAATCGAAACGCTCGACGGCTTCAGGCGTTTGCCCGTCAAGGAACTCGGGCGTCAGATAGCCCAGAATATCGCGTTGCAGTTCTGACAGGTAAGGACTTTGTGTGTCACTAACCTGCATGAAGGCAACCGGGTGATCCACATCAGCCGCCAAAGGCAACACTGAGTTAATGGCTTGCACGGCTTGCAGCATCGAGATACCGGGTAGGCGCAAGACAGGCTTGCCAGCGGCAATGCTCATGGCTGTGAAGTTGGCATCGGCCAGTACCAGTGCGTCGTCATGCCCCATTTCCATCAACAGCTTGAGCAGTTCGGGGGTGAGCAAGGGGTTAATACCTTTAAGCATTATTTTCTTTAAAAAGTTGTTTAGGCGTGTGCATCGGCGGGCAGTTCATCCACCGTCTTGGCGCCGGTCATCACGGCCACGGTGTCGCTCATGCTGATGGTCTTTGGGTTAACCACTGCGGCCCGCTTGCCCAGACGCTGGATATGGATACGGTCGGCAATTTCAAACACATGCGGCATGTTGTGGCTGATCAAAATCACAGGTAAGCCTTTGTCGCGCACGCGACGAATCAACTCCAGCACCATGTTGCCCTCTTTCACGCCCAGCGCGGCAGTTGGCTCATCCATGATGACGACGTGCTGCGCAAATGCCGCCGCGCGAGCCACCGCGACACACTGGCGTTGCCCGCCAGAGAGCGTCTCTACCGCTTGTGTCATGGACCGAATGCCGACTTTGAGTTCTTCCATGCGGGCAATGGCTTGCGCCAACATTTCTTTCTTGTCCAGCAGGCGTAGCAGTTGGCCGATGATTCCGGGTTTAATCAACTCCCGGCCAAGAAACAGGTTCTCGGCAATGCTCATGGCAGGCACCACGGCCAAGTCTTGGTAAACCGTCTCAATACCGGCGCGTCGGGCGTCAATGGGCGACTTGAAATGCACCAGTTTCCCGTCGAGTAACAAGTCGCCTTCATCCGGCACCGTGGCGCCGGAAAGGGCTTTGATCAAAGACGATTTGCCAGCGCCGTTGTCACCAATCACAGCCAGAATTTCTCCGGCGCGCAGCTCAAAGTCGGTGCCATCCAGCGCTGTGACCTGACCATAGCGTTTGACGATATTTTTGGCCTGCATCACCAGTGGTGAGCTGGCATTGGGCGATGCGTAAGGGGTGGTTTGGACGTTCATTAACGTGCTCCCTTGCGAGACATCTGGTCGGCCGCCACGGCCATAATCACCAAAATTCCGGTTATCAAAGTTTGGTACACCGAGGCCACGCCCATCAAGGTCAAGCCATTGCGAAACACACCCACAATCACCGCGCCGACGAGTGTGCCCAAAATAATGCCACGTCCGCCAAACAGACTGGTACCACCCAAGACAACCGCTGTGATGGCGTCCAGGTTTTCAGTTTGCCCGGCATTCGGGTCGCCTACGCCGGTGCGCGCTACGGATAACAAAGCGGCAATACCGTAAAAAAGACCCGCTAATGCGTACACATAAACCAACATGCGGTCCACACGGATGCCGGTCAGCCGTGCTGCTTCAGGGGCGTTGCCCACGGCATACAGATGGCGCCCAGGTGCGGTGTCGCGCAACACAAACCAGGCCAGGCCATACAGCACAATCATGGTCACGGTGCCAAAACTCACCTCGGTACTGCCAATGTTGAACGTGTTGCCCAGCGCCGTCATCTCGGGCGGTAGATTGGGAATGATTTGCGCCTTGGAATAAATCTGCGTGATGGCAAAGGCGATGTTCAGTGTGCCTAGCGTCACGATGAACGGGGGCAGCTTGAGGCGGGTCACCAGCAAGCCGTTGATAAGGCCAAAGCCGGTCGTCACCGCCAGACCGCACAGGATAGCCGCATACGGATCCATGCCGTAATTGACTGCAAATTTGGTCATGACGACGCCGCCCAGCGCCATCACCATACCGCAGGACAGGTCAATACCCGCCGTCAAAATAATCAGGGTCTGACCAATCGCCAGAACGCCTACCACCATCACTTGTTGCAAGACGAGGGACAGGTTCTCGGTGGTCAGAAAACGATCTGACTGGGCTGTGAAAAAGAGGCAGGTCGTCAGCAAGGCCAGCCAGGGGCCTAACGCCCCCCAAGGTATATGACGTGAAGATGTGTTCATGGGTAAAAACCCTAAAAAGAAAGAATAAAAGTGGGTGCGCACAAAATAATGTCATGCGCGCCCGTCAACTCAAAAAACTGCATCAGAAGCACGAAGGGAAGCGGTATTTACAAAAGCAACAAACGCCACAAGTTGGCCTGATGGACTCGGCTCGCAAGCCATCGCGACAACGACTTGGATGTCGAATTAAGTCTGCCAAGGCAAAAGGACGTTTGTCATTTCTTGCTCCCCAAGAGATTACTTCTCGCCCCAGCACAGCGCCATGCCGGTCTTGGTGTCTTGGCTGTCCACGCCATTGATGGCCTTGGCCGAGATCAGCATCACGCCCGTGTCGGTGTAGCCGCTGGATTTTTTGCCACCCTTGGCGTAGCTCACACCTGCTGCCACACCCAGCGCGGCCATCTTCAACGGGTACTGTTGCGAGGTGGCGGTGATGATGCCAGAGGCCGTGTCACGAATACCCTGGCAGCCGCCATCCACTGAAACAATGATCACGCCTTTTTCTTTACCGGCTTTTTTCAGGGCGTTGAACGCGCCAGCTGCAGCGGGTTCATTGATGGTGTAAACCACATTGATACCGGGATTCTTTTGCAGGCAGTTTTCCATGGCGGTCTGGCCTTTGGCTTGGTCACCAAAGCTGTCTGCCATGCAGACGATTGATGCGTTGGTGGAAAGTTCGTTGGATGTTGCATCCGCAGCAACCAGGCCAAAACCCTTCATGAAGCCGTTATGACGCTGGGCACCAACCGGGTGACCGGGCAATAAATCAAGCATCGCAATTTTGGCGGGTTTACCCGCCAACGAGGCTTTGGCATATTGGCCGATCAACACGCCAGCCTTGTAGTTATCGGTGGCGAAAAGAGCATCAGCACCCAAAAACGGACTATCCAGCGCAATCACCTGCACGCCCTTAGCCTGCAATTTTTTCACGGTGGGCGCAATGGCATCGCCGCTGGCCGTGATCAAAATTGTCTTGGCGCCAGCAGCAGCCATGTTTTCCAGGGCCGTAATCTGACCCGCCGTGTCGCCGTCTGACTTGCCGGCGGCGGTGAGTAGCTTGGCGCCAAGCTTTTTGGCTTCGGCTTCAGCGCCTTCCTTCATCTTGACGAAGAAGGCATTGGTTTCAGTTTTGGTGATCAGACCAATGACAGGCTCGCCAGCGGCGAAGACGCTGGAAGTGGCAAGGGCCAAGGTGCTCAACAGCAAAGAAGCAGCAGTTTTTTTCATGAAGAGTCTCCTCAATTTTAGGAATTCAGATTTGCATAAGGGTTTAGTCAGACCCCACGGGTATTGACGCTTTACGTTGAAGCGCGGCTAGACTATATTCGGACTTTGATTACTAAATCAAGTTACTTTAGTTATGGAAAACCCTCGAATGGCACAAAAAAACATGAAATCACTTCAAGTTGCAACAGCAGGAGAAGCACTGATTGATTTGATTCGGAATGAAGACGGTCGGTTTGAACCTTGTATTGGCGGTGCGGTTTACAACCTGACACGAGCGCTGGCGCGCCAAGGCGTTGAAACGCTTTACTTAAACCCCTTGTCAAGGGACCGCTTTGGTCGCGAACTTGCTGCGGCGCTGCAAGATGACGGCGTGCATCTGGCCATGCCGACCCCCGTGCAACAGGTGACCTCTCTTGCGGTTGTCAGCGTTGGTCCACAAGGTCACCCGGACTATGCGTTTTACAGAGAAGGGGTCGCTGATCGCGCCATCACGGCAGCACAGATGACTGACGCCTGCGCCCAGTCCACAAGCCTTTCCCTGGTTTGCACGGGTGCCCTGGCCTTGTCCCCCGACGATGCGGATTTGTATCTGCCCTGGCTTGCCAGTCAACGCAAGGCAGGGCGAACTATCGTGATCGATGCCAACTTGCGCCCCTCCGTCATGCCTGACTTAGCGCTTTATCGCCGCCATGTCATGCTTGCTTTGCAATATGCAGACGTCATCAAAGTCAGCGACGAAGACCTCGAATATTTGGACTTGCCCGGTGCCAACGCCACTCAGAGGGCCGTCCATTTGCTAGGTAAAAGTCGCGCAAATTTGGTGGCACTCACCCGTGGAGGCGCGGGCGCCAGCTTACTGACACGTGACGGTCAAATTTTTCACGCGCAGGAAACCGAACGCGTGAACGTCTTGGACACTGTCGGAGCAGGTGATTGCTTTTTGGCAGGATTGGTGACGACGCTGCTGGAAAATAATTTGGGCGGCAGTTGGGGCGCGGCTTCTGTCCCTGAGGCACAGGCAAAAAATCTTTTGAGCCATGCCATTGCGAGTGCCAGTTTGTGTGTCATGCGCCGAGGCTGTGTGCCACCTAGTCGGCAAGAGGTGAAAGCCCGAATACAAATGTCACCTTGTCAATTTAGCGTTGCCCAAGCGTCAAGTCCTGCTTGTTGATAGGCCAGGGCTGTCACATCCGATGAGTTCACCTGGCAAGGCGATAATTCGACACCCTGATCTGCCAGTTTTTTCGGCGTTGCCCTGCATTTTTTTGCCTCAAGCAGCCGTTAATTTAACTGTTTGTCGCATTCTGCAAATCTCTCTATTAACGGGGCTATTTGCTCTTTTCAGTTCTGCTGGCTGAATGGGTTTTGAAGCGTTTGACAATGCCAAAATATCTGCCTTGGTGCAGACTGAAGGCCTTGAAAACTTAAACGGAACCCCCTTAATGGCTGATCTTCATATCTTGCGCGCACACAAACTAGGTTTGACTGCGGCCCGAAAAATTGCCCATCAATGGGTTGAGCAAGCTGAACAACAGTTTGGTTTGATTTGTACCTACCAAACAGGTGAGGCCGCAGATGAGGTGATGTTCAAACGCGCAGGCGTTCAGGGCTGTTTGTCAGTCACACAGGATAAATTTGAACTCAACGCGAAACTCGGGTTTTTGTTGAGTGCCTTCCATGCAAAGATTGAGTCTGAAGTAACTCAGAATCTCGATAAATTACTCAATCCTGACTCAGGCACCTAATCTTTTGTCAGTCTTCCAACTCGACTTTGGCCATTTCTACATCCAGTCGTTCCATGGCATCCATAGGCTTGGCTGCAGCGGCTTGCTGGTAAAGTTTCGTGGCCTCTTTGATCATCTTTTCACCATCAAGCATGACCATGGCATTGGCATATTCGATCATGCCAATGGCGGATTGAAAGTTGAGTTTCAAGGCCTCCTGAAGCAGCGCCAGACCGGTGTCTTTCTTGGCGCCATAAGTCATGCTGCCAATCAGCAACCCCACTTTATCGATGACCTCGGCGTGAAAAGCGCCTAGCGCGATGTGTGCATCGGCATGTTTGGGCTGGAGTTTGATCACATTCTCAAGCGATTCCTTAACCTTGGTACCCAACCCTTGCGCCAAAGCTTTGGCGACGCTGATGCCCTGGCTGTAGCGGCTCAAGGCATAGGCGTGCCAGTAGTAGGCGTTGATATTGAGCGGGTACGCCAAAGCTTGCGCTTCAGCGCGTTGGGCAACTTCGAGGTAAAGGGCCAGGCGCGCTTGCTCTTTTTTCTCAAGGTAAGTGGCGTAAACACAGGCGGATTTGTTAGCCACGGTAAGCCCATCACCGCCCACTTTAAGGCCCAAGTCCATGGCTTTCTGGAACTCGCCGCTGTGAAACAGTGCCCATGCCTGAAGCACTTCGGGTTTGTCGGGCAATGGCTCGGCGTCTCCCGCATGAAGTCGGCCCCAGTTGGCTTTGACGCTGGTGGCATCAAACGTATATTCACCCGGATAGGGGAAGGCAGTCCAGTTATTCATCTTGTCTCCTTGGGCATATCTTTTTACTTATCGTCATAAATTTTTATTTATTGTCATTATCGTTGGCGTCCGCTAATTTTAGTAAGTGCAGACGTTGATTCAACTCAAGGTAAGGCATCAGTAAATTCAGTATTTGTTGTGCGCCCCGTCGCATGGCTGCTTGCGCATTTTCAGGTTCAAGCGCGTGGCGTGGGTCGCGTACATATTCAAAACTTAGCCAAAAGGTCAGCAACACCACCATGCTGGTCGCTGTTGACTCGACATCACACGCCTCAATGTGCATGGCACCCGTGCGGCTCATACCCTCCAACAAGGCTTTAACGGCGCGAGTTTTGTTTTTCAGAACCGACTGGAAATGTGTCTCTAGTCGCCTGTTTTTGCTGAGTAGGTCATTCAAATCGCGGTAAAAAAATCGGTACTGCCAGATGAGTTCAAACAAGGTATGCATGAAAAACCAGGCATCCTCCACATCGCGCACGTCGTCACTGACGTTGAGTAGCTCATTCAACGCTTGCTCGTAGCGGTCAAGCAGCGTGTTGATTAGCTCATCTTTGGCGGGGTAATGGTAGTAAAGATTGCCAGGACTGATGCCCAGTTCAGCAGAAATCAGGGTGGTCGATACGTTGGGTTCGCCAAAACGGTTAAACAAGGCCAGCGTGACTTCCAGAATTCGCTCGGCAGTACGCCGGGGCGCTTTTTTTACCATGTAGGCCTTTCCTTATATGCCGCTAAATGCACGATGCGACCCTGTCAATCTTGATCTCTTCCAATTAGTGTAGAGCCGATAGAGGCTGTCACTTGTTGCGATGCAACAAGTGCGCGATTGAAAAAAAACAAAATAAATTCGTCAAAGCTTTGTTTTTGGCACGCGTTTAAGCGATGGTTTGGCTGCTGATTTAGACGTGATGCGCTGAGCTGATAATTTTTCGACCTGCTGCGTCAGTGCATCAAGGCGAGCCATCAACACCTCCAGGGTTTGACCCGAGGGCACGCCTTGTTTATCCAGTACCTTGATCACGCGGTCTTCAAAAACAGTTTCCAACTTATCCCACTGACCCGTGGCTTTGGAGGAGAGGTCAGCCGCCAGATGGGTTATTTTTTGGCCGACCTGCGTGATTTTTTCTTCCGCCCCGGACTTTGTCTTGTGTTGAAAGTTGATGCCCTCTTTCACCAGCGCATCAAAAGCCTTGGAGCCTTCGGCCTGTGCCTGGTTAAAAGCGCCTAACCCGGCCTGCCATATTTGCTCGGCGGCATCCTGAACCGACTTTGTCAAAGGCATTTCTGCTCTCTTGGATGAACTCGTTTTTTGTAACTTTTTGACCATTTAAAACTCCAGATAATTGGCAATCTACCCTTGCTGTGCACTGTAAAGGCCGCTTGAATAACCGTGTAGGCAGAGCTTCCTAATTTGGGGTGACTGTGTCACTTTGCCAGGTTACTTTTTGTAGGTGCTTTTCAGTGCTTATTCACGAAATAACAGTGGCTGTGGCATTATCAAAGACGCTCTTTTTTCAAACTGTTCAACCTTTTTAACTGGATTTAACCCATGTTTTATGCCGCTCTCAAAACCGTTCACCTACTCGCCATCATGGTCTGGATTGGGGGGATGGTGTTTGTCGAGTTCTTCTTGCGGCCCGCTGCCAGCCAACTGGAGGCACCTCAACGCTTGCGTTTGATGCGCGATGTGCTGGGTCGTTTCTTGAATGCAGCGCTGGGGGTGGCCGGGTTGGCCGTGGCCAGCGGGGTGTGGATGATTGGTCGCGTTGCCAAGCAAACGGTGCAGGCTGATGTCAAGTTCAACATGCCGGTGGAGTGGATGGTGATGTCCTTGCTTGGTATCGTGATGGTGGCTATTTTGGGTCATATTCGTTTTGCCCTGTATAAACGCCTCTCCCTTGCCGTGACGGCGGCTGCCTGGCCTGTGGCGGGTGCTGCGTTAGCGAGTATTCGTACCTGGGTGCTGGTCAATCTGGTGATTGGCGTCGTCATTGTGGTAGTGACCGTGTTGGGTGCTTTGAGCTGATAGAGCCGTCATGAATCCGTATGCAAAAACTCTCTGGCGCGGTCCGCGCTGGGCGTTGGCTGTTTTGCTGGCGGTGCTGGGCATGTTGGGGCCTTTCTCTATTGACACCTACATTCCCGCTTTTTCAGGAATTGCGACCTCACTGGGGGCGACCCCCGTAGAAATGCAGCAAACCTTGTCGGCTTACTTGTTCGGGTTTGCCTTCATGAGTCTTTTTCATGGGGCGTTGTCAGACAGCCTGGGTCGGCGGCCTGTGGTGTTGTGGGGACTGGCAGCGTTTACCGTGGCTTCGATTGGCTGTGCGTTGTCACAAACCATCGGTCAGCTGGTGTTTTTTCGGGCCATGCAGGGCTTGTCAACGGGGGCGGGCATTGTGGTGGCACGCGCGGTGGTGCGCGATATGTTTGACCCGACCCAGGCGCAAAAGGTGATGAGTCAGATCACAATTTATTTTGGGGTCGCCCCGGCCATCGCGCCTTTGGTGGGCGGCTGGTTGTTTGTGTCCTTCAATTGGCACAGCGTTTTTTGGTTTTTGACGGCAGTTGGCATCATTTTGTGGACAGTTAATTACAAATTTCTGCCAGAAACCTTGCCTGTAACGCAGCGCCAATCGTTGAAAGTCAGCAACTTGATGCAAGGTTATTTGCAATTGGGGCGGGATCCCCGATTTTTGTTGCTGGCCCTGGCCAGTGGCTTGCCGTTTAACGGTATGTTCTTGTACATCTTGTCAGCGCCAGCTTTTTTGGGTGAGCATTTGGGCCTGGCACCCACGCAATTTTTCTGGTTTTTTATTCTCACGATTAGCGGCATCATGAGTGGGGCGTGGGCCAGTGGTCGCATGGCTGGCAAGTTAGCGCCTAAACAGCAAATCAAATATGGGTTTTTGATCATGCTGCTAATTGCGCTGCTTAATCTGGCAGCCAATGCGCTATTCAAAGCCGATGTGCGCTGGTCGCTTTTTCCGATTGCCATCTTTGCCTTTGGCTGGGCCATGATGATGCCGGTGGTGACGCTGCTGGTGCTTGATCTTCACCCGGATCGGCGGGGCATGGCGTCTTCGTTGCAGGCGTTTGTGGGCGCGTCGGCCAATGGCTTGGTGGCTGGTGTGGTCGCGCCACTGGTGATGCATTCAACCGTGAGTCTGGCCGCTGCGTCGCTGGGCATGATGGGCATCGGTTTGATGGCCTGGATACTGCTGCATCACCGCTGGCCGGACATTGGTCGAGTGGTGGCACACCCGGCAACTTGAAGGTGTCGCGTGCCGTTGACTGGATTATTGCGGTTGGGGCGGCGTTTGCAACACGAGGTCGATGCGCCGTTGAAGGCGTGTTCTGGCTGCTGGGTCATCCGCTTGGTTGGCGCGTTGAAGTTGTACGCCTAACCAGGCCAACAGCGGTCGGCGCCAGCCTTGGTCTGATGCCGTTTCGATGGCCATGTCGATGTCAGACGGCGTCAAACGACCGGTTTGCAGCCATACGCCAGCGGCGATCAGGCGTGCCAGTGGGTCTTTGAGGGTATTCAATGCGCTGCGTTCGTTGGCCGTGCCGTCGGGCGCAGGCATCAGGGCCAGCGCCCGATAGTGTTCGGGTAGCAAAGCGGTGTCTTGCCCCATCCGGCGTCCGGTTAAAAAGGCAGCATAGGCCCGCTCACTGGCCGAGGCATCCTGGGCTAGCGGCTGGTAGCTGCTGCACTGGTCAAACTCAAGGCTGGCGACGCGGGTAGCGCAGCGTGTCAATTCGGCGCGCGCCAGCACATCCGCGCGGCCTGTGCGGGCAATTTCACGTCGGGCATGGTTCAGCTCAAGCTCGGCTATGGATGTGTCGCCGCGCAGGTAGGCCGATGAAAAACTATTGAGGGCGGCAAAAGCGTTGGACTGCCAGTCGGGCGGTGGCGGGTTGCCCGCGCAGGCGACCAGCAGTAGCGTGGCACCCACGACCGTTGTTAGTTGAGTTAGTAAACGTAGGGTCATGGCAGTTTGATCTCTGTGTCGCGGGCAAAAGGCCATTTGCGGTTGACCTCGTCCACCAGTTGACTGACTTTGCGCAGACTGATTTCAACTTCGCCGCGCAGGGTCCCCAAGTCGGCACTGGCGATGCGGGCATTGGCACCCACGGCTTGCACCTCTGCCAGCACAGCATCGACCTTTTTGAGGCTTGCCCGTGCGTCGGTCAGCACCCCGGTGAGTTGCGTGACCGAGGCTTGTGTGCCCTCTATCACGCCATTTTTTCCATAAATTCGCTGATCGGTTTTGACTAAAAGTGCGTTGACGTGGTCGAGCGTCATGATAATTTTTTGGGCGTTTTCTTCGCTGCCCAGCGCGGCTGTCAGCAAGCCGTAGCGGCCTGTCAGGCGTTCAGTCACGGTACGCAAATGTGCCAGCGTGGTGTTGATGCTGGACTCTGGCCCGGTCATGTGTTCCAGATTTTCAAGCAGCGCGCGGGTGGAGGTCACCAACCGGGGAATCTCGGCGTTGATGTCGCCGCGCAGCACGTTGCGTTCTGCGTTCCCGGGCAGCGGCGGGTCGGTCAAAATACCGCTAAAAGCACGGATGCGGGTGTCACCCACGATGCCGCGTTCCATCGTGAAAATGCTGGAGGTGCGCAGCCATTTGGCATCTTTGCGCGGCACGTCGATCAAGATGCGGGCGTTGCCGTCCGGGGCCAACTCAATGCGCCGCACGCGTCCAATCGGAAAGCCTGAAAAAGTCAGATCCATGCCGACGATGACGCCCTCGGAGTCATCAGACACCAGCACAAGCTGCTGGGTGCTCTCGAACACGCCGCGTGCATACATCACATAAACCAGAAAGCTGCACACCAGCGTCATGATCAAGACCAGCAAGACGACGGCCTTACGCTCGACAGCGGCTATCTCGGGTGAGCGTGACGGGGGAGATTCAGAAGGGCGGGGCATGGGGTGTGAAAGTGCTCAGATGTACTTGACCACCAAAGAGGCAGCCTCAATCAATAGTAGTACCAAAAACAGGCGCACTGCACCCGGTTGTACGGTGTCGCTGGTGAGCGCTTGCGCGCTAGCCTCCAGACTGGCCGCCATAGGCACAATCGCGACGGCCAGACTGAAGAAGATGGTTTTGAATAAAAAGCCCAGCGTGACGACCAGGTCAAACACATGCCCGACCGTGCGGGTGTAACCCGGCAGCCCCCAAAGCGACAGGCCGTGAACAGTGAAATAGGTCAACACCAGCGCAATGACGCTGCTGACCACGGCCAAGGCCAACACCGAGAACGCGCTGGCCAGCACACGCGGCACCAAATCCTGACGCAGGCGGGTCAGGCTGATCGGCTCGGTCTGGCGCGCTTGGGCAGAGACCGTGTGATCAACGCTCAGATCATTGGCGCCCGCATTAAATGCCAGCCCGGTGCGCAGCGCGACAAACAAGGCTGCCGAGAGTGGAATCAGCTCCAGCACCAGCACGCGCACGACCATTTCCAGGGCAAATTGCGATAGGCCATAGCTCAAGGCCGTGACGACCACGATGCGGATCAGCACCAGACTGAGCAGCGCCGACAGTGCCGTAAACCATGGCAAAACCTGCCAAGTGCTGGTGTAAATGTAGCGCGACGTTGCTGCCCGGTTGGCCCGGCTGTAGGTTGAGGGCGACAGCGCCATCACCAACGTCATGGCACCAAAGTAAATGAGAAACCACCAACTAGCCGCGCCACGCAGCAAGGCGCGGCCCCATTTGCCGGGAACCGTATTTAAAGAAGTATTGGCACGCATGGGGCGGAGAATAACGACGCAGCCAGATTTTTTGACAGCAGACCGGTGAAGGCCTGCGTTAATAGATCAGTCAGCTCAATTTACAACCCAGCCGCCGCCTTCAGGGCGTGGGCTTTGTCGGTGCGCTCCCAAGTGAACTCAGGCTCTTCACGACCAAAGTGACCGTAAGCGGCGGTCTTCTCGTAAATCGGACGCAGCAGATCAAGCATCTGGATGATGCCTTTAGGACGCAGGTCAAAAATTTCGTTGACCAGTTCTGCGATTTTGTCGTCTGGAATCACGCCGGTGCCTTCGGTATAAACCGTCACGTTCATTGGCTTGGCCACACCAATGGCATACGCGACCTGAATCTGGCACTGGCGGGCTAAACCAGCAGCCACAATGTTTTTGGCCACGTAGCGGGCGGCATAGGCGGCAGAGCGATCCACTTTTGTTGGATCTTTGCCGCTGAAAGCGCCGCCGCCGTGCGGGCAAGCGCCACCGTAGGTATCCACAATAATCTTGCGTCCGGTCAAACCGCAATCGCCTTGCGGGCCGCCAATCACGAAGCGTCCAGTTGGGTTAATCAGGTATTTGGTGTCGGCGGTCAGCCATTCTTTGGGCAACACGGGCTTGATGATGTCTTCAATCACCGCTTCAATAAAAGCGGGTTTCATCTTCAGGCCGTCGCTCATTTCGGGGCTGTGCTGGCTTGACAACACCACGGTGTCAATGCTGTGCGGCTTGCCGTCCACATAACGCATGGTGATTTGACTTTTGGCATCGGGGCGCAGAAAGGGCAGGCGACCGTCTTTGCGCAGCTGGGACTGGCGCTCTACCAAACGGTGCGCGTAGTAAATAGGCGCAGGCATCAACTCGGGCGTTTCGTTGCAGGCGTAGCCAAACATCAGGCCTTGATCGCCCGCGCCAGTGTTGAGGTGGTCGTCGGACGCATGATCGACGCCTTGGGCGATGTCGTTGCTTTGTTTGTCATAAGCCACCAGCACGGCGCAACCCTTGTAGTCGATGCCGTACTCGGTGTTGTCGTAGCCGATGCGTTTGAGCGTGTCGCGGGCGACCTGGATGTAGTCCACGTGTGCGTTGGTGGTGATTTCACCAGCCAACACGACCAAGCCGGTGTTGCACAAGGTTTCAGCGGCCACGCGGGACAGTGGGTCTTGCTGAAAGACGGCATCGAGAATGGCATCAGAAATCTGATCCGCTACTTTGTCGGGGTGACCTTCCGAGACGGACTCGGAGGTAAAGAGAAAATCGTTCGCCATGGTTTTAAGCTCCACAAAAAAATTGCAACAGGTTGAAGAACGCGTTGCTTGGGCTTGGCAGCTTTGGCGAACGCTTTAGCAGTGTTGTCAAATTTGACAAGGCACAATGGCGGCTCTGTGCGAACTGCCCCTTGTGTGTCGCCCTGCAAGTAGTTCCGTAACTCAGCGACCCGAGCATCTTATCCGACCCATGATCACCCTTTTCAAAATGTTGTCTGTCCTGCCTTTGTGGCTGTTGCATGGCGTGGGCTGGAGTCTGGGCTGGCTGGTTTTTTTGGCCTCTGGGGTGTACCGCACCCGTTTTTTGGCGAATGCGCGACAGGCCGGGATGAGTTGGCGGCAATGGCGCGGTGCTGTGGGTGAGAGCGGCAAGCTGGTGGCCGAGTTGCCGCGTCTGTGGTTGGGGCGCCCCGTGCCCGTGCTGTGGGATGGCGCGCAGCATGTGGAGGCGGCGCTGGCGCTGGGGCGTGGCGTGGTTTTTTTAACGCCGCATTTGGGTTGTTTTGAGATCACGGCGCAGGCGTATGCGCAGCGTTACGGGCAGGGTACGCAGCCTATGACGGTGCTGTTTCGACCTCCGCGCCAATCGTGGTTACGGGCCGTCGTGGCCAGCGCACGGGCGCGTCCCGGCTTGCAAACCGCCCCGACCACGCTGGCGGGTGTTAAGCAAATGATTAAAGCCTTAAAACAAGGGCAGTGCCTGGGTTTGTTGCCGGATCAAGTGCCGCCATTGGGGATGGGACTGTGGGTGCCGTTTTTTGGCCGTGACGCCTATACGATGACGCTGTCCACACGATTGGCACAGCAAACCGGGGCCACGGTGCTCATGGCATGGGGTGAGCGTTTGTCTTGGGGCCGGGGTTTTCGGGTGCATATTCGACCCTTGGATGCTGTTTTATCAACGGATGGCGAGCAGGCCGCTGGTGTGATCAATCGCGCCATGGAAGACTTGATTCGCAGTTGTCCCCAGCAATACCTGTGGGGTTATGCGCGTTACAAACAACCACGGGCAGAGCGTTGATCATGTGGTTTTCAAGAGGCTTGAGTCACGTTGGCATCGCGGTGATGCATGTGCTGGGGCGCTTACCGCTGGTTTGGGTGCGTGCGCTAGGCTGGCTGCTGGGGTGTTTGTTGTATGGGTTGGCGGTGCCGAGACGGCGGGTGGCCCGTACCAATTTGCGCTTGTGTTTTCCGGATAAATCGCTTGCCGAAATCCGTGTTTTGACTTTTCAAACCTTTGTATATTTTGCCCAGGCCTGGCTGGATCGGGGCTGGCTCTGGCATGGCGCACCTGAGGTCGTTCGCCAGCGTTTGACTTTGTCAGGTGCCGTGAACGAATTGCAGGGTGATGCGCCTGTCGTTATTTTTGCCCCGCATTTTGTCGGGCTGGATGCGGGCTGGACGGCCTTGACGCAGCAGCTGCCGCGCCCCTTCACCACCATTTACACCAACCAAGCCAATCAAGTGCTGGACGCCTGGATTTTGGCGGGTCGTCAGCGCTTGGGGACGACGCAGTTGTTGGGTCGTGACGCAGGTGTCAAACCAGTTGTGACGGCATTGCGGGCCGGTGCTCCGTTGTATTTATTGCCCGACATGAACTTCGGCCCGAAAGATTCTGTTTTTGTGCCGTTTTATGGTGTTTTAGCGGCTACCGTGCCCTCTTTGTCGCGCTTTGCCAAACTGGGGCGCGCCAAGGTGGTGCCGGTGGTCACGCGCATGACCCGGCGGGGTTATGAGGTTCAGGTGATGCCTGCGTGGCCTGATTTTCCGTCTCAAGACATAGTGGCCGACACCACGTTGATGAACCTGCAATTGCAGTCATTCATCGACACCATGCCCGCGCAGTACTTTTGGGTTCACAAACGCTTCAAAGATCGTCCATCGGGCGAGCCACCGGTGTACTGAGTTCTTCGAGCGTGGCCTCGGGCGTGACGATTGTTTTCTTGTCAACCGACGGGTGTGCCCACTGCCAAAGCAGCATCGCGACCTCGTCGATACCTTGGCGTTTAGGCGCCGAGAATAAGCGCACTTCGCCGCCGCCGGCTTGCAGTTTCATGATCGACAACGCCTTGTTTTGCTCAACGCGGGTTAGCTTGTCGGCTTTGGTCAGCACCACCAAAAACTTAAGGCCCTCTTCCACACGGGGCCGCACGATATCGAGCAAAATTTCATCCAGTTCGGTCATGCCGTGGCGTGGGTCGCACATCAGCACAATGGCCTTCAGATTTTCGCGCGTGACCAGATAGTTCGCCATCACTTGTTGCCAGCGAATCTTGTCCGCCTTGGGGACGGCGGCGTAACCATAACCCGGCAAGTCGGTTAGTACGGCATCGGTGACGCCCTGTTTACCCAGCGAGAATAAGTTGATGTGCTGGGTGCGACCTGGTCTTTTAGAGGCAAAAGCCAATTGTTTTTGTTGCGTGAGCGTATTGATGCAAGTGGACTTGCCCGCATTGGAGCGCCCGACAAAGGCAAATTCAGGCACATCCAGTGCCGGCAAAAAATGCAATTGAGGGGCGGTGGTGAGGAACTTGGCCGTGTGAAGCCAACCCAGTGCAACGGTGGCCGCACTCTTGACAGCCTGATCCGGCGAGGGTGTTTTGGGGGCCGAAGCCAGAGGGTTTGAAGTTATAGTCATTAGTTAAAGGGGAGTAAGCCCGAATCAGCATTGTAGAATCAGCTTGTTTTGCTTGCCTGATACAGGACATTTAATATGAAGTTGCTCACCACCTTATTGCTTGCCGCCTCATTGGCCATCCCCGTTTTTTCCACCTTTGCACAAGAGGCCACGCCTGCTGTGCCACCAGTGGAGGCGAAGGTTGTCCCTGCGCAAGCGCTTAAACCAGACCTTGTTAAAGGCGAGGCCACGTTCACATCCATGTGTATTGCCTGTCATGCGGCAGATGGCAATTCCGTCATTGGGGCGAACCCTAAACTGGCGCAGCAACACCCGGAATATCTGGTGAAGCAATTGCAAGAGTTCAAAGAAGGCAAACGTGCCAACGCCATCATGCTCGGCTTTGCCTCCATGTTGACTGATGCGGACATGCTCAACGTCGCTTACTGGTTAAATTCCAAAGTGGCCACGCCCGGTTTTGCCAAAGACAAAGAGCTGGTTTCTATGGGCGAGCGCATTTACCGGGGTGGCATTACAGACCGCCAAATTCCCGCTTGCGCTGGCTGCCATAGCCCCAACGGCGCGGGGATGCCCGCTCAGTTCCCCCGTCTGAGCGGTCAACACGCTGAATACGCCGCGACCCAGTTAACCAACTTTCGGGATGGCATTCGTCAAAATAGTCTGCAAATGACGCAGATCGCCGCCAAAATGAATGACAAAGAGATCAAGGCAGTTTCCGACTACATTGCCGGATTGCGGTAGTCACAGGCTTTGTTTGTATGGGTTTAGTTTGTTTGGATATTGATTGAACTAAACGCAACATTCAGACCCAAAAGTGGGCAGTTCCATTGAAATACATGGTCTGCCCTTTTTTTTTGAGCTAACCACGACTTATTCATGACTGTTTCCACTCAGGGTTTAGAGCTGAAGTCCGGCTCGCGGGCGTTACGCGCAGCTGTCGAACTGCTGTCTTCCATGCGGTTCTCGATTTCATTGCTGACCGTGATCTGCATTGCCTCTGTCATTGGCACCGTACTCAAACAACACGAGCCTTTAGGCAATTACGTCAACCAATTCGGGCCTTTCTGGGCACAAGTGTTTGGTAGCGTGAGTTTGTATGCGGTGTACAGCGCTTGGTGGTTCATGCTGATATTGGCTTTTTTGGTGATTAGCACCTCGCTTTGCGTGGCCCGCAACACCCCAAAAATTCTGGTTGATCTCAAAACCTACAAAGAGAATATTCGTGAGCAAAGCTTGAAAGCTTTTGGTCACCGCGCCCAGGCCGATTTGAATGAAACCTCTGAAGTCGCTGCCAAGCGCATCGGTCAAATGCTGGTGGGCGGAGGCTGGAAGGTCAAACTGCAGCAACGTGATTTACCCGATGGTGCAAAGGGCTGGATGGTGGCGGCCAAGGCGGGCGCTGCCAACAAAATTGGCTACATTGCCGCCCACAGTGCCATCGTGTTGGTGTGCCTGGGTGGCCTGATGGATGGCGACTTGATCGTTCGTGCACAAATGTGGTTCAACGGAAAAGTGGTCTTCAATGGCGGCGGCATGATGGCCGATGTCAAGCCAGAACATCGTTTAAGCGAAAACAACCCAACCTTCAGAGGCAACTTGCTCGTGACCGAAGGCACCCGCTCCGGCACCGCAATTCTGAATCAGCCGGACGGCATTTTGTTGCAAGAGTTGCCGTTTTCTGTCGAGTTGAAAAAGTTTATCGTGGAGTATTACTCCACCGGGATGCCCAAGTTATTTGCCAGTGACATCATCATTCATGACAACCACACCGGGGAACAAACCCCGGCGCGCGTCGAGGTGAATCATCCGGTGGCTTATAAAGGCGTCGAGATTTTTCAATCAAGTTTTGATGATGGCGGCTCCCTCGTCAAGCTCAAAGCGACACCCATGAATGCGGCTGCGCCCGCGTTTGATATTGAAGGTGTGATTGGGGGGTCATCCCAGTTGACCTACGGGAATGAAAAGTTAACGATTGAATACACCGGCTTGCGGGTCATCAATGTCGAGAATTTCTTTGGCAGTGGCAATGGCAGCAACAGTGTCGATGTCCGTAAGGTGGACTTGCGTGAGTCCATCAATGCGCGTCTTGGGGCAGCCAACAAGTCGGTGACTAAAAAAGAGTTGCGCAACGTCGGTCCCAGCATCAGCTATAAATTGCGGGACGCTTCAGGCCAGGCGCGGGAATATCACAACTACATGCTGCCCATTGATATGGGGGACGGCACCCCGATTTTCTTGATGGGGATGCGAGACTCAACGGCGGAGTCATTTCGCTACCTGCGCGTGCCCGCTGATGAGCAAGACTCAGCGAACGAATTCTTCAGAATACGGGCGGCCTTGGGCAATCCGGCTGAACGCAAACTCGCCATTCAACGTTATGTGGCTCGTGCCGTGGACACCAGTCGCCCTGATTTGATTCAACCTTTAACCGCTTCGGCGACGCGTGCGCTAGCTTTGTTTGCAGGTGCCGAGCCGGGGCGGGATGGCAAAGCCGTCGGTGGTTTGCAGGCTATTTCTGACTTCATGGAAACCAACGTGCCGGAGGCCGAACGGGCTAGGGCGGGCGATGTGCTGATCCGCATCTTGAATGGCTCGCTCTATGAGTTAGCCCAACTCACCCGTGAACGGGCTAACCTGAAACCGTTTGAGCCGAACGATAAAACCCAAGCCTTCATGACCCAGGTCGTGTTGGCACTGAGTGATGCACACGCCTACACCGCACCTCTGGTGTTGCAACTCGCTGACTTTACCCAAGTGCAGGCCAGTGTTTTTCAAGTGACCCGCACACCGGGGAAGAAAATTGTTTATCTTGGCTGCACTTTGCTGATTTTCGGCATTTTTGCCATGCTCTACATTCGTGAGCGCCGACTCTGGGTCTGGCTCTCACCCCGTGATGGCACTGAAGCCGACGCCAGTCAATCCACCGCCACTATGGCCTTGTCAAGCAACCGCAAAACCATGGATGGTGATCGTGAATTTGAACAACTGAAATTCAAACTGATTGGCATCAAGAAAGAACAACATGACGACTGATTCCTCCTCTGCGAGTAAAACAATGACTTTGGACGAAGGTTATTTCGCCAAGCGCAATTGGTTTGACTGGCTATTTGCCGCGATTGTGATCGCGGGCGGTTTGTATGTTTTTGTGCGTTACCTCGACGCGATGGATGTGTACGAAAAAGGTATTTTGCTGGGCGCCATGCCCAGCGCCATCTGGCTGGGCTGGTTTTGGCGGCCCTTGCGCACGTTGATGCTGGCGGTGGCCGGGTTGTCGCTGTTGGGCATCGTGTCGTATCAGGGCACGCTGGTCAACGCCGATAACGTGTTCTGGCTCAAATACTTTTTATCCAGTCAATCTGCTATTTTGTGGATGAGCATGTTGTTCTTTATGAGCACCATCTTCTATTGGATTGGCATGTTTGCGCCTCGCCAAGGTGGTGATGCCCTGTCGCTGGTGGCTTCCCGCTTGCTGTGGGTGGCCGTGGCGATGGCGCTGATCGGCACCATGGTGCGCTGGTACGAGAGCTATTTGCTGGGCGCTGACATTGGGCATATTCCGGTGAGCAATCTCTACGAAGTGTTCGTGATGTTTTGCTGGATGACGGCGGCCTTCTACTTGTACTTTGAAGAGCAGTACAAAACCCGGGCCTTGGGCGCTTTTGTCATGCTGGTGGTCAGTGCCGCTGTCGGGTTCTTGCTTTGGTACACGCTGGTGCGCGGCGCGCATGAGATTCAACCGTTGGTGCCTGCCCTCAAAAGTTGGTGGATGAAGCTGCATGTGCCTGCCAACTTTATTGGCTACGGCACGTTTGCACTCGCCGCGATGGTGGCGTTCGCCTACTTGATCAAACAGCAAGCAACCGAGGCGCGCTGGTACAAGTTGGCCCCGCTGTGGCTGTTGGGCATTGTGTTGTGCTTCGAGCCGATTGTGTTTCGCAAATCATCCACGACGGGTTTGAGCGATTACTGGGCCGTTTACTTTGGCCTTTCCGCGCTGGTTGTGGGTGGCATTCTGTTTGGGCGACGCCAAATCGCGGCCAAGTTGCCGTCCTTCGAGGTTCTCGATGATCTGATGTACAAATCCATTGCTGTCGGGTTTGCGTTCTTCACCATCGCCACGGTGCTAGGCGCGCTCTGGGCCGCCGAGGCTTGGGGCGGCTACTGGAGTTGGGATCCGAAAGAAACCTGGGCCTTGATTGTCTGGCTCAACTATGCCGCCTGGCTGCACATGCGTCTCATGAAAGGCCTGCGCGGCACCGTGTCTGCCTGGTGGGCTTTGGGTGGGTTGGCGGTGACCACTTTTGCGTTCATTGGCGTCAATATGTTCTTGAGCGGCCTGCACAGTTATGGCACTTTGTAGCACCGGGGTTTAGTCAAACTCAGAGCAGGATCCGCCCTCGTTTGCTATAAATCCGGTTCTACGATTACAGAGTGAGGCGACTGCATCATGCTTATCAAAACCAACCGGGACGGCTTTGGCCATCCTGTCGCCAGCGAGATCACCCCTCAGTCCATTTATGAGGGGCGACGCAATCTCATCAAACTCATGGCCAGCGGGGTTGCCGGAGCCGCTTTAACTTCTTGGGCAACCCGTGAAGCCCATGCGCAAAGTGCAACGCTAACGCCAAAACCCGGCAAACTGGCGGCCTTGCCCAATGTGCGCGCCAGTCTGCCGGGCGCTATCACGCTGGACAAGCTGACCGATTACAAAGACGCCAGCACTTACAACAACTTCTACGAATTCGGCACCGACAAGTCAGACCCCGCCCAAAACGCCCACACGTTAAAGGTCAGTCCGTGGACGGTCCAGATTGAAGGCTTGGTTAAAAAGCCAGGCAATTACGCGCTGGAAGACCTGCTCAAACTCAGTGCGCAAGAGGAGCGAATTTATCGCCTGCGCTGCGTCGAAGGCTGGTCGATGGTGATCCCTTGGGTGGGTTATTCGTTGAGCGAGTTGATCAAAAAAGTGGAGCCGTTGGGCAGCGCCAAATACATTGAATTTGTGACCTTGGCCGATCATAAAACCATGCCTTTTGTTGGCTCGCGTGTGCTGGATTGGCCTTATACCGAAGGCTTGCGCATGGACGAGGCCATGCATCCGCTGACTTTGCTGACTTTTGGCATGTATGGTGAGGTGTTACCCAAACAAAACGGCGCGCCGGTGCGGCTGGTCGTGCCTTGGAAGTACGGCTTTAAAAGCGGCAAGAGCCTTGTCAAAATCAGGTTTACCGACAAACAACCCGGCACCGCCTGGAACAAAGCGGCAGCCAATGAATACGGGTTCTTTTCCAACGTCAACCCTACGGTGGATCACCCGCGTTGGAGTCAGGCCACGGAGCGGCGCATTGGCGAGGACGGCTTTTTTACCAAGAAACGCAAGACCTTGATGTTCAATGGCTACGAGACGCAAGTCGGGCAACTTTACGCAGGTATGGATCTTAAAAAGTTCTTCTGATGGAGGTGCCCGCCAGTCCAAGGCCAAGCGTGCCGTTGAAAATGCTGCTGCTCCATCGCTTCGCCAAACCGGTTGCGTTTGGCTTGTCGCTGTTGCCGTTTGGTTGGTTGCTTTACGCGGCTATTTTTGATCAGTTGGGGGCCAATCCGACCGAGGCGTTAATCCGTTCAACGGGCGACTGGACTTTGCGCTTTTTGTGTCTGGTGCTGGCGGTGACACCTTTACGTGTGATGGCCGGTTTGTCCGCGCTAGCTCGGTTCAGGCGGATGCTGGGCCTGTTTGTTTACTTTTATGCAGTGTTGCATCTGCTGAGTTATAGCGGGTTTGATATGGCTTTTGACCTCTCGGCCATCGTCCAGGATATTCTCAAACGCCCGTTTATTCTGGTGGGATTTTCTGCCTTTGTATGGCTCACGTTGCTGGCGCTCACGTCTTTTAATCGCGCCATCAAGGCCTTAGGCGCCAAACGCTGGCAGCTTTTGCACAAGCTGGTTTATGGCGTTGCCGGTTTGGCTTTATTGCATTTTTTCTGGATGCGTGCGGGCAAAAACAACTTTACCGAGGTGTTTGTTTATGCCGCAATTTTGTTGTCGCTACTTGGCTGGCGTCTCGTCAATTTTTACAGGAAAAAGAGCCGCCAGGGCTGATGTCAGCGGCTTGGTTTGTCAGGGCGTCAGGAGCGATAGTTCCTGACGCATTTGGTCAGCCATCGTTTCGCGTTGGCGAATCAGGCGAGCTTGGGTGCCGTCCACCAGAACTTCGGGGGCACGTCCGCGTGAGTTGTAGTTGCTGGCCATGCTCATGCAGTAAGCACCTGCCGACAGCACGGCGAGCAGGTCACCGGCTTGTACAGCCAAAGCGCGATCATGACCCAGCCAGTCACCACTTTCGCAAATGGGGCCGACCACATCCCAGGTTTGAGGCGTGGCATCTCGCGGTGTCAGCGGCACGATTTGGTGAAATGCTTGATACATGGCGGGGCGGGGCAGGTCGTTCATGGCGGCATCAAGGATGCAAAAGTTTTTTTGCTCGCCGGGTTTCAGGTACAGCACCTGACTCAGGCAAACGCCAGCATTGCCCACCAGCGAGCGACCGGGTTCAATCATCAACTGGCGTTGTCCAAAGCCACGGGCATCGAGTTTGATGAGCAGTTTTTGCCACAGTTCATCGGCAGCCGGTGGTGTGTCGTCGTTGTAGTTGATACCCAGGCCGCCGCCAAAATCAATGTGTTGCAGGGGAATGCCTGCGGCCTCAATGGCCTCCACCAAGTCCAGCATCCGGTCTGCGGCGTCAAGGTAGGGCGCGATGTCAGTGATTTGCGAACCAATGTGGCAGTCGATGCCCACCACGTTGATGCCGGCCAAGGTGGCCGCGCGCTGGTAAGTTTGCAGCACACGGTCATGGGCCACGCCAAATTTACTGCCTTTGAGGCCGGTTGAAATATAGGGATGCGTTTTAGGGTCCACGTTGGGATTCACGCGAAGGCTGACCGGGGCGCGCATGGCCATGGACAAGGCGACTTCGCTCAAGACTTCAAGTTCAGCTTCACTTTCCACATTGAAGCAACCAATGCCCGCCTCCAGGGCGCGACGCATTTCAGCCCGGGTTTTACCCACACCGGAGAAGATTATTTTGTGCGCTTGTCCACCAGCCGCCAGAACCCGGTCCATGTCGCCGCCTGAAACAATGTCAAAGCCGCAACCTGCCGCTGCAAACACCTGAATCACGCCTAAGGCGGGGTTGGCTTTCATGGCGTAACAAATTTGCACCTGGCGTCCGGCAAAGCCCCGTTGATAAGCGGCCAATGCGGCCAGCATGGATTCTTTTGAATACACAAAAAGAGGCGTGCCATGCGTTTTGACCAAGTCACTTAAACGGACGTCTTCTAAAAATAGTTCATTGCCCCGGTAGGCAAGATGGGGTTGGCCGGGAAGATTTTGGACGGTCATTGAGGGGCAGTCGTTACAGAGGGAATAGGCGTTGGGGTGGGAGATGGGTCGGTCTGCGGTGCAGGTTGAGACGCAGTTTTTGTGCGAAAAGGTATCAGCGTTTCAGGCAAGGTGGCGCGATTGTGAGCGTTGTGTTCTGTCGGCAAATACAGATCGCCGCGCTGACCGCAAGCGCTCAGACTCACCGCACCCGCTCCAAGGACAATGGCACTGACTAGAATTCGATGAAATATCAACATGGGTGAAATTGTAATGACCGACACTGAATTTATGGACTGTGCAGAAATCCTGCTGAAAGCCGTTGAGGCAAATTGTGACCGTATCAATGATGAGGATCTTGCCGACATCGACAACCAACGCACCGGCGGCATGGTGACGCTGGTTTTCTCAAATGAGAGCCAGATCGTGATCAACCTGCAAAAACCTCTGCATGAAATCTGGCTGGCCGCCAAGTCAGGCGGCTACCACTACAAATTTGAGAATACACAGTGGATGGACACCAAAGGACAGGGCGAGTTTTTTACCAACTTGTCGCGTTTTGCCAGTGAGCAGGCAGGCTGCTCGCTCACGTTTGAGGCTTAGTCTTTAAAGAGATCGAGAATCTTTTCCCGTTCGCCGGTGGGTTGCATGGTTTTGGCGTCGGTGCCGACAAGGTCTTTGAGCTTTTCTTCAACCCCGACATTGCTAACGCCTGCACCTCGGGCGTATTCGTTGTAAAACCATTCGCCATCCACATTCACAACGCCCGCTGGCGGTGAGGGCTCGGTGACGGGAACATCTTTAAGCGCATGTTCCATGAATCGGATCCAGACCGGCAGGCTCAGACCGCCACCGGTTTCGCGGGAGCCGAGTTTGCGCGGCGTGTCGTAGCCAATCCAGGTGACGGCTGCCAGCGTGGGTTGAAATCCTGCAAACCAGGCGTCCAGGGAGTCGTTGGTGGTGCCTGTTTTGCCATACAAATCAGGTCTTTTCAGAATAACTTGCGCTGATGCCGCTGTGCCAGTACGTGTCACTTCTTGCAGCAGACTGTCCATGATGAAGGCGTTGCGGGCATCAATGACGCGCACTGATTCGTCCAGCACAGGGGGCTTGGTTTGCTGCAAGACCCGTCCCTTTTGTTCAGTGACTTTGCTGATCAGCCAAGGATTAACGCGGTAGCCGCCATTGGCAAACACGGCGTAAGCGGTGGCCATTTGCATCGGTGTGACCGATCCGGCGCCCAAGGCCATCGTGAGGTAGGCGGGGTGCTTATCACTGTCAAACCCAAAGCGGGTCACCCAATCTTGTCCTGTCTTGGCGCCGATAGCCTGCAAAATCCTGATAGAGATCATGTTTTTGGATTTAGCCAAACCACGGCGCATCGTCATTGGGCCTTCAAATTTGCCATCGTAATTTTTAGGTTCCCAAGGTTGGCCGCCCGTGACACCTGCATCAAAAAAGAGCGGGCCGTCATTAATAATAGTGGCGGGCGTAAAGCCTTTTTCAAGCGCTGCAGAGTAGATGAAAGGTTTGAAACTGGAGCCGGGCTGGCGCCAGGCTTGGGTGACGTGGTTGAACTTGTTTTTCTGGAAATCAAATCCGCCCACCAGCGCTTTGATGGCACCGTCACGGGGATCGAGGGCCACAAAGGCGCCTTCAACTTCGGGCAACTGCGTGATCTCCCAGGTATTTCTGAGTGTTTTGGCGACCCGGATGACCGCACCCCGACGAATTTTTGTGGTGGGCGGCGCCTTTTCCATCAGTCCTGATTCGGCGGGTTTGAGATCTACGCCGGTAATTTCAACGTTTTCACCGTTTTGACGAATCGCCAAAATACGCTTGGGGTTCGCCTCCAGCACGATGGCCGACATCACATCGCCATTGTCGGGATGCTCGTCCAATGTTTCGACAATGGCATCCTCAAGCTCCTGCGGATCAGTTGGCAAGGTGACAAATTTCTCGGGGCCGCGGTACACCTGACGCCGCTCGAAGTCCATCAGGCCACGTCGTAACGACTGATAAGCGGCGTTCTGATCCGCCGTATTTAGTGTGGTGTACACGTTTAAACCGCGCGTGTAAGTCTCGTCACCATACTGGGCGTACATCAGTTGACGCACGGTTTCAGCGACATATTCCGCATGAACCTTGGTCCTATTCATGCCCGATTTAATTTTGAGTTCTTCAACTTTTGCAGCCTGTGCCTGCGCATCGGTGATGTAACCGTTTTCTAACATACGGTCAATGATGTGAAGCTGGCGGATGCGCGCGCGCGCCGGATTAACCACCGGGTTGTAGGCTGAAGGTGCCTTGGGCAAACCGGCCAGCATAGCCGCTTCAGCCACGGTGATGTTTTTCAAAGGCTTGTCGAAATAAGCCTCTGAGGCGGCGGCAAACCCGTAAGCACGGTTGCCCAGAAAAATCTGATTCATGTAGATTTCAAGAATCTGGTCTTTGGTCAACAGGTGTTCCAGCTTGAAGGTCAGCAAGATTTCGTAGATTTTTCGGGTGTACGTTTTCTCGGTGGTCAGATAAACATTACGGGCAACCTGCATGGTGATGGTGGAGGCGCCCTGACTTTTAAACCGTCCCAAATTGGCGAATGCAGCGCGTGCAATGCCTTTGTAGTCAACGCCACCGTGTTCATAAAAGCGGTTGTCCTCAATCGCCAGCACCGCATCGGTCATGACTTTGGGAATTTCCTTGATAGGAATCAAATGTCGGCGTTCTTCGCCAAACTCACCCATCAGGTCGCCATCTGCGGTGAACACACGCAAGGGCAGCTTGGGACGGTAGTCAGACAAGGCTGAAATATCGGGCAGATTGGGGAACGCCATCGCCATGGCAATCGCGAGGACGATGAGAAGAGACGCAAGGCCTGCTGCTGCAATACCGCTACCCCAAAGCACGATACGCAAGATTTTTTTGAGTATTGCGGTTGCTGGCTTGGCTTTTTGGGATGGACTGGATTCAGGAGCGGGTTCTTTGGAGGACATAAAAAACTTTTTTAGAAACGGTAGTGCATCACAAAAATGATGTTTTTACAGCGTTGGCGCGGTAGTATCCGCTATTGTTGCGCATCACTGATGAGGCTTGTGGTCATGGACGACCGACTGGGCCATGTCAACGTCCCTATTATTTTGACCGACTGCCCTGCACCAGGCGAGATTAGAGACCTTGGTTGCCAAAAGGGCTTGCTGCTAGTATGGACGTTGAATTTTGTAGTTTCGCTGGTCTTCGATCAGCCTGTTTCAGGAGTTGGTTTTGATCGCTTTGGGGTCTCTTTTTAGTCGGCAGCCTGCGCCCATGCTGGGTCTTGATATCAGTGCGTCCAGCGTCAAGGTGGTTGAGTTGGGTCATGATAAAGCGGGCAATCTGGTGCTTGAACACTGTGCCATTGTGCCGCTTGAGCGCGGCTGGATTACGGACGGTAACCTCGAAAAGTTTGATGAAGTTGCTGAGGCCGTCCGGCAAGTGGTCAAAAAAAGTGGGACCAAAACCAGAAATGTGGCGATGGCTTTGCCGCCCTCTGCGGTGATTACCAAAAAAATAACGCTGCCCGGCGGCATGTCCGATCAAGAACTGGAGATGCAGGTTGAGGCCGAGGCGAATCAGTACATTCCATTTCCTCTGGATGAGGTGAGCCTTGACTTTTGCATTGTGGGGCCGAGCGCCGCCTCAACAGGCGACATTGATGTACTTATTGCCGCCTCACGTAAAGAAAAAGTTCAGGATATTCAAGGCTTGGCTGAAGCCGCTGGTTTGAAACCTGTGATTGTTGACATTGAGTCTTACGCCTCACGTCTGGCAACCGGGCGCTTGATTGAAAATTTGCCCAACAAAGGGGTCAACAGCATTGTTGCCCTATTTGAAGTAGGTGCGATGACGACCAGTATGCAAGTCATCTGCAACGATGAAGTTTTGTATGACCGGGACCAAGCGTTTGGGGGTGCTCAACTCACGCAATTAATTGTGCGTCAATATGGATTTTCTCAGGAAGAAGCTGAAACCAAAAAACGAAAGGGTGAACTTCCTGACGACTATGAAGCCACGGTGTTGCGTCCCTTTGTTGAAAGCATGGTGCAAGAAATTGGCCGGGCGTTGCAATTCTTTTTCACCAGCACACCCAATAACAAAGTTGATTACGTGTTGTTGGCCGGCGGTTCGGCAGCCTTACCCGGTTTGACTGCGGCGGTCACACAACACACCACGTTTGCCTGCAGCTTGGTGAACCCGTTTGAGGGCATGAAAATTGGCGAAGGCGTCCGCTTGAAGCAAATGACGCGGGAGGCACCGTCCTACCTCACGTCTTGTGGACTGGCGTTGCGGAGATTTATGCAGTGATTCTGATTAATCTATTGCCACACCGGGAGGTTGCCCGAAAACAGCGTCAGGACATTTTTAATGTCAGCCTGGGCATCGCTGCCTTGGTTGGGGGTTTGTTGGCAGGTATTATTTTTCTTTGGTATCAAGCGCAAATAGCGGGGCAAGAGAGTAAAAACAGACTGTTGCAAACGGAGATCACGCTGTTTGACAAACAAATTAAAGACATTGCCGTGCTTGAGCGCGAAATTACAGCCTTGCGGGCGCGCCAACAAGCCGTGGAAGATTTGCAGGAAGACCGCAATATGCCGGTTCATTTGCTGGCAGAACTGGTCAAACAGCTACCCGATGGCGTGTACATCACCGCCATGCGTCAATCCAGTCAAAGTGTGACGCTGCAAGGTGTCGCTCAGTCCAATGAGCGCGTGTCGGAGTTATTGCGCAATCTGGGTAACAACACGCCTTGGTTTTCCAGGCCTGAGTTGATTGAAATTGTGGCTGGCACGGTAGCGCTGGCGCCCAAGGAGCAACGGCGTGTTGCCAACTTCACCATCCGCGTGACGTTGATCCGGGCCAGCGAGGCTGAAACACAGCAAGCCGAGGCGGCTGCAGCGGCCACCTTGCTTGCTAAACCCTAGGCACGCGGCATCATGGCAACCAAACCCTCGTTTAAAAATATTGATTTTCCTGCCTTGCAGGAAAAAATTCTCAGTCAATTTCGTGATCTGGATCCCAAAGACCCCTCGCGCTGGCCTGCGGTTCCACGTTATTCGCTTTGTGCCACGGTGACGGCACTGGTGGTCACCGCGTTGTGGTTTTTGTGGTTGAGTGCCTTCGCTACACAATTGGAGACTGAGCAGGGAAAAGAAGTCAAACTGCGCCAGGAATACACGGCCAAACTCAGCAAAGCCGTCAATCTGGACGCGCTCAAAAAACAACGTGAGCAGGTGCTGCAATACGTCACCCAACTCGAAAAGCAGTTGCCCAGCAAAGCGGAGATGGACGCGCTGCTGTCCGACATTAACCAGGCGGGTTTGGGACGCAGCCTGCAATTTGACCTGTTTCGCCCCGGACAAGTGGTCGTTCGGGACTACTACGCGGAGCTGCCCATTACGGTGCGGGTGACCGGGCGGTATCACGATATGGGCACCTTTGCCTCGGATATTGCTAACCTTTCCCGCATTGTCACGCTCAATAACCTGGTCATCGTGCCCACCAAAGAAGGGACGTTAACCATGGATGCCACCGCCAAAACCTTCCGTTATCTTGACCTTGAAGAGATCGCCGCGCAGCGCAAAGCAGCACCCAAAGGGGCTAAAAAATGAGGGCCGTGATGCGGTTGAGCTTTTTTGTCACGCTGGTCGTCCTGCTGGCCGGTTGCGGCGACGCCAGTCAGAATGAGTTGAAGCAATGGATGGCCGAGCAAAAGAGACAAATCAAGCCCAAAGTGGCCCCTGTCTCTGAACCCAAACAGTTTGTGCCAGACAGTTATGACCAGACCAACGCACTGGCCCCGTTTGATATTCAAAAGCTGACGCAAGCTTTAAAAAAAGACGATGCGGTGCCAGGTGCCAGTGGCGCTTTAATTGCTGCCGAGTTGGCGCGGCGCAAAGAACCGTTGGAATCTTTTCCGCTGGATGCCATGACGTTGGTGGGTCATCTGGTCAAGGCTGGTCAGCCGATTGCGCTGATAAAAATTCAAACCCTGCTGTATCAGGTAAACACCGGCAACTATCTCGGGCAAAACTATGGGCGCGTGATGAAAATCACTGAAACGGAACTGACGTTGCGCGAAATTGTGCAAGACCCGGCAGGGGAATGGGTTGAGCGCATAACAACATTGCAGCTTCAAGAGGCAACGAAATGAACAAAAAATACGGTTGGATGATGAAGCGAATGTGGCAAACCATACTATTGACGGCAACATTTTTTCTGTTTGCCCTGAACGCCCAGGCCCAAAACACGATTGAAGCGGTGACGGGGTCTTTGCAAGGCGGTGTTGAGGTTGTCAAAATTGACTTTACCCAGCCGCTTGAGGTTGAGCCGGTCGGCTTTTCAATCTTGTCGCCGGCCCGGGTTGCCCTTGATTTTCCGGGCATAGACAACGCCATGGGACGCACCACCCTCGACATCAACCAAGGCAACCTGCGCTCGGTGACCGTGCTGCAGGCAGGCGGACGGTCTCGCGTGGTCTTGAATTTGAAGCAAGTCGCGCCCTACAAAACCAAATTACAAGGCAAGTCTTTGCTCGTCATGCTGGAGCCGGTGCCAGTGGCTACGCTCACCGCCACGGCGACGCCTGTATTTGCAGAAGGTAGCAGCCGCGATACCTTACCGCTGAAAGACCTCGATTTTCGTCGCGGTGACGAGGACACGGGCCGCGTTGTGGTGACGCTACCGAATAACCAGGTGGGTGTTGATATTCGCCAACAAGGGCAAACACTGGTGGTTGAGTTCATGAAGTCCAGCTTGCCAGAGGGAATGCGCCGCCGACTTGATGTGACTGACTTTGGCACCCCGGTTCAAACGGTGGCCATCTTTGAAGTGGGCGACCGGGTGCGGGTGGTGGTTGAACCAAGAGGCCAATGGGTTCACAGCGCCTACCAAAGCGATGATCAATTTGTGATTGAAGTCAAACCACTCAAGATTGACCCGTCAAAATTGACGCAAGGACAGGGTTATAACGGTCAAAAGTTATCGCTGAATTTTCAAAGTATTGAGGTTCGCTCGCTGCTGCAGGTGATTGCGGACTTTACCAATTTCAACATCATTACCTCGGATTCGGTGACCGGAACTGTCACCTTGCGTCTTCAGGATGTGCCTTGGGATCAGGCGCTCGACATTATTTTGCAGGCCAAAGGGCTGGCCATGCGTAAAACAGACAACGTGATTTTGATTGCACCCAAAGAAGAATTGATTGCCAAAGAAAAGCTGGAGCTAGAGGCCAAGGCTGCAGCGCTGAACCTAGAGCCGGTCAGAACGCAGTCCTTCCAAATGAACTATGCCAAGGCCGCAGAGGTTGCAACACAACTCATGGGCAAGGGTATCGGTGACAGAACCACAGGGCGCATCTTGAGTCTGCGCGGCAATGCGACGGCTGATGCCCGCACCAATATCCTTTTTGTAACCGATGTGTCGTCCCGATTGGAAGAGGTACAACAACTGATTCAAAAGCTTGATATTGCGGTTCGTCAGGTGATGATTGAGGTGCGCATTGTTGAGGCTACGGATAATTTCGGAAAATCACTCGGCGTCAAGTTTGGGGCCACCGATCAAAGAGCGCAAAACGGAGGTGATGGTGGCTACCAAATTGCAGGCGATAACCGAATTGTCTTTGGCACCAGCTACAGCAATTCAGTGGCGTCCAGTGGTGGCGGTGGCGTGGTGGACACCACCAGTAATTTTGTGAACATGCCTGCCAGCAATGCCTTTGGAACGCCAGCTACTTTTGCGGTCTCTATTTTCAGCGCGGTGGCTAATCGATTTCTGAATCTTGAAATTTCAGCACTGGAAGCTGAAAGCAAGGGCCGTGTTGTCTCCAGTCCGAGAGTTGTCACAGCGGACGGCAAGAAAGCATCCATCCGCCAAGGCGAACAAATTCCTTATCAAGTCTGCGGACAGAACGGTTGCACCACAGAATTCAAAGACGCCAACCTCCGGCTTGAGGTCACACCCCAGATCACGCCTGAAGGCACCATCATCATGGATTTGGATGTCAGCAAAGACACACGCGGAGAAAATACGAATGCCGGGCCTGCTATCAATCAAAAAAATATTGTGACGCAAGTGCTTGTGGACAACGGTGGAACGGTGGTGATCGGCGGTATTTTTGAATTAGAAGAAACAAATGACGAAACCAAAGTACCTTTCTTTGGCGACTTGCCGGGTGTTGGTAATTTATTCAAAAACAGAGCGAGAACACAGAATAAGAAAGAACTTCTCGTCTTTGTGACACCAAGAGTGATTACAGAAAGAACGGGCGCCCGTTAATCTGTTTGATTCTCGAACCTAACAAGCAAGCAATGCTTGTATTTATCATGTCAACGGTTGTTGCCGAGCATGAAGTATTTTTTCTTTAAAAGAAATAACAGGGAAATAATTATGAGTTTGTTGAAATATGTAATGGGGGTTGCCGTTGCAATTTCCCTGACGGCGTGTGGCGGGGGTGGGGGCAATGCTAGTACTCCTAGTACTCCTGATCTAATTCCACTTATTGTTAGTGCGCCTAGCACGGTTACAGTGGAAACGGGTGCATCAACTAGCTACATTGTTAGCGGGGGGCAAACTCCTTATAGAGCAGTCAGTGGAAATTCTAGTATTGCGCAGGTAGCTATTAATAAAGACAATGGATTAACCGTCATGGGCTTGGTGGCAGGAACATCGACCGTACAGGTGCGCGATGCGTTATCTGCTTTGGTTGAAATTACGGTTAATGTTAGCGCTGGACCAGCAGTTGCTTTATATACAACAACGCCTAACCCTCTTAGCATGGCCCCATCAACCACGCAGAAATTTGGCATAGGAGGAGGAGTACCACCTTATACGGTGACTTCAGATAATGTATCCGTTGCAACAGTATTGGTCAGTGATTCTGTTTTAACGGTTACGGCTGCTACGGTAGGAACTGCGAATTTAAAAATTACAGATATTTCTGGCACATCAATAAGTACAGCTATTAATGTAGTAAGTAGCGGCGTTCCTTTGTCAATATCACCAACTTCCGCATCCGTTTACGTTGACAACACACTCGACGTTATGATTGTGGGCGGGACTCCGCCATATAGGATAGGAGGAACTATTCCCGCCTTTATGACTGCAGTTTTTGACAATGCAAATCCAAGCAGGTTGATCATTACGTCTGTATTAACAGGTGGCCCATTTGAACTTAATATTTTTGACAGCCAAAATTCAACAGTTAAATTTGAATTAACAATAATTGCTGGACAGCCAACGATTCGTTTGTCACCTAGCATCCTCAAAGTCTCAGAACTTGATACTAAACCCATCACTTTGACGATTTTTGGCGCAGCAGCGGGAACGCTCCATGCTTTTAGCAGTGACTTGGCTTTATTCACAGTCGCAGTTGGTGAAGACAATAAAACCATCACAGTCAATACTGGCAGTAAAGGCAACCGTTGCATAACAAATGACGCAACAGGTACAGGTACAGGGACATCTGACTATGTTATTCCTGTGACTATTTCAGTGGTTGACTCGACGCGTGCATTAGCAACATCTGTTATCACAATAACAAATAGTGTCGGAGCTTGTCCGTAATATGTGTTTAGCATAAAAGCAGCTAGACGGATAATCATTTGATTACTCTCATCGGCCTCCCCGGCTCCGGCAAATCAACTGTCGGGCGTCAACTCGCCCGGCGGTTGCAACTCCCTTTTGTTGACTCTGATCATGTGATCGAGCAGCAATTGGGCTGCTCTATTCGTGCGTATTTCGAGCGTGAGGGGGAGGACGCCTTCCGGGACGTTGAAGAGTCGGTCATTGACCAACTCACGCAAAATCAAAAAGGCGTGCTGTCAACCGGTGGCGGCGTCGTTTTGCGGGCTGCCAACCGGCAGCACTTGCGGGAGCGGGGCCATGTGATCTATTTGAATTCATCCCCTGATGAGCTATTCAGACGCCTGCGCCACGATGTCAACCGGCCTTTGCTGCAAGTGGCTGACCCGCTGGGTCGGCTGCGCAACCTTCACACCCTGCGTAATCCGCTCTACCGCGAAACCGCGCATTTCATCATCGAAACCGGTCGCCCCTCGGTAGCGACACTGGTCAACATGATCGTGATGCAGCTTGAATTAGCGGGTATCGTGCCTAACACATAGCGTCTAACGCGGTTGGATGCAGGCATCAAAGCGTTCGCGTCACCTTCTGCAGATTCGCGGGCGCGTCAGGGTCTTGGCCTCGACGCTGGGCGAGTTCTTCACACGCGAGTTGCGACAAAAAAGAAAACACCGGCGTGCGCGCCCAACGATCTTCGGGCAGCCGAATCGGCAGCGCGGCTTCGTGTGTGGCATCCGTGCCGATGGTGAGAAAGGGCACGCCACGCGCCAGCAACGTGGCCGCCACCGCCTGTTTGCTGTCCATCGACTCATCAGCCCCCGAGAACAGAACGACCCGGTCGGTCGGGTGAAACATGGCAATCGGCCCATGCAAAAACTCGGCGGTGGAGTAGCCAAAGGCGGGCAGCCCCAGACTCTCTTGCGTTTTCAGGGCGGCATCCAACACACCGGCATACGAGGGACCGCGACCGATCCAGGCAATCGTGCGGGCACCTTCCAGAAAAGTGGCGAGCGTGGCCACCGCTTCACCTTCAAGAATGGCTTCCATCGCTTGCGCGGCTTGTTCGGCGGCTTGTGCCAGCGGGTAGCCCGCCAACGCGGCCACGGCGAACAGTTGGGCGGTGAAACTTTTGGTGGCAGGCACGGCTTTTTCTTCGCCGCAATTGAGCCTGAACACGGTGTCGGCAACGGTGGCCAAGGTCATCTGCTCGCAGGGATTGGCGGTCACGCCTACCGCCAGCGCACCTTGCGATTTGAGCCAGCGCAGGGCTTCGGCCACATCAATGCTTTGGCCGGAGGCGGAAAAGGCGAGCGCGATGGAGTCGCTCCAGTCGGCATCGGGCAGCGGCTGGGTCGTCACCCAAGGGTGAAATTCAATGGGGTGACGACCGGAGCGCAAGGTGAAAAGGTAGGACGCAAAGGTGCAGGCGTTGCCCGAGCTGCCGCGTCCAATCAGCACCACGTTGTTACGCTGACCTTTGAGTTCCTGAATGGCTTGGGCTTGCGCCTCCCAATGGGCGGCTTCGCGGCGAAGCATGGCCGGGGTTTCCAGAATTTCTTGCTTCATATGGCTTTTTGTCGTCATTTCGTATCCTCTAGGGTTGGGCGAATTTCTCGGGTCTTCCAATAAAACTCGCTGGGTTTGCCTTGGTGTTGACTGGCGTGAAGGGCGGCCAGAACGCCAGGGTCGTCGCCAAACAGGGCCGGAATCTGGGAGTGGTAGTGGCCGATTAGCGCGGCCTTGGCGTTCGCGTCCACGGGTAGAACCAGGCGACTGACGGGTTCGCGTCCCAAGCGCTGAAGGGCTTGCAGCGGGTCGTCTTGTGCGCCGCTGCCGATGGCCTGATTCACCACGTAGGGAAAGTCTTCGTAAAAGAGCAGGGCAGCCCCTTGCTCGGCGAGCCGAAGCGCCACGCGAGCCACGATGGTGTGATCCACATGCTGACCAATGCCCATCGGACTGACGAGCAAAATGCGCCCCAAATTAATGCAAAGCCGCTGCAACACCAGATAGAGTTCTTCGACGTGGGCCAGATCATCCACGCGCGGCGCTGTCCACTTTTCGCGGGCGTGGCGGTAGATAAATTGATTCGTCAGCGGGCTTCGGCGGTAGATGCCATCGGGAAAACTCAGATGCACAAAGTCGGCATCTGCCGAGTGCATGGCGGCCACATCTTCGCGCCGCCGAAGTCGGGGATTGACGTGTCCTTTGCGTTGAAAACTGCGCAACGTGCCATCGCTACTTTTGATGGCCGGGGGGTTGCCGCAATAAATGGTGATGACCAGACAAGAGGCTTGGCGACCCGTCAAGAAATTGAGCAGTCCGCCACAACTGAGCGCGCCGTCGTCCATGTGCGGCGACAGGATGACGACACGCTCGATGTCATCCCAGGGAACCGCCGTGGTGAGAGATGTCGTCCTCATGCCAGCACCGGTAGCAGGGGGCCATATTGTTTTTGGGCCAGCGTCCACAGGGCTTGCGCTTTGACGTGGCTGCCAACCAGCGGATTAGCCGCCAGTGCTTGAAGAATAGTGGTCTCGACCCCGGTGCGGGCGGCTTCGGCGGCTAGGTGCTGGTAGGTTTCCAACTGGTGCAACAGGCCTAACTGATCGGCGGGCAAACCGGGCGCGGGCGTGCGGGTCCAGCCCTTCGCGTTGAGCCGACCTTGCGCTTCGACCACCGTGTTGGGCGCAAACAAATCGGTAGTGCCCTGGTTTTCGACATTGAGCACCAGCGGCATGCCTTGTTCCGCTTTCAACGCCTGAATGACGGTGACGGCCAAGTCGCCAAAACCGGCGGTGCCTCGGTGATGTTGAAGATGAGGCGTGGCCTTGTCGGCCTCCTCGCGGAAATGCGCGTAGTAGGCGGGCAGTTGCGCGACGATCACATCGCTGCGCGGGCCTTGCGCCAAAGCCAGACTAACGAATTTCTCCGGGGCCAGGTAATAAGGCAGGTAGGAGTTGGGCCAGTAACCGGGCGTTTGCCGGGCCATCGCCAGCGACAACTCGAAACGCAGGCGGTGTTCCTCGTTCATGTCCGACGGGGTTTCCAAGTGGGCGGGAAGTGTGGTCAGCGCCTTGTCGCCGATACGAATGTCGCTGTACCAAGTGGCATGGTTCAGGCCGTTGCATTGAAAGTCATAGGACGCGCCCGGCTGTCCTAACGCTTGTGCCAACGCTTGCAAGTCTTCGTCCGATTGGTCGCACAGACCCAGCACCCGCACGCCGCCGCGATCGACCAGTGCTTGGGTGACGATGTTGCTCGGGTTGGTGTAGTTCAAAAGCAGCGCACCCGGCGCATGAATCGCCATGGCGTCGGCCAGACGCAGGGCTTCGGGCACCGAACGAAGGGCGAAGAAAAAGCCGCCCGGTCCCACGGTTTCCTGACCCGGAATACCCAAGGCCAACGGCAAGGTTTCGTCAATGCGCCGCGCTTCAAAACCGCCCGGACGAATGCTGTTGAGCACCGCATCGGCCCCACTCAGGGCTGCTGTCAAACTGGATGCGGTTTCTACCTTGAAGCTCGCCCCGGCGCTTTGGGCCATGGCTTGTCCCAGTCGCCCGACCAGTTCCAGATGTTCGGCGTGGGTGTCATAAAGACGCACCCGCGCCAAGCCTAACGTGGGACCTTGTGCGATGAGGGCTTGCAAAAGTCCGGGCGTGTAGGCGCTACCGCCGCCCAAAATAACAAATTCTTTGATCATGTGTGTGTCTCCAGATGGGCCAATAAAGTGGGGTCTTCTACAACGCCGCCGACTTGGGTTAGCAGTCGTGCAGCGGCTTGACAGCCCAGGCGTAGTGCCGCGTCGCCGCTTGCGCCGTGCAGCAAGGACGTTAATAAACCAGCGCAAAAAGCGTCGCCCGCGCCGGTGAAATCTGTGGCCATCACCGGCACCGCCGGGCAACTGACCCAAACGCCGTTGAGTTGCCCGAAAGCGCCTGCCGGCCCTGCGGTGACGACCACGTTAGCGGCTGCGCCTTGCAGTCGCGCTGGCGCTTGACGCGGGTCTTCAGCGGCGAAGGCGGCTTCTTTGTCGTTAAGAATTAATAGATCCCAAGGCTGGTGGATTTGGGTTTGAAGCTGCGTTAATTCTTCAGGTGCCCAACTGCCTGACACGCTGATCTTGGCCCCCGCTGCGCGGGCTTGGGCCAACGGTTTCGCCAGATAACGGGCCTCCAGCAAACCGGGAACGTGTATCCACTCGGCACGGGGCAGTTCCGGGCATTGACGTAGCGAGGCGAAGTCCGCCGCGCTAACAAAGGCCCGATCTTGTGCGCCGGAGAAGACGAGCGAAATGGCCGGATCATGGCGGGCGGGCCAAGTTTGGGTGGTCAAACCCAAGTGCGCGATTCGCTGGGCGATAGCGTCGTCGGACAGGCCTTGGCCGCGCGGGTGCGCCAAGGTGACGTTCACGCCCAAGGCTTTGGCCACCGAGGCGGTATTGAGCGCCCCGCCTAACCCTAGCCGAATGCTTTCGACAAAGGTTTCTTCGCCGGGAGAAGGCATTCGTACACCGGGCACGAACACTTCAAAATAAACGAGACCTGCGACACAAAGTTCTGTTTTAGATTCAACCATCATGGTTTTATCCTAGAACCTCCCGGTAAATCCTTTTGGCGCGTCAGGCCTCTACCGGCAATTAGCGCGACAGTTCGTACACCGAAGTTCCCGCCAATAAGTTAGGACAAAAGCGCACGGTTCGCCCTTCTTGCAGACCAAAACTGTCCAGAATTTTGAGACCGCTGCGCCGCGCCAAAATCGCCAAATCGGCGTGCGTGCCCACGCGGATATTGGGCGTGTCGTACCACTGATAAGGCAGGCGGCGCGTCACCGGCATACGCCCGCGCAACACGCTCAGACGATTCGGCCAATGTGCAAAATTGGGAAAAGCGACAATGCCGATGCGGCCTACCCGCACGGTTTCACGCAACATCACTTCAGCGTTGCGCAGGTGTTGCAAGGTGTCGAGTTGCAGCACCACGTCAAACGAGGCGTCATCAAACATCGCCAAACCTTCGTCCAGATTGAGCTGGATGACGTTCACGCCGCGCTGCACGCAAGCCAGCACGTTCGCGTCGGCAATCTCGATGCCGTAGCCGGTGCAGCCGCGTGTTTGTTGCAAATGCGCCAGCATGGCACCGTCGCCGCAACCCAGATCGAGCACGCGGGAACCTTGGGGCACCAGCCGGGCAATGGCGTTCATGGTGGTCATATCAGTCATGCCGTCACCTCTTTAAAAACGCGGGCAAAGTAAGCGCGAACCACGCCCAGGTAACGGGCATCGTCGAGCAAAAAAGCATCATGGCCGTGCGGCGCGTTGATCTCGGCGTAGCTGACGTCGCGCCGGTTGTCCAGCAAAGCCTTGACGACTTCGCGGCTGCGTTTGGGTGCAAAGCGCCAATCAGTCGTGAAGCTGACCAGCAAAAATTTGCAGGTGGCGCGGGCCAGCGCGTGACTCAAATCGCCGCCATAAGTGCGGGCCGGGTCGAAGTAATCGAGCGCCCGGGTGGTGAGTAAATAGGTGTTGGCGTCAAAATATTCGGCGAACTTGTCGCCTTGGTGACGCAGGTAACTCTCGATTTGAAACTCGGCTTCCAGCGTGCTGTAGAGATAGGCGCTCACAGGGCTGGCGTCATGTGTGACGCGGGCAGCTTCGGCCCGCAGTTGGCGGCCAAACTTCTCGTTCATCACGTCGTCGCTGAGGTAGGTGATGTGGCCAATCATGCGGGCGATACGCAGGCCGCGTTTGGGAATCACGCCCTGTTGGTAAAAGTGGCCGCCATGAAAATCCGGGTCGGTCACGATGGCGCGGCGGGCGACTTCATTGAAGGCAATGTTTTCAGCGGTCAGGTTGGGCGCACTGGCAATGCTGATGGCGTGGCGCACGCGATCCGGGTATTGCAGCGTCCAGCTTAAAGCCTGCATCCCACCCAACGAACCACCCATGACGGCGGCCAGCGTTTGAATGCCCAAGGCGTCCAGCAGCCGGGCCTGTGACGTGACCCAGTCTTCCACCGTGAGCACCGGGAATTCAGCGCCGTACACGCGGCCCGTGTCGGGGTGGTGGTGCATCGGGCCGGTGGAGCCAAAGCAGGAGCCGAGGTTGTTAATGCCGATGACAAAAAACTGATCGGTGTCCAGCGGTTTGCCCGGCCCGATCATGTTGTTCCACCAGCCTTCGGACTTGACTTGGCCCGCATAAGTGCCCGCGACATGGTGCGAGGCATTGAGCGCATGGCAGATCAGCACGGCGTTGGATTTGTCGGCGTTGAGCGTGCCGTAGGTCTCAAAGCTCAATGAATAGTCGCGCAGTGACGCCCCGCTTTGCAAAAGCAAGGGGTCTGCAAAGTGCATGGTTTGTGGTGTGACGTTCATAAAAAAATAAACCCGGTAGCGCTGAATGCGGAGCCGGGTTACTGGGTGTATAGCGGTGGCCGTGGTTAGCTGAATTTTGAAACTTCAGAGGTTTCGGCGCCCGCAATCAGGGATCAAATCAGCGCGAAAGATGAGTATAAATCCAAGGGCGCGGGCCAAACAGATTGAACGCAATGAAAAAAGCCAGGCCGCTAGACCCGCGCACGCCAGACTGACCTAAACGCTGGCTATCATCGGCGCTGTTCAACATCCAACTCCTCGCCACAATTTTTCATATGAATTTCACCGAACTTGCCAACGACTCCGAAGACTCAGAACACACCCCGGCCGAGCGGGCCTCTGCCGCATCTCGCAGCACCTGGGTCAGCGTCTGGGTCAACCTGGTGCTGACCGTTACCCAGATCAGCATAGGCATTGTTGCCAAGTCGCAAGGCTTGATTGCCGATGGCATTCATTCGCTATCGGACTTGGTGGCAGATTTCGTGGTGCTGTTTGCGAATCACCACAGCAAAAAGGACGCCGACGCCGATCATCCCTACGGTCATCAACGCTTTGAAACCGCCGCCTCGCTGGTACTGGGGGTTATTTTGTTGGTCGTCGGCATTGGCATGTTGTGGTCGGCGGTGCTCAAACTTGAATATCCCGAGACGGTACAAACGGTTCATATCATGGCGCTCTGGGTGGCCGGTGGCGCGTTGATTGCCAAAGAGCTGTTGTTTCGCTACATGCTGGCGGTAGCCAAGCGCGTCAAGTCGAGCATGTTGGTGGCGAATGCCTGGCACGCCCGCTCGGATGCAGCCTCGTCACTGGTGGTCGGCATCGGCATCATCGGTAACTTGGCGGGTTACCCGATTTTGGACCCGATTGCCGCGCTGATTGTGGGTTTCATGGTCGCCAAAATGGGTTGGGGCTTTAGCTGGGACGCGCTGCACGACTTGATGGATCGCGCCGTCGATGAACAAGAAGTGCAAGCCATCCGCCAAACGCTAATGGAGACGCCCGGCGTGAGCGATGTGCATGATGTGCGCACCCGAAAAATGGGCGACATGATTGTGGTGGACGCGCACATTGAGGTCGATGCCAATATCAGCGTTGAGGCCGGTCACGACATTGCCGTGGAGGCCCGTCAACGAGTGCTGCAACGCCATCGCGTGCTGAACCTGATGACGCATGTGGACCCGTGGCATCGGCCTGATCTGGACCACGCCAGCCCGACTGCCTCGTCAATACGCTAAAGAACGATATACCAAACGCTCAACGCCCGCTGCAAAAAGCGGGCGAGGTTAAGGTCAGCAGACTTAGCGTTTGTCCAAAATCAGCTTGTGCAGGGCCTGTATTTCAGCCCGCAGTTCTTTCATCTCGGCGTGCATCTCTTTCTCGACATGCTGGCCGGACTGGTCAACCACTTCCAGCGTTTCTTGGTGCTCGGCATCACTGACGGTTTGCATGGCGTTCACGATGACGGCAATGAACAGGTTGAGCATACTGAAGGTGGCAATCAGAATGAACGGAATGAAAAAAGTCCAGGCATACGGATAGATTTCCATGACCGGACGCGAGATGCCCATCGACCAGCTCTCCAGAGTCATGACCTGAAACAGCGTGTAGAAAGAGCGGCCCAAATCGCCGAACCAATCCGGAAAACTACCGGCAAACAAATTGGTCGCAATCACGGCAAACACGTAGTAGATCAAGAGCAACACCAGCGCGATGGACGCCAGTCCCGGAATTGCACCCAACAGGGCGCCCACCACACGCCGCATCGACGGCACGATGGTCAGCACGCGCAACACCCGCAACACCCGCAAGGCGCGCAACACGCTGAACGGCCCGCTGGCTGGCACCAGGGCAATGCCGACCACGAGAAAGTCAAAAATACTCCAAGGGTCCCGAAAGAAAGCCAGCCGGTTGACAAACAGGCGTATCGCGATTTCCAGCACAAAGACGGTGAGCGTGAGCTTGTCAAGAAAGTACAACACGTCGCCATAAGTGGCACGGATAAAGACAGATGTTTCAAGCCCCAGCGTGATCGCGTTGATGATGATCAAGACAAGAATAAACCCCTGAAAGCGGCTATCAGTGATGAGTTGGTTGAGCCGTCCCTGTAGTCCAGACTTAACAGGCGCGGGCGTAAGAGCGGGCGGATGAACGTTGGTAGTCATATTTTTTATCGAAATTTTTAAGTAATCTGCAAAGTGATCCAATGATCGAAAGGCATGAAGCCCGCGCAATTTTGCATGATTTCCGGGATGCCTTGACCTCAGTCAAATCCCGCGCCCCACAGCCTGTAGCGCCAGACACAAATCGGCCCAGGCACGGGCTTTGTGGGCGGGGGTACGCAGCAAGTAAACCGGGGGATATGTCACCACCACCGGAATGCCTTGGTAGCGGTAAATTTGGCCACGCAGCTTGCCATACGGAATTTTGCTGCCTTGCGCCAGACTGCCCTGTAGGACGGTTTGAGCTGCAAAACGCCCCATCACCACAATCACTTTGGGCTGCACCAGCGCGACTTCACGATGCAAATAATTGGCGCATAAGGCGAGTTCTTGCGGCTCGGGGTTGCGCGCCACGCCAGGGCGGCACTTGACAACGTGGGTCACATACGCGGCGGTTGCCGGAGTTGCAGCGGTCGCCCCGGTGCTGGCTTCAGTGGCACGGTAGCGACTCACGCCCACGGCCTTAAGCAGGTTGTCAAACAACTGCCCAGCCTGATCGACAAACGGCGACCCGGCGCGCTCCTGCGCTTCATCCGGGGGGTCTGCCACCACCAGCCAATCGGCTTGGCGAGGCATGTCGGCCACATCAAACACGGGCGCCCGGCGGTCAAGGCATAGCTTGCAGGCGTGGCAGTTCGCCACTGTTTGGGCCAGCGTCGGCCAATCCATCGTGGTCAGGCCTTCGGCCAGCGCGGTGATGTCCGGAATCACAGCGGGTACGTCCTGGCTTGGCGCTTTCAAAACCTGGCGGGCGGCAGGCTCGCTGGCAAGTGCTGACGTGGCTCTCTTTTCAATCACCTCGGCGGCCATCACGGGCGGGACAAGAACCGGAGCCGGAGCCAGCGTCATCGGCGTCAGCACCACCGCCTCGGCCACGGGGAGCGGGCACCAGACGCGCACGCCCATTTCTTGCAGCATGGCGCGTTGGCGGGTATCAAGGTCAAGACTCATGGGGTGCATTCTCACAGCTTCAAACACATCACCACCGCGTCTTCGCGCTGGTTATCAGCGGCGGGATAATATTTTTTACGCAGGCCCACCCGGCCATAGCCTTGGGCTTCATAGACTTTGAGGGCGCGCACGTTGCCCACGCGCACTTCCAGCCAAAGCGAGTGCGCGCCCTGCCCTTTGGCCCAAATCGTCAAAGCATCCAGCAAGACGTGCGCCCAGCCTTGGCCCTGATACGCGGGCGCCACCGTGATGTTGAGCAAATGCACTTCGTCCACGCCTTTCATGGCGACAAAATAGCCCAGCAACGTGTCACCGGCCATCAACAACTGCACCTCGTAGCCACTGGCAAGTGAGTCCAGAAAATGACTGGCCGACCACGGATGCGCGTAGGCCTGCTGTTCAACAAACAGCACACACGCCAGATACGCGGGCGTCAGCGTTTCAAAGCGGGCCTCAAGGGGCGTCGTCAGATCGGCGTTCACAGCACCACTTTCAAGGCCGCACGCTCCGCCGTGGTTTGGGCCACTTTGTCACGGATATAAATCGGCAGGGCTTGGTCGGCGGGCACGGCGCGCCCAGCGGCCAGCAACGCCGGGGCGAGGCGCAACAGGGCGCTGGCCGTGGGCAAGACGTCGATGCGGGGCGACAATCCCGCCAAACGGGTGCCGTAAGCGGCAAAAACATTGCCCGCCAGCGGCCAGTCGGATTCGGGCACCAGGGCTTCAGGACGCATCAAACAATCAGGACTGATCGGCGTCCAGTGCCCGTGATGAAAACCATAGCGGGCGACATACATCTCATCCATGCGGGCATCCAGCAAGGCCGTGACTTGGTAATGCGCCTGCTGGGAGGCTTGCTGCCAGCGCGCCTCTTCGGCCACGACCAGCAAAGTATTGATCGGCAACACCTTGATGTGGGCGCCAAAGGCCAACCCTTGCGCGACTGAACAAGCGGTGCGCAAGCCGGTAAATGAGCCGGGGCCGCACCCAAACACAAGGGCATCCAGCTGGTCAAACGACAGTCCGGCTTGCGCCATCAGTTGTTGAATAAGCGGAATCAAGGTAGCCGATGTCAGCGCGCCGCCGGGGCCGGTATGTTGCCAAATTTGGGGAGCAGGCGGCGTTGTGCCAGCGCCAGCCACCCGGCGCTGCACGGCAACCGACATCAGGTCGGTACTGGTATCAAAAGCGAGCAGGTTCATCAAAAGGTCTCATCAGGAAAATTTTTAACGGCTAACGGCGCCACAACACGCACGCCAAACAAAATGCCAACCGTCACCAGCGCCAGCCCGGCGGCCAGATTCCACAGCATCGGCTCGTCCAGAAACATCACAGCCCCCAGCGCCGAGAGACCGGGCACCAGCGCCGTGATCATGGTCGAGCGCACCGGGCCAAAGTGCTGAATCATCTTGGTGAACGTGATGCCGGAGATCACCACCGACCCCCAGCCCTGAAACAGCAACTGGAACAACAACTCACCCCAAGAGGCGCTCAACAAATGCCCATCCAGCACCTGACCAAGCGTCAGCACGAGGTACGCCGGCACATAGGTGACAAAGGCAAAAACGGTCAAGGCAATCGTGCTGCGCACCGCGTTGAGCGAATAATGGCGCGCCAGCACGCCGTAGGTCGCCATGAGAAACGCCGCCATCATGAACAACACGTCGCCCTTCCAGACCTCGCCGCCATCAAAAGCGGACAGCAAGCTGACACCGCCCACCATCAAATCGCCCAACACGATCAGGCCCAAACCCAGCGCCCGCACCAAGGTGATGCGGTCGCGCAACACGATCACGGCCAGCAGCGCCGTCCACAGCGGCAAGCTGCCCGGCATCAGCACCGAGGCGTGCACCGCCGGGGCAAACACAAAGCCGTTGTAAACGACCAAGGCGTACAGCAACCCGCCAAAAAAACCCACCGCCACCGTTTGCCGCAGCGGCAGCGGCGACAAGCCGCCCAGCGACGACTGACCCCTCACACCCAAATCACGGTCGCGGTACACCAGCCACGCGCCCCAAGGCAACATGATCAGGCTGGCGCCTACGATGCGACAAAACGCCAGATCAAACGGGGTTAAGGTGCCACTGCGCGCCGGGTCGGACGAGGCGCGGGCGATCAGAATAAAAGACGTCCAGATAAAAACAGTGACCACAGCGGCGGCAATGCCCATCGTGCGGGGAGAAAAACCGCGTAACCCGCGGCGTGAAGAAGAATGCATCCCGCCATTATCCGTGGCGTCCCTTGCCAGCGCCCGTGGCTGGATAATCTGGGGATGTCCTTACCTTCTTGCCTGTTTGGCGCTTTTTCTTCTTTGGTCTGTGGCCTCGCCCTGGCGCAAAATCTGCCGTCTGCGGTGACCGCTGCCCTGGCTCGCGCCAATATCCCACAGGAAGCGGTGACGTTTTTGGTGGTGGACGCCGAGAGCCGTTTATCACCGCGCCTAAATCACCGCGCCCATATCCCCGTGAACCCGGCCTCCACCATGAAGTTGGTGACCACTTACGCTGCGCTTGATCTACTGGGACCGGCCTACACTTGGCGCACGCCAGTGTTTGTGGCGGGCACGGTACAAGACGACACCTTGCTGGGCAATTTGTATATCAAAGGCCAAGGCGATCCCAAGCTGGTGGCCGAGCGTTTGTGGTTGCTGCTGCGCCGGGTGCAAGGCCTGGGCATTGCGCACATCGTGGGCGACATCGTGCTGGACCACAGCGCCTTTACCCCCACCGACACCCATCCCGCCGACTTTGACGATGAACCCCTGCGTCCCTACAACGCCACGCCCGACGCTTTTTTGTTCAACTTCAAATCCATCGTGATGACGTTTGTGCCCGACTTGGCCGCTCAAGTCGCCCGTGTGCATGTAGAGCCACCGCTGGCCGGGGTGCAAATGCCCAAGAGCGTGCCGCTGTCCAATGAGGCCTGCGGTAATTACCGGGCCAGCCTCAAAGCCGATTTTTCTGACGCGGCGCGGGTTCGTTTTGCAGGAACGTATCCGAGCAGTTGTGCAGAAAAAGTCTGGGCGGTCGCCTATACCGATCCCAAAAGTTTCAGCACGCGCGCGGTCGAAGGGCTTTGGCGCGAGATGGGCGGCAAGCTCAGTGGCACCGTGCGCTACGGCATCGTGCCGCCCTTGAGCACGCCTACCTTTGAAATGACCTCCCCCGCGCTGGCCGAGGTCATTCGCGACATCAACAAGTTCAGCAACAACGTGATGGCGCAACAAGTCTTTTTAACGCTCAGTCTGCCGGGCGCTGTGACTTGGCCCGAAACGCCTGGCCAAGCCCTGCCGCCAACCGCGCCCATCGCCTCTTTCGAGGCCTCACGTCTGGTCGTGCAGCGTTGGTGGAAAGAGCGCATCGCCTCCAATGAAGCCCCCACGCTGGACAACGGCGCCGGTCTGTCACGCGAGGCCCGCATCAGCGCGCAAGCCTTGGGGCGTTTGCTACAAACCGCCTACCTGTCGCCCTTGATGCCGGAGCTGATGGCGTCCCTGCCGATTGCCGGGGTGGACGGCACCCTTCGACGCAGTCGCAACCTGCCCGAAGGCCGCGCCCACCTGAAAACTGGCACCTTGCGCAACGTATCTGCCGTCGCCGGTTATGTGCACGCCGCCAGCGGCAAGCGCTACGTGCTGGTCGCTATTGCCAACCATGCCAACGCCAGCGCCGTTCGGCCCGCCATTGATGCGCTGGTGGACTGGACGATCAACGACAACTGAAACATGCACCATGGCTTTGACTGACATCATCGGCACCCTTGCCGCCATCCTCACCACCGCCAGCTTTGTGCCCCAAGCCTGGCACACGTTTAAAACCCGGGACGTGCGCGGTATTTCACTGGGCATGTACAGCGTGTTCACCGTCGGCGTTGCCTGTTGGCTGATTTACGGTCTTTTGCTGGGCGCTTGGCCCATCGTGATAGCCAACCTCGTCACGCTGGTACTGGCCGCTGCTATTTTGGTGATGAAACTGCGGTTTAAATAACCGCTGAAATTTGGCATGACCGGCCAGTACGGGAGATCAGGCCAGTTTGTGAGCCGCGACTGTCATCACAACGTTTTGTACAGGCAGATTCGAGTCAGGGACTCAGGTTGCATCAAAGTGCCGGAGGTAAGTACTCGGATTGTCCGGACGGTAGGACAGAGTCAGCATATTTTTTGCGCGGGAGACGGCTACATAAAAAAGATTGCGCTCGTCCCTGGCATCGCCATCAAAGTCTGCCGCGTTAACGTCAGGAATGATGACATGTTCAAACTCCAGACCTTTAGCCGCTTCAATACTCGACAAAATTATCCGGTCGCCAGTAAATTTTTCTGTGTGCGCCTCATAGTCATGCGACATTAAACTGCGTAGAAACTGGCTAATGGATTCATACTTCTGACTGGCATTCAAAAGACCGGTGATTGAAGCCCTCGCATCTTCAGCCTCTTTCGCCTTCACAAAGACACGACGCGCTGAATTTTCAATATCCAGAAACGCAAACACGCTTGGCAGACAGTTGATGTCATCAGAGGCTGCCAAATCCAAAGCCTTGCATATTCGTGTGCGCACGGACTCATCCACAGCCGAGTGCAAGACCCTGTCATCGTTGAGTCCTAAAGCATCGGGCAGCATGAACTCTAAAAAGTTCGCCAGCTTTGCAGTCTCAACTTTCGACGTATTTTCAATCTGTCCAGTAGCACCCACGGATGAGGTAGAACTTATGAATGCCCAAGTCGCACGCTTGGCAAGGTGGCCGACGCTGGTTTCAAAAGCGTCCTGCAATCCGACTGCCCATCCAAGCAGCATTCGGACAAACAGCACCTCGGGACGTTCCAGGTACGTTACGAAATCAACTGTCTGATAGCGTATTGACTGACTGCGTAGCGCGTGCTCCAACTCGACAGCAGCACTCGGATGACGCAGCAAAACCGCTAACTGGGATTTGGGTGAACCCGCACGTAAGCCCGGACGCCTCGTCACAGCATCGTTAATCAAGGCAAGAAGGTCAAGTGCCGACTCAGATTTCTTGATCTCTACCCTGGAGACGCGCTCTCGATTAGCAGGATAGCCTTTCGCAGAAAATTTTGATAGCGGTTGCGAAATTTCTTTGCCGAAACGGTAGGATTCGGTCAATTGCAGGCGCTGGGGTTGCCCAATGTAGGTATAGCAATCGCGAATCGAAATGCAGCCAGAAGTATGAATTCTCCTCGCCGCCAAATGTAAAAATACGAGTATGCAGAAATTTCTCTCTATCAGCCAAAGATCGGCTCTCAAATCAGCCCATAAAATCGAGCGTGATCGAAAAATTGGCGACCGTATGAAAGTCGTATTGCTGGCCGACCAAGGCGAGAGTTTGGCCGAGA
>CAIJRK010000050.1 GCA_903823025.1 uncultured beta proteobacterium
CGTGGGCGAACTGACGCATATCACCGACTGGCAAAAACCCACCCTCAACATCAAATGCACGGGCCGGGGCAGTTACCAGCGGACACGACTGGATCAATACGGTTTTCCACGGGGCTATTTGATGCGCAGCAAAAGCGTTCATGGCTTTCAAACTGGCGACAGGGTTCAAGCGCAAGTCACGAAAGGCACAAAAATCGGCTGCTACACCGGGCGGGTCGCCGTCAGGGCCAGCGGTAGTTTCAACATCCAAACCAGTTCTGGTTTGGTACAAGGCATCTCTCACCGATACTGCAAAGTGATCCAGTGAGCGGATGGTTACGGTTATTCACAGGTGGCACAAACATGGACGTGATAGGTACGCCACCACAGCAAGGAATGCGCGGCATTCCAAGCTCTACCTCCCCGGCCTGAACGGTCGGGGTTTCACGCGTAATTTCGATGAAAAAAGTGATTGTGATCGGTGGTGGACCTGCCGGTTTGATGGCCGCAGACGTGTTGTCAGCGGCGGGCGTGGCGGTGCATGTGTTTGATGCCATGCCGTCGGTTGGACGCAAGTTCTTGCTGGCGGGCAAGGGCGGCTTGAATCTGACGCACGCCGAGCCAGCGGATGCCTTTGCCTCCCGTTATGGGCATCGGCGCGCTCAGATTGAAACCTTGTTACAGGGCTTTGATGCGCAACAAGTCCGCGAATGGGCCAAGGCACTGGGCGTGGATACCTTTGTCGGGACGTCGGGACGTGTGTTTCCTGCTGACTTAAAAGCCGCGCCTTTGTTGCGGGCCTGGTTGCGCCGCTTGCGTAATCCTGCGGCAGGGCCAGGGGTGCAGTTTCACATGCGGCATCGTTGGGTTGGCTGGCATGGCGAGACGTCGCAGGGACTTCAATTAACTTTTGAGACCCCGCAAGGTGTCGTGCAAGCGGACGCTGATGCGGTGGTGCTCGCTTTGGGCGGTGGCAGTTGGGCACGACTAGGCTCCAATGGCGCTTGGGTGCCTTTGCTGCACGCGCGTGGTGTGACGGTCGCGCCTTTGCTGCCCGCTAATTGCGGTTTTGATGTCAAAGGCGGCTGGAGTGAACACCTGTCCAGTCGTTTTGCAGGCAAGCCCTTTAAATCGGTGGCGATTCATTTCACAGATTCGCAAGGTGTCAGTTTTCAACGTCAGGGTGAGTTTGTGGCCACCGACACGGGAGTTGAAGGTAGCTTGATTTATGCCGCCTCCAGTTTGTTGCGCGATGAGATCATTCACCAAGGCCATGCCACATTGCAACTTGATTTGTTGCCTGATATGTCGGCAGACAAGGTGCTGGCTGAAGTGCGTCATCCGCGTGGCTCAAGGTCGCTCTCAAGCCACCTTAAAAGCCGCTTGAATCTTGAAGGCCTTAAGGCTGCCATGCTGCATGAGTTGCTGACCAAAGATCAAATGAATGATCCGGTTCAGCTTGCCGCCGCCATCAAGGCGCTTCCTTTGACCTTGGTGGCCACCCGTCCTCTTGATGAAGCCATCAGCACTGCTGGCGGTGTCTTGTTTGAGGCCATGGACGCCCATCTGATGCTTGAGCCTTTGCCGGGTGTGTTTTGTGCTGGCGAAATGCTGGACTGGGAGGCGCCGACAGGTGGCTACTTGTTGACGGCTTGTTTGGCCAGCGGCAAAAAAGCGGGAGAAGGGGTGTTGGCGTTTTTAAGTCGATAGGTACGGTTTAAAAATAAAGCGGGTTAGTACCCGGGCAGCATCCTTCGCCGCGGACGAGATAGGGATGCTTATAAATTTTCAGGGAGATAAAAAAATGAAAGCAACCGAAGCAAACTTACTCAAGTTTCTCAAAAAATCACCCCAGTTTGTCATTCCGATTTACCAGCGGAACTATTCCTGGACCGCAACCCAATGCCGTCAGCTATGGGCCGATTTGCTACGCGCGGGTCGGGATGAAAAGATTACGGCCCACTTCGTCGGTGCCATCGTTTATGTCGAACGCGGTTTGGGCAATGTGGTACAGCAAGAAGCGTTGCTGGTTATTGATGGTCAGCAGCGCTTGACCACCAGCACACTGTTGATTGCCGCGTTAGCGAAACATTTTGAAGACCATGGCGTAGGTGAATTACTGGAAGCTTTTTCTGCCAAGAAATTGCGTAACTACTACCTTCTTAACCCGGATGAAGAGGGTGAGCGTCACTTTAAATTGATTCTCTCTGAAACGGACAAAGAAACCCTGTTGTCAATCTTGAAAAACGTGGATATGCCGTCTGAAAGCAGTCAGTTGATTGTAGAAAATTTTGCCTTGTTTCAAGAGTTAATTTCGCACCATCAAAGTGAATTGGAAGCGATTTGTCAAGGCTTGGCAAAACTTGTGATTGTCGATGTGTCGCTGGACCGATCACAGGACAATCCTCAGCTGATATAGCAATCGCGAATCAAAATGCAGGTTTTTTGATGACCTGAAAGTTATCTAGAAATCGGTTAGTGAGTGATTTAGAAAGTTTGCGCCAGCGGGTCTGAAAAAAGTCCTTGATGGTCGATGTGAAGGTCTTCGCATC
>CAIJRK010000051.1 GCA_903823025.1 uncultured beta proteobacterium
GCAGGTACAGCACGCCACAGAACACCTCGTACAAATCGACGGTGCGTGGTTTTGTCTTTTTGCGGATGCTGCTCAGCAAAGACTCGATCTGTTCAAATTGCTCGCGACTGATATCACTGGGGTATTGCTTGGTTCTCATGAGCCTATTTTTACAGGCTTAAAGATCGTGAACAGGTTCTTAGAAGATTTCGAGCAAATGCAGGTACACGAGCACAAACAGCAGTCGGTCGTCCTCACAAATTTGCATGGATAAACAAGCAACGTGGTCTTCAGCTCATTATCCCGACCGTCTTTTCGGAGAGGCGCGAATACATCACGGCAGGCCTATTGGACGATCGCTATATCGTGAGCAATGCAGCAAGCATTGTGCAGTCTCCCAAGACCCACATTTTCGCGATTGTTTCGTCGGCTATGCATATTTCCTGGGTACGCGCGGTGGCTGGCAGACTCAAGACAGACATTCGGTATACCTCGGCACTTTGCTACAACACCTTCCCCATCCCCCTGCTCACCGAGCAAAACAAAGCCGACCTGACCACCTGTGCCGAAGCCATCCTGCTGGCCCGCGAGTCCCATTTCCCCGCCACCATCGCCGACCTCTACGCTCCGGACGACATGCCCGACAACCTGCGCCAAGCCCACGCGCGCAACGACGAAGTGCTGGAGCGCATCTACATTGGCCGCCGTTTCAAAAACGACACCGAGCGGCTGGAAAAACTGTTTGAGCTGTACACCAAGATGACAGCGGCGACCAAAGCCACGCCCGCGAAGAAAGTGACGAAGGGGAAAAAAGCATGAGCAAGTTCAGTGAGAAGAATTCGCTATGAGCACGCAGCGCAGTAACCCTTCGTCCAAATTGCCGCCAGCGGAAACACTGACTGTTGAGTTCAAAAGCGACCGCAAGCGCCTGCCTGATACCGATCTGGTCGAGGCTCTCGTCTGCTTGACCAACACCGAGGGCGGTGAGCTTTGGTTGGGTGTGGAAGACGACGGACGGGCAACAGGACTGCACCCCGATCACGCGGCGCTGATGGGGCTGGCAGGTTTGGTGGCGGCACGCACGTCGCCCGCATTGCAGGTCGATGTGCAGTCGGTGGACGTCGATGGTTTTCAGGTGGCCCGAATCCGCGTGCCCAAGGCCTCCAGCGAGGTGGCCACTCAGGCGGGCGTGTATTTGCGCCGCCGCATCAAGCACGATGGCACGCCCGAATGTGTGCCCCTGTTGCCGCACGAACGGATCAGTCGGGCATCCAGCTTTGGACTGACGGATGTGTCCGCCCAACCCGTGCTGGGTTGCACGCTGGCCGACTTTGATCCGCTGGAGCGCGAGCGTTTGCGCCAGGCGGTTCAAAAATATGGCGGCGACCGTGTGCTGCTGGAACTCGATGATGAAGCGCTGGACGGTGCCTTGGGGCTGACCCAGCGTCAGCCTGACGGAAGCCGATTACCAACGCTCGCGGGTCTTTTGTTGATTGGCCGGGAAACTGCGTTACAGCAGCGAGTAGCCACGCATGAGCTGGCGTTTCAGGTGTTGGCGCAGCAAGCGGTGCGGTTCAACGAGTTCCGACGCTATCCGCTGCTCAAGGCCTTGGATTGGCTGGAAACCAACTTTCGCCCCTACAACCCCGAACAGGAGTTGCAGGTGGGCATGTTCCGCGTGCCCGTACCCATGGTGGATATGGCGGCTTTTCGTGAAGCAGTCGCCAATGCACTGATTCACCGCGACTACCACCGTTTGGGCGCGGTGCATGTGCGCTTGGAAGATGAGGCCTTGGTGATCAGCAACCCCGGTGGGCTGGTCGATGGGGTGACCTTGGCCAATTTACTGGTGACGGAGCCACGTCCGCGCAACCGCGCCTTGGCCGATGCCATGAAGCGTATTGGCGTGGTAGAGCGCTCGGGGCGTGGGGTGGGTACGATTTATCGCGGCATGCTCAAGTTTGGCCGCCCAGCACCTGACTATGGCCGCACGGATGCACAAAATGTGGTGCTGGAGTTACCCACGATTCCCGCCGATATGGCTTTTCGCCGCATGGTGGTTGACATTGAGCGCCAGCGTGACACAGAACTGCCCATAGATTCACTGATTGCGCTGGGCGCTTTGCGCGAATCCAAACGCCTGACAGCATCGGCTTTGGCTGCCACTATTCAACGCGATACCGCGCGTGCCAAACGCACACTGGAGGCGTTAACTGAAGCTGGATTGGTGGAGGCGCATGGCAATACCCGAGGGCGCAGCTACACCCTGTCGGCCTCGGTGTATTCGGTGGTGAGCGACAAGGCAGCGTACACGCGCCAAGTGGGCTTTGGCCCGATTCAGCACGAGCAAATGGTGTTGAGCTACATCCGCCAGCATGGGCAGATCAAGCGAGCAGAGGTGATAGATTTGTGTCGGTTGACCGAGGGACAGGTCAAGCGCTTACTGCAAAGGATGCTCGCTGCAGACCAGATCGTCAGGCACGGACAAAGTAAAGCGACGACTTATACCGAGTCGGCTGCGTCTTGAGGTCGGTGGTTTGCGGATCAATACGGATCAATACGGATCATTTGCGGATCATTCGCTAATCAATAATTTTCTCCCTGCTTCCCGAACATAAACACCATGACCCCAATCACCAACCCCACCAACGCCTACACCGTGCCCTCGGTGTCCATCAGCACGGCGCGCACGGGCGCATCAGCCAAGGCCAACGCGCTGGGGATGCGCGCCATGCAGGAGCGCGCTTATGCCAAACGCGGCGAGCAATACCTGTTGATCAAATCGCCACCGGCCTCGGGTAAATCGCGGGCGCTGATGTTCATCGCGCTGGACAAGCTGCACAACCAGGGCTTGCGCCAAGCCCTCATCGTGGTGCCCGAGCGCTCCATTGGCAGCAGCTTTGCCGATGAGCCGCTGAGTCAATACGGCTTTGATTGGGATTGGCAAGTCGCCCCGCAGTGGAATCTGTGCAACGCGCCCGGCGTGGACGATGTGCGCGTGGCCAAGTCCAAGGTCAAGGCGGTGGGCGAATTTCTGGCCAGCGCTGACCGAATTTTGGTTTGCACCCACGCCACTTTCCGTTTTGCGGTGGATGAGCTGGGGCTGGAAGCGTTCGACAACCGCCTGATCGCCATCGACGAGTTTCACCACGTCTCCAGCAGCCCGGACAACAAACTGGGCAATCAGTTGGGCGCGCTGATCAACCGCGACAAAGTGCATCTGGTGGCCATGACAGGCTCCTACTTTCGGGGCGACAGCGAGGCGGTGCTGGCCCCGACGGATGAAGCCCGGTTTGAAACCATCACCTACACCTACTACGAGCAACTCAACGGCTACCAATGGCTCAAGTCGCTCGACATTGGCTACTTTTTCTACACCGGCCCTTACGTGGATGCAGTCGCCAAGGTGTTGGATCCGGCGCTGAAAACCATCGTCCATATTCCCAATGTGAATGCGCGCGAAAGCCTCAAAGACAAGCAGCGCGAAGTGGATGAAATCATGCACGGCTTGGGCGAATGGAAAGGCGTTGACCCAGCCACCGGCTTTCATCTGATTGCAGCCAAAGACGGGCGCACGTTGAAAGTGGCGGACTTGGTGGATGACAGCGACCCGGCCCGACGAACGCGCGTGTTGGGCGCGCTGAAAGACCCCGCGCAAAAGAACAACCGCGACAACGTCGATGTCATCATCGCGCTGGGCATGGCCAAAGAAGGCTTTGACTGGATCTGGTGCGAACACGCCCTGACCATTGGCTACCGCAGCAGCCTGACTGAAATTGTGCAAATCATTGGCCGCGCCACCCGCGCCACCCGCGATGCCCAAGGCAAAGAACGCGCACGCTTCACCAACCTGATTGCCGAACCCACAGCCGACCAGTCCGCCGTGGCCGAGGCGGTGAACGACATGCTCAAGGCCATTTCTGCCAGCTTGCTGATGGAACAGGTTTTGGCACCGCGCTATGAATTCACCCCCAAATACAACGGCCCGAAGGACGGCTTTGATTACGGCGAGGACGGCTACCAGGACGGCGGGCGCAACATAGGCGTGAACACGGACACGGGGCAAATTCACGTCGAAATCAACGGGCTGGTCACGCCAAATAGCCCGGAGGCCACGCGCATTTGCAAGGAAGATTTGAACGAAGTCGTGACCAGTTTTTTGCAAGACAAAACGGTGCTGGAGCGCGGCCTGTTTGACAAAGAAAACACCTTGCCCGAAGAGCTGACCCAGTTGCGCATGGGCAAGATCGTGCGCGAACGCTACCCGGACTTGAGCGCGGTTGATCAGGAGGCCATTCGGCAACACGCCATTGCCGCCATGAACATCACGCAGCAGGCCAAGCTGGCGCTCGCCGTAGCCGATACCAACGGTGGCGGCACGGCGCAAGGCGGCACCGCCTTGATTGATGGCGTGCGCAAGTTCGTCAATGTGCGCGACCTGGACATTGACCTGATCGACCGCATCAACCCCTTCGATGCCGCTTATGCCGTGCTGGCAAAAGCGATGGATGAGAAATCGCTGCGCCAGGTGCAAGCCAGCATTGCCGCCAAGAAGGTGAGCATTCCCCGTGATGAGGCGGTTGAACTGACCGCCCGCGCCAGAACTTTCAAGCAGGAGCGAGGCCGCCTGCCCGACATCAACGCCGCCGATCCGTGGGAAAAGCACATGGCCGAAGGCGTGGCCGCGTTCATGCGCTACAAGGCGGCGGAATTGGCCGCCAAACCCAGTGAGGTGAGCCATGGCTGATATTGACGAAGACGAACTGCTCGCTGATCTGGGCCTTGAAATCACCCCGATCAAAACCGCCAGCCGAACCCCGCGCGAGGAACGCATCATTGCGGGTTTTGAAGACGTTTTGCGTTTCTACCAGACCCATGGCCGCGCCCCGCTGCATGGCGAAGGACGCGACATCTTCGAGCGCCTCTATGCCGTGCGCCTGGACCAGCTTCGCCAGTTGCCCGAAGCCCCAACGCTGCTGGCCGGACTGGATGCGCCCGGCCTGTTAGCCGGTAACGCATCGGCCCTAGCCAACGCACAAGACCTGGACGAAGACGCCTTGTTGGCCGATTTGGGGATTGGCGTGAATGGGCGCCTTGAGTCCACCGACCAGAACGACATGACCGTGCTGCGCCATGTGCGCTCCACGGCTGAAAAGCGGGCGGCGGAAGAAATTGCCGACCGCACGCCGTGCGCGGACTTTGAGGCGTTCAAGCCGTTGTTTGAGCAAGTGGCGCGAGAGTTGAAATCTGACGTGCGAAAAGCGCTGCGTTTTGGACGCGATACCAGTATTGCCAAGTAAGCACGCGGCGAACCCATCTTGACCGTGCGCAATCGATCAAGTAGAGGCAGGCGCGATCCAGCGGTGGGGTAGCAACTCCGCCAGGCGCGAGTTGGGCCAGGTCGGCAACTTGGTCAACACGTCCTTCAGGTAAGCC
>CAIJRK010000052.1 GCA_903823025.1 uncultured beta proteobacterium
CCATCAGACGAATGGCGCGCCGATTACGTCTGGGGTCGCCCAGATCGAGACTTTCAAATTCAGTGACAGCCCAACTCATTTTTATCACCCGCTATTAAATATGTAGCATAACGCATGGGGGACTTGTGTATAACGTGATGGGCTTACATCAACCACACAACTGCAGGAGTTATGCAGAGTTTCCCTAGGTGTTCAGGCCCGTGGAGCCAAATAAAAAGGCCGTACCCATTACAGGTACGACCTTCAAGCAATCTCGGCTTCAAAACTCAAACTATCAACGCATTAGGCTAATGCGCAGGATCTAAATCCGTAGAATTTGGAAGAGGCGACACCTCTCCCAAATAAATTCTATTCCCCTGAAGGGCAAGGATTCAAACCAGCGTTAGTTTTAAATGAGAAATACGAATGTGCCGTGGGCAAATTACATGCCCATGCCGCCCATGCCACCCATACCGCCCATGCCACCCATGTCGCCACCGCCCATGCCGCCTGCTGAATCGTCCTTAGGCGCCTCACAGATCATGCATTCGGTCGTCAACATCAAAGAGGCCACAGAGGCTGCGTTTTGCAGCGCCGTGCGGGTCACCTTGGTAGGGTCCAGAATACCCATTTCGATCATGTCGCCATAGGTGTCATTGGCCGCGTTGAAGCCGTAGTTGCCCTCGCCCGCCAACACGGCATTAACGACCACCGAAGCTTCGCCGCCAGCGTTGTAAACGATTTCGCGCAAAGGCGCTTCAATCGCTTTCATCACCAGTTTAATACCAGCATCTTGATCTGCATTGGCACCTTTAAGTGCGCCAACAGCTTGCTTGGCGCGCAACAAAGCCACACCGCCACCAGCCACAATGCCTTCTTCCACGGCAGCGCGAGTAGCGTGCAGGGCATCTTCAACGCGGGCTTTTTTCTCTTTCATTTCGACTTCAGTGGCAGCGCCAACTTTGATCACGGCAACACCACCGGCGAGTTTTGCAACACGCTCTTGGAGTTTTTCGCGGTCATAGTCGCTGGTGGCTTCTTCGATTTGAATGCGCACTTGTTTGACGCGGGCTTCGATGTCAGCAGCAGCACCAGCACCGTCGATGATGATGGTGTTTTCTTTGCTCACTTCGATGCGCTTGGCTGAACCGAGGTCAGCCAAAGTCACTTTTTCGAGTGACAGACCGATTTCTTCAGCAATGACCTTGCCGCCGGTCAGGATGGCGATGTCTTCCAACATAGCCTTGCGACGATCGCCAAAACCTGGTGCCTTGACTGCGACAACCTTCAGAATGCCACGGATGGTATTGACCACCAAAGTTGCCAAGGCTTCGCCTTCGACATCTTCAGAGATGATCAGCAGGGGGCGGCCCGATTTGGCGACTTGTTCAAGGGTCGGCAGCAGGTCACGAATGTTGCTGATTTTCTTGTCGTACAAGAGCACAAACGGGTCATCCAGCAAAGCGGCTTGCTTTTCTGGGTTGTTAATGAAGTAGGGTGACAGGTAGCCACGGTCAAACTGCATACCTTCAACCACATCGAGTTCGGAGTCAAGTGACTTGCCGTCTTCAACCGTGATCACGCCTTCTTTACCCACTTTGGCCATTGCGTCAGAAATGATCTTGCCGATGGTTTCGTCAGAGTTGGCAGAAATTGAGCCGACTTGGGCGATTTCTTTAGAGGAGGTAGTTGGTTTTGAGGCCTTCTTCAGTTCAACGATCAGGGCGGTAACCGCCTTGTCGATACCGCGTTTCAGGTCCATCGGGTTCATGCCGGCGGTCACGTATTTCATGCCTTCGTGCACGATAGCTTGCGCCAGCACAGTGGCTGTCGTCGTGCCATCGCCTGCGAGGTCGCTGGTTTTGGAAGCGACTTCCTTGACCAATTGCGCACCCATGTTTTGCAATTTGTCTTTGAGTTCGATTTCTTTAGCGACGGACACGCCGTCTTTGGTCACGGTAGGGGCGCCAAATGAGCGCTCCAAGACCACATTACGACCTTTAGGGCCGAGGGTTACTTTAACGGCGTTGGCCAGGATGTTGACACCCTCGACCATGCGTGCGCGGGCTTCGCCGCCGAAAACTACATCTTTTGCTGCCATGTGATGACTCCGAATTCAGTTAATTAATTAAAAAGCAAGGCGTGAGAAATTATTTCTCGACAACAGCGAACAGGTCGTCTTCTTTCATGACGAGCAACTCATCGCCGTCAACCTTGACGGTTTGGCCGCTGTACTTGCCGAACAACACGCGGTCGCCGACTTTGACAGCCATCGGGCTAACTTCGCCCTTGTCGTTTTTCTTGCCTGGACCCACAGCCAAGACTTCGCCTTGATCGGGCTTTTCAGCTGCGCTGTCAGGAATGACGATGCCGGAAGCGGTTTTGGTTTCGTTTTCAACGCGTTTGACAATCACGCGGTCGTGCAGAGGACGAAGTTTCATGGGAGCTCCTTTTGGATTTAAAACAGGGGTTAAAAATTAAGCGTGTCAACTTCAAAAAGCGGTCACGCCGTCATTTAAAGAGAAAGGCTGAGAGAACAGAAGTTCATTGGCACTCAACTCTTACGAGTGCTAATGATAAGGGCATTTGCCAATGTTTCAAGGCAATGCCGATTCAGAAATTTACCAACCCCAGAGCAAACGCTTGGCAATCCAGCCCGTCTGACCACCTGAGCGCTCAACTTGAACCCAGTCAGATTTTTTACCACGGGTGCGGAGCAATTCAACGTGTTCGGCCTTGCCGATGATGGGGTGCTGCGTGCCTGGCCCTTGACGGATATTAGTGACTTTGGCTTTAACCACATGGTGAGGAACGGTCTGCGTCAGCGAGCGGGCTACCCAGCCGCGATCATTTTCAAAGTCGCGCACCTGCAGCCAGCTGCCTTGACGCTTGAGCACTTGCAAGGGGTAACCTTTGTCCAGCTCCCATAGAATTTTGGCCGTGGTGCTAGGTCCGGCGCGCATATTGACGGTGGAGCCTTTGATGCTGACCATTTCCTGCGCCAGAACGGGGGTCATGACGATTAAAAAGAGACTGACTGAGGCAGTAATTCTTTTTATTTTTGTTCTCAAATTCATTCCGCGAAAACTCCTGTGCATTAGCTGAGAGCACAGTCTAATTTGTTTGAGTTTTTACAAAGCGCAAACGATTGGCATAGTCTTACGCTGCGTAATGAATGAGGCAGAATTTAAAGCACGTAGCGCAGGATGGCGATGTAGTGACAGGCGCTACCTGCGAGTACAAACAGGTGCCAGATGCCGTGTGCGTGGGGCAGTCGCTTGTCGAGTACAAAAAAGATAATACCAACGGTGTAAAACAGGCCGCCAGCGCCAACCCAGGCAAAACCCGCCGGACCCAGTATCTGCAACAGAGGCACCAGCGCCCCAAGGGCGACCCAGCCCATCACGACGTAAATCACCACTGACAGGGTGCGTGAGCTTTTTTGAGGTCTGAGTTCTTGCAGAATGCCAAAGGCGGCCAGTGCCCAGATCAAACCCAGCAGCGACCAGCCCCAAGGGCCACGCAGCGTGACCAGACAAAATGGGGTGTAACTGCCAGCAATCAGCAAATAGATGCTGTGATGGTCGAGCTTGCGAAGAATGTTTTTAGCGCGGCCTTGTACGCTGTGATAAGCCGTTGAAAAGCTGTAGAGCAGCACCAGCGTGATGCCATAAATCGAGACACTCGTCACTTTCCACGGATCGCCATCCAGCACGGCCAGCACGATAAGTGCCAAGGTGCCTACCAGCGCCAATATGGCGCCCAAGAGGTGAGTTAATGCGTTGAACTTTTCGCCGTAATACATGGGGTTATTTTTTGGGGTGTGGAGAGATGGGTCGTCAGGTGGACGCAGCCCTTGCCATTGATCTGGCTGAAGGTTTGTTACTCTTATCATAGAGTGATGCTGGCGAGTTGGTTGACCAGCCTGCCAAATTCAGGTTGTGTTAAGTTTTTTTAAACTCACATCAGTTCTAAAGTTTTTAGAAGAGATAATATGCAGCATTAAAAAAATTAAAAAATTGACAATAGCAGGGATTTTTAATTTATAGAGTTAGGTGTTAGTCGTGAATAATTTAATTGAAATCCAAAATCAGATAGAACAGCTGCAAAAGCAGGCCCATGAAATCAGGACGCAAGAGTTTGATAAAGTTGTCCAGGAAATTCTGGTCAAGATGACAGCTTATGGCATTACTTTAAAAGACCTTGATGCCGTCAAAGGACGTTCGCGCAAGGGCAGTTCATCTGCAACCAAGCCAGCCGCCGCCAAATACAGAGGTCCCAATGGAGAAACCTGGAGTGGTCGGGGCTTGACGCCGCGTTGGCTCACGGCGCTGTTGTCACAAGGTCAAACCAAAGAACAGTTTTCCATTAACGACTAATAGATAAATTGATACTGATTGGTTTTCAACCAACCATTTTTCGGTATGTCAGGCAAGCCGCCTGCGTGGTGATCATGCAGGCGGCTTGTTATCTATATAGACTGACACATTGACATTTAACGCATTGCCTTATACACAAGTACAAAAAACCGTTATAAATCAACGATGTTCGTTTTTGGCAACATCGTTGATTTCATTGAGTTTTTTCGACTTGTGTATAACGTGATGCATTTAACGACCTCAAGCACAACAACCATGACCGACACCACTCATATTGCGCCGCGCGACAAAGCAGAGATTCTGGCACAGGCGCTGCCTTATATTCGCCAGTTTCATGGCAAAACCATGGTGATTAAATACGGTGGCAATGCTATGACTGACCCGGCTTTGCAGGCCGATTTTGCCGAAGATGTGGTATTGCTCAAACTGGTCGGCATTAACCCGGTTGTAGTGCATGGCGGCGGGCCGCAAATTGAAACCGCGCTCAAGCGTTTGGGTAAAAAAGGCGAATTCATTCAAGGGATGCGCGTCACTGACGCCGAAACCATGGAAGTGGTGGAGTGGGTGCTGGCCGGTGAAGTTCAGCAAGACATTGTGGGCCTCATCAACCAGGCAGGCGGCAAGGCAGTCGGTCTGACCGGGCGCGATGGCGGCATGATTCGCGCCCAGAAACTCAAACTTCTCGATACGCTGGACCCGAGCAAAGAGCACGACGTGGGTCAGGTCGGCGAGATTGTCAGCATTGACCCCAGCGTGGTCAAAGCGCTGCAAGATGATGCTTTTATTCCAGTCATCAGCCCGATTGGCTTTGGTGAAAACAACGAAAGTTACAACATCAACGCCGACGTGGTGGCGGCCAAACTGGCCACCGTACTCAAGGCTGAAAAACTAATGATGTTGACCAACATCAGCGGCGTGCTCGACAAACAAGGCCAGTTAATTACCGATCTCACTGCGCGTCAGATTGAAGACTTGTTTGCGGATGGCACCATCAGTGGCGGCATGTTGCCCAAGATCAGCGGAGCGCTGGATGCCGCCAAAAGCGGTGTGAATTCGGTTCACATTATTGATGGTCGTGTGCCTCATGCGCTGTTGCTGGAGATTTTGACGGATCAGGCGTTTGGCACCATGATTCGCTCGTACTGAAAAAAATCGGATGAACGTTGGGAGTCATTAGCGATTTAACATTTTCAAAATGTGCAAATTCTGCTATGCGAGAATCGAAAATTCTTTTGCCTAGTGCCCCATGTCCGACGCTAAAACTACTATCTTTTCTGCTACTTCTCGCGAAAACGCGTGCGCACCTGAACCGATGACTTTGGTTCGCAAGCGCCCTAAACCCGGCGAGCGCCGGGTACAAATACTGCAGGCCTTGGCCGCTATGCTGGAGCAACCCGGCATGGAGCGCGTCACCACCGCCGCTTTGGCCGCCCGTCTTGAGGTGAGTGAGGCAGCGCTGTACCGCCACTTTGCCAGCAAGGCGCAAATGTACGAGGGGTTGATTGAGTTCATTGAACAGACCGTGTTTTTGCTGATCAACCAGATTAATGCGCGTGAAAGTACCGTCGGCGTGAGGGACGCTGCGTCGGGCACGCGTCAAGCGGGCAAAGTCATTGCCATGCTGATGCAGTTCGCTGAAAAGAATCCAGGCATGACGCGCGTTATGGTGGGCGACGCCTTGGTTTTTGAAAACGCCCGCTTGCAGGATCGCATGAACCTGTTTTTTGACAAGATTGAAGCCACGCTTAGACAAACGCTGAGGGGGGCCACCGCGTTGAGCGATTCGGCAACCCCCGGTCTGGATGCCCAAGTGCAGGCGTCTGTCATGACGGCTTTTTTGATCGGGCGTTTGCAGCGTTACACCCGGTCAGGTTTTCGGTGTTTGCCTTCAGAACACCTAGATGCCAGCCTGGTTTTGATACTTTAATAACACGCGGGTAAACCCGGTTATTTTCTAGGAGAAAATGCCTAGAACTCGCCGCAAGCTGATTCGGACTCGCCAAATAGTTGCAAAATAGAACGGTCGTTCTTTTCTGTTAACTATGTCCACTTCTGAAAACCCCGTCCTTTCTGCCCGAACCCATCCGCGCCCAAGTGCACGCGCGGGCCATGCTTTGCACAAAGGGCAGCAAACCAAACAAGTCATTGTCGATGCCGCCCTCCAACTCGCCACCGAAATTGGATTGGAAGGCCTGAGTATTGGCGCCTTGGCCGAGGTGACACACATGAGTAAGTCAGGTGTTTTTGCGCATTTTGGCTCACGCGAAGAGCTGCAAATTTCTGTTGTTCATGCTTATTACGCCCGGTTTTTTGAAGAAGTTTTTTTACCCGCCATGACGCACGAGCGTGGTTTGCCGCGTGTTAAAGCCTTGTTTGATAACTGGATGAAACGCGTGGCCGTTGAGATTCATTCGGGCTGCATCTTCATCAGTGGTGCCGTCGAGTTTGATGACCGAACCGGCCCGGTGCGCGATGCCCTCGCCAGTGCGGTCAAAACATGGCTGGCCGCGATGCACCGCGCCGTCGTTCAAGCTAAAACGCAAGGCCATCTGCACCCCGAGGCCGATGAAGAGCAAATGGCTTTTGAGATGCACGGACTCATTTTGGCCTTGCACTATGAAGCCCGGTTTTTGAAAAACCCGATTTCTATCGCACGCGCCAACCAAGGTTTTGAAAATATTCTCAGGCGTTACGGCCAGCCCGTTGCGGCCGACTCAGCACATTCATCCTCATCTATCTCACCCCTCAAGGAGTAATCAACATGCCTATCTACACCCCGCCTTTGCGTGACATGCAGTTTGTGATGCACGAAGTGCTCAACGTGGTTGACGATTTCAAGGCCATGCCGCAACACGCCGACATGGATGCCGACACCCTGAATGCGGTGCTGGAGGAGGGCGGTAAATTTGCGGCTGATGTCGTTTTTCCGCTCAACATCAGTGGCGACACCGAAGGCTGCACGATCAATCAGGCGACCCATACCGTGACGACGCCCAAAGGCTTCAAAGAAGCGTATGCCAAGTACGTCGAAGGCGGCTGGGCGGCACTCGGTTGCGCCCCCGCTTTTGGGGGTCAGGGTTTGCCGCTGGTGGTGAATCAGATGTTTTACGAAATGCTCAACAGCGCCAATCAGGCGTGGGCCATGTATCCCGGCCTGACGCAGGGTGCGTACACCGCCCTGCGCGCCCACGGCACCGAAGCGCAAAAACAGACCTACCTGCACAAGATGACCAGCGGCGAGTGGACCGGTTCGATGTGCCTGACCGAAGCCCATTGCGGCACCGATCTGGGCCTGATGCGCACCCAAGCCAAACCGCAGGCGGATGGCACCTACAAACTCACTGGCAACAAGATTTTTATCAGCGCCGGTGAACACGACATGGCGGACAACATCATTCATTTGGTGCTGGCCCGCTTGCCCGATGCGCCGCCGGGCATCAAGGGTGTGAGCTTGTTTATCGTGCCCAAGTTTCTGGTGAACCAAGACGGCAGTCTGGGCGAACGCAACGGTATTTATTGCGGCGGTCTGGAGCACAAAATGGGGCTTCACGGCAGCGCCACAGCGCAGATCGTGCTCGACGGTGCGGTCGGCACGCTGGTGGGTCAGCCCAACAAAGGCATGAACGGCATGTTTGTGATGATGAATGCCGCACGTCTGGGCGTGGGCAATCAGTCTTTGGGTCTGACTGAAGTGGCGTATCAAAACGCGCTGGCTTACGCCAAAGATCGCCTTCAAATGCGCTCGCTCGCCGGCCCCAAAGCCAAAGACCAACCCGCTGACCCCATCATCGTTCACCCCGACGTGCGCAAGATGTTGCTCACGGCCAAAGCCTATGCCGAGGGCGGTCGGGCCTTGATGAGTTTCAGTTCCATGTTGATGGAAAAAGAGCTGAACCACCCGGATCAGAAAGTGCGCCAAGAGTCCGGCGACATGCTGGCGCTGCTCACGCCCATCGTCAAAGCCTTCATCACCGACAACGGCTGGACGGCCACTTCCGGCTGTCTGCAGGTGTTCGGCGGGCACGGCTATATCAAGGAGTCAGGCATGGAGCAGTTGGTGCGCGATGCCCGCATCAACATGATTTACGAGGGCACCAACACCATTCAGTCGCTGGATTTGTTGGGCCGCAAAGTGCTGGGCAATAACGGCGCGACGCTGCGCAAGTTTGGCAAGCTGGTCGCTCAACTGGTGGAAGAAGAAGGGGTGAACGAGAAGATGGCCGAGTTCATCACGCCGATTGCGATTCTGGGCGACCAAATGACCAAGTTCACCACCGAAATTGGCTTCAAGGGCTTGCAAAATCCTGATGAAGTGGGCGCGGCGGCGGTGGACTATTTGCGCGTGGCCGGGCATTGGGTCTTTGGCTACTTTTGGGCGCGCATGGCGCAAGTGGCGCTGCGTGAAATCGCGACAGGCAACCCCGATCCGTTCTACCTGGCCAAGCTGCAGACGGCCCGTTTTTACTTTGCCAAACTGTTCCCCGAAACCGCCACGTTGATGCGCACTGCCCGCGCCGGTAGCCGCGTGTTGATGGACACGGATGCCGCCTTGGCTTAATCAAATTTCAGGAACCCACATGTCTCGCTTTAATATCAAAAAAGTTGCCGTGCTCGGTGCCGGTGTGATGGGCGCGCAAATTGCGGCGCATTTGGTCAATGTCAAAGTACCGGTTATTTTGTTTGATCTACCGGCCAAAGAAGGCCCTAAAAACGGCATCGTGACCCGCGCCATTGAGGGTCTGAAAAAACTTAAACCCGCGCCGATGGGTGTGCCGGAAGACGCTGTTTTGATCCAGCAGGCCAATTATGAAGAGCACATGGATTTGCTCAAGGACTGCGATCTGGTGATTGAAGCGATTGCCGAACGCATGGACTGGAAGCGCGATCTCTACAAAAAGATGGCGCCTTTTTTAGCGCCGCACGCCATCATTGCGTCCAACACCTCGGGCCTGTCGATTACCCAATTGAGCGACGCGCTGCCCGAAGACATCAAGCCGCGTTTTTGCGGTATTCACTTCTTCAATCCACCGCGTTACATGAGGCTGGTGGAACTGATTAACACGCCCGCCACGCAACCGAAAATTCTGGATGACCTGGAAGCTTTTGTAACCAGCAGCCTGGGAAAAGGCGTCGTGCGCGCCAAAGATTCGCCCAACTTTATTGCCAACCGCGTGGGCGTGGCGGGCCTGTTGGCCACCTTGAAAGAGGTCGAGAATTTTGGCTTGACTTATGACGTGGTGGACGACCTCACCGGCAAGAAGTTGGGTCGTGCCAGTTCAGGCACTTTCCGCACCGCTGACGTAGTGGGGCTGGACACCCTGGCCCATGTCATCAAGACACTGCAAGACACGTTGACGTTGGAAGTAGATCCTTTCTACGCCAGTTTTGCCACGCCCGAGGTGCTCAAAACCTTGCTTGAAATGGGCCATCTAGGTCAGAAATCCCGCGCCGGTTTTTTCAAGAAAGTCGGGCGAGATATTCTGCGTTTTGACTTGGCCGCCAAAGACTACGTGCCAGCCGGTCAAAAGGGTGACGAGGTTTATGATCGCATGTTGAAAAAACCTGCACCTGAGCGTCTGAAATTATTGCGCAACAGCGAAGGCGCACAGGGTCAATTCTTGTGGGCAATTCTGCGCAACAGCTTTCATTACGCCGCTGTGCATCTGGCCTCGATTGCCGACAACGCCCGCGATGTGGACTTTTGTATGCGCTGGGGTTTTGGCATGAAGCAAGGCCCGTTTGAGTTGTGGCAAGAAGCTGGTTGGCTCACGGTGGCCAAGATGGTTCAAGAGGACATTGACGCAGGCAAAGCCTTGTGCCAAGCGCCGCTACCTGATTGGGTTTTCAAAGGCCCGGTGGCCGAGGCTGGTGGCGTGCATACCGCGCAAGGTTCGTGGAATCCGACGACCGGGACGTTTGTCTTGCCGCGCAGTCTGCCGGTGTATGCCCGCCAATATTTTCCTGAAAGCGTGCTCGGTGCCCATGCGCCCCAAGCGCAAACCGCTGGCAAGACGTTGCACGAAGACGAAGCAATTCGTTTGTGGACGCTGAACGACGACCGCCATAGTGCCGACGGTGGCGTGTTGATTGCCAGCCTTAAAACCAAGATGCACACCCTCAGCCCTGACGTGGTTAAAGGCTTGTTGCAGGGTTTGGCGATGGCTGAAAAAGATTATCAAGGCTTGGTGATCTGGTCGCCTGACGCGTTGTTTTCTGCGGGCGCTGATTTGCAAACCGTGCTGACGGGCTTTGCGATGGGCGGCGTTCAAGCCATTGACGGGGCCGAGTTGGCGATGCAACAAGCCATGCTCAAACTGCGTTACGCCAACGTGCCGGTTGTGTCAGCTGTGCAAGGTTTGGCGTTGGGCGGTGGCTGTGAATTGGCGGTGTATTCAGCCAAGCGCGTGGTCGCCATGGAGAGCTACATCGGCTTGGTAGAAGTCGGCGTTGGTTTGGTGCCGGGTGCGGGCGGATTGACTTACATTGCCCGACGCGCTGCCGAGAATGCGGCCATTTCTACCGGCAAGGATTTGCTGCCTTTTCTGACGGAAGGCTTTACCGCTGCGGCCATGGCCAACGTAGGAACGAGCGCCTTGGAATCGCGCAAACTGGGTTACTTGCTGGACAGCGATGTGATCGTGCCGCACAAAGACGAGTTGCTCTTTGTCGCCATCAACGAAGCGAAAGTCCTATTTCATTCCGGCTACCGCGCGCCGCACAAACGCCTGTTTGCCGTAGCGGGGCGCAACGGTGCAGCCACTATCAAAGGCTCGCTGGTCAATCTGCGCGACGGCGGCTTTATCAGCGCGCACGATTTTCATATTGCCAGCCTGATCGCCCATGTGGTGTGCGGCGGTGATGTGGATGCGGGCAGTCTGGTGAGCGAAGCGTATGTGATGACGCTGGAGCGCCGGGCCTTTTGCAAACTTTTGGTACACCCGAAAACGCAAGCGCGAATCATGGGCATGATGTCCACCGGAAAACCGGTCAGAAACTAAGGAATTTCGATGAAACAAATTCAGGAAGCCTACATTGTTGCGGCTACGCGCACACCGATTGGTCGTTCGCATAGGGGGGTTTTCCGCAATACGCGCCCGGATGATTTGCTGGTCAAGGCCTTGCAGGCGGCGCTGGCGCAAGTGCCATCGCTTGATCCGAATGCGATTGAAGACCTGATTTGCGGTTGCGCCATTCCCGAAGGCCCGCAAGGTCTGAACATTGCGCGCATTGGCGCGGTGCTGGCGGGTTTACCGATCAGCGTTGGCGGGATTACTGTGAACCGTTTTTGCGCTTCGGGTTTGAGTGCGGTACAAATGGCCGCCGACCGCATTCGCGTGGGCGAGGCGGACGTGATGATGGCCGCTGGCGTTGAGAGCATGAGCCTGGTGCCGATGATGGGCAACACGCCCTCACTGTCGCCCGCCATGTTCAACAACGACGAGAACATCGGCATTGCCTACGGCATGGGCCTGACTGCCGAGAAGGTGGCCACGCAGTGGAAAATCAGCCGCGATGCGCAGGACGAATTCGCCGTTCAGTCGCACCAAAAGGCGCTGGCCGCCATGGAAGCAGGCCACTTTGCCGATGAAATCACGCCGATAGAAGTCACAGACCGCGCACCCAATTTGCTAACCGGCGACGTGATCGAGACAAAGCGGCTGGTCAGCTTGGACGAAGGGGCGCGTTTGGATACCTCGATGGCGGGTCTATCCAAACTCAAAACACCTTTTGCCGCGCGGGGTTCGGTCACGGCGGGCAACAGTTCGCAAACCTCGGATGGTGCGGGGGCGCTGATCTTGGCCAGCGAGAAAGCGATTCAGCAATTTGGCCTGAAACCGCTGGCGCGTTTTGTCAGCTTTGCCGCCAAAGGCGTACCGCCGCACCTCATGGGCATCGGTCCGATTGAGGCGATACCGGCGGCGTTGCGTTATGCCGGGTTGAAGCTGGACGACATCGACTGGATTGAACTCAACGAGGCATTTGCGGCGCAGTCGCTGGCCGTGATCAACACGCTGGGGCTTGATCCAGCCAAAGTCAATCCGATAGGCGGCGCGATTGCGTTGGGTCATCCGTTGGGCGCCACCGGCGCGATTCGTGCCGCCACCGCCATTCACGCGCTGCACCGTCACAAACTCAAATACAGCATGGTCTCGATGTGCGTGGGCATGGGGCAGGGCGCGGCGGGTATTTTCGAGCGAGTTTAATACAGCGGCGTCATCCTTCATCGGGATGATAGCCTGATTTTCACGAAGTACTTTTCCTATTTTTTAAAGAGACAACATGACCGATATATTGATTGACACCAGTGCTGGCGTGATGACCATCACCTTGAATCGCGTGAACAAAAAGAACTCCATCACGGGGGCCATGTACAGCGCTATGGCCGACGCGCTGGCGCAAGCACAAGCCGATGACGCCGTTCGTGCCGTTGTGTTTCAAGGCCACGAAACCATTTTTAGCGCAGGCAACGACATTGGCGATTTTCTGGCCGCGCCCACGGTGACGCAAGATGCGCCGGTGTTTCAATTTTTGCGTGGCATCAGCACGTTCCCCAAACCGATTGTGGCGGCGGTGTGCGGCCCGGCGGTGGGTATTGGCACCACGATGCTGTTTCATTGCGACTTGGTTTATGCCGGTGATAATGCCGCGTTTTCCATGCCTTTTGTGAATTTGGGTTTGTGCCCTGAGGCCGCTTCCAGTTATTTGGCGCCGCAGTTAATGGGCTACGGACGTGCGGCTGAGGCGCTCTTGCTGGGTGAGCCTTTCATGGTCGAGGCGGCGCTGGAAATGGGCTTGGTCAGCCGCATTGTGCCGCCCGCCGAGGCTGCCGCATTGGCGCAACGCCAGGCTCAGAAGCTGGCTGCCAAGCCCTTGACCGCCTTGATCGAGACCAAGCGCCTGATGAAAAAAGGTCAGGCCAGTATCGTGGCTGAACGCATGGTGGATGAGGGCACGCTGTTTGCCCGCATGATGAGCGAGCCAGCCGCCCGCGAGGCATTCACGGCATTTATGGAAAAGCGTCGGCCTGATTTCACAAGCCTTTAAGCGGGCGGTGTTGGCTTGCCTGTGTGCCTACGGTCACTGAAAAAGTGACGCCGCAAATCAGGCGCTTGGCGATCTCCAGGCCTTCATGATCAATGATGCGTGCCGTCAAAGGTGCTGCAAGGCAGGGGCGTTCAGGCGTGTAGGCATGAAGGCCCAAACCCGAAAACCGGGGAACCAAGAGGCTGAGCGCGTCATTGATCGCATTTTTTGTGGCGTGCGTCAGGTCAATAACCGCATCGCTGGACGGTGCCGAAAATTTGAGCCGGCCACTGTCATCAATAAAGAGTTTGAAGCGGCTGGCAACTATTTTCGTGTCCAGACCCAGTGCGAACGAGCCGGTCATGGTGAACCAGTCCATTTGAAAGTTCGATAGTGTGACTTTCAGGGGCGTTTGATAGGTAATAACTTTTTTAGTCAGCCCGGTTTTTGCCGGTGTCAGAAGTTCGGAACGCTCACTTTTCATAGATCTTTGTTTTCCGGTTAAGCCATACATTTTGTGACAGGTCTTACTTTGTCTTCAAGGTCTGAGCTTACGACGATAATTTATTTCAAACTTGCATTGACTTGCATTGACTTGAATCCGCCTCGTCCTGGTTGACGGCGTCGTTTTCTATCGGCTGGCATTCAGATTTTTGACCACCAGCAAAAAACCGAGTTGATAGCCGCGACCCCGCAGGGCCTTGATATCAAAACCAAGTCCGACATGCGGTGCCAGTTTTGTGCGCAAGCGACTGATTAAAACTTCCATCCTGGCTTTGTTTGTTTTTTCAGAATAGTCTGCATCACCCAACCGCGCCACCAGTGCCGCATGATCCATAAATTGACCGTTAAGGGCCAGCGCCTTGAGAAGCAACGCTTCGCCCCCTGTGAGTTTGATTTCACTGCCACTTGGCGTTATTAACGCGAGGGTGGTCATGTCAAGTTGCCATTGAACAGGCGGCGTGGCAGACCCAATGCGCCCGAAAAGATTATTGACAACTGCCACCAACTCCTCGGGCCGTGTGGGTTTGGTCAGGTAAACGTCGGCCCCTGTGGCATAGCCTTCCAGTCGATCTGTGCTGCGCACTCTGGCCGTGAGAATAATGATGCCCACCGTGGGTAAGGCATTGCGAATACGCCTGGCGATGCTGATACCGTCTTCAACGGGCAAGTTGAGATCCAGAATCAAAATATCAGCACTTCTGGCTTGGATGGCCTGGTTCAACTCCTCGCCAGAGCCGACCCCGCGAACATCAAATCCTTCTTCTGACAAGAACAGTACCAATTCTTCTTGTAGCGTCTCGTTATCTTCAACCACGATGACAGAGGCCACATGGGGGCAAGCCATGCTCATGCGCTGGCCAACTCAAAATTAAAAGAAACTTTATCCTGAGCGATCTGACAATTAACTTGTGATCCCAGCTGCTGGGCCACCGCTTGCGCCAGCCATAAGCCAAGACCGGCGCCAACGTATTGCCGCGCCGCCTCCGAACGGTAGTAGCGCATAAAAATTCGCTCAGGATCAGGTAGGCCCGCCAGACCCACCGTATTTAAGACAACAAACCGCACACAGGTTGTGTTTTTGACGTCGAGCGTTTGAATATGCAGCTCAATCGGGCTGCCTACTGGGGAGTATTTAAGGGCGTTGCTCATTAAATTTTGAAGAATAAGACGTGTGTATTGGTAATCGGAAAAGACGGTTTGTGTGGGGTCGCTGATCAAGCTGATTCTGCGGGTATCAAAAGTTGTCAGTAAATCATCCGTCAGGCTCTGTACTTTAAATAACTGTTTGTTCAGCAGGGCCGCTCCTTGGTCAATTTGATCCGCCTGAACGCATCGCTCAATGATGGCATTCAGGTCATCCACCGAACGCTGGATATTTTTAATGCGCGTGGCGTCTGCACAACCCGGCAACAGACGCCGCCCCAGTGACGTGGCAGCTAACTGGATGATGGACAAGGGCGTTTTCAGCTCGTGCATCAGCATGGTCATGAAACGTTCCTGGGTTTCACGGCGATTTTTCTCGGATTGTGCAAACTGCCGTGCCACTGTTTCGTTGAAGGTTAGCGTTTGGAAAAGACTCTTTTTTTCACGGTCAATCAGTAACAGCAGGATGGAAAAATAGCCAGTCATAAAAAAGACCCGAAAAGCCATGATGTTGATGATTGAATCATCAGGCGTCACGACGCCCTGCAAGATGAGGATGCTGCGCAATAAGAGCACGATTGCGACAACAATAATTCCGCCAATCAGCCAGGTGGATGCTGTCTGACGGTAGAAAACAACGCCCGTTAAGGGTATGAACAAGACGCAGGCGACCACACCGATCCACATGCAGTAATTCAGGATGCGTTGCTGATCCAGCACAAAGAACAATACAAACAACGACAGGTAAAGGATGAAAAATAAGGAGAAAACAGACCGACCCCATGGCGGAAGATTAAACCGCCCCAGCAGTGCCCGAAAAAAAAGCAGCCCGGTAAAAATGTTGGCAATGATCAGAAGGTTGAACGTGTTGCGTGGGTTCATCCAGCTATCAGCGCCAAAAAGATAAACCACATAGCCATGCCAACTAAAAAAAACAACGACAGAGACGGTGAAGTGAAGCAAAAACAAACTGTGGAGCAACTCGCGGCGCAACACAATCAGCACGAGCAAGCTGCTCATCAGCGCAAAACAGCAAGCGAGTATGGCGCCCAGCACAACCCCACGCCGGATGTCCTCTTGATGTGCGTGTTCAAGGGTCATTACGCGTGCTTCCAAAAATAAGACACCGGTTGTTTTGAGCCGAAGATAAAAAATTTTTTCGCCTGGCGTGGTGTCTATCAGTGTGGTGCGCGCCTGCAGTGGCTGGCTCAAGTGGTCATGGGTTAGCGGGTCAGTGCTGGCAAGATCAGGCGAGAAGAGGGTTATATCGCCCAACAGGCTCGGAAATATGCGCAACACCAGCGTGGGCTGATCAGGCGGTGCGTTGACAGTGAATCTGAGCCAAATCGTAGCCTGGGTATAGCCCTGACTTACGACTTGGCCGGTCTTGGTAAAAGGGGCTTGCTGCACTTGGGCCAGCGTCAAATCACCGTGGAGGTCTTTAAACAAGGCACGCTCAGTGACCAAGTCTTGCGCCAAGGCCTGCACACAGGTCAGGCTGAATGCCAAGACCATCCAAAACCATATTTTTAAGCTTGCCGTCATGGCAGGATGTTAGCTGGCGATTGGCCTTGTCAAGGCACATCGCCATGCCAAATGCAAGCTTATGCAAGCTTATGCAAGCTTTGTGAACTGAGGCACCGTAAGCTCTGCCCTGTTGCATCACTTTAGAAAAATCAAACTTGGCGCATCGCACAAATCATTTTTTGATGTAAAAATATCATCGTTTGTTTGCACTAAGACAAGTCAATCAAGTCGTGTATTTGTTGCGAAATCTAGTTATCTTTATCAATCTTTCTAAAGGAAATTTATGACAGACAGCATGCAAAAATGGGTGGGCCGTAATCGGCCCCCACGAGTCCAAATTACGTATGACGTAGAAATTGGTAATGCGATAGAGAAGAAAGAACTCCCCATGGTCGTGGGTCTGCTGGCTGATTTGTCGGGGCAACCTGCCATGCCGTTGCCCAAATTGAGAGACCGTCGTTTGGTTGAAATCGACCGCGACAATTTCAACGACATCATGGGAAAAATTTCGCCACGACTTGACATGACGGTTCCTGATGCCATGAAGGGCACTGGCAATCTCAAAATTGAGTTGAACTTCAAAACGTTTGAAGACTTTCACCCGGAGTCCATCGTCAAGCAGGTGCCACGCTTGGCTAAATTACTGGAAGCCCGCCAGCAACTGCGCGACCTGCTTGCCAAACTCGACGGCAACGACGAACTCGACACCTTGCTTGAAAACATCATTCAAAACACAGAAGATTTAACCACCCTGCGCACCGAAGCCAATGGGGCCGCTGGCGCGAAACCTGACTCTGTCGCGCCCGTTCAGGCGGCTGAATCCAAGCCCGAACCATCGACTGAACCTGCCGCCTCATAAGTCGTAACCCTCCTCGTTGGTGCTTCGGCACACCCCTCATTTTTTGGATCGGTGATTGATATGGCAAATAACCCACAAGCGGGCAGCGCAACAGGCGCCGCTGGCAGTACAGAAAACAGCGAACTCAGTCTTCTTGATCGCATCATCACAGAAGGCAACATGGCGCTTGAGCCTTCGCAGGGCACTTACGCCAAGAAGCTAATCGGCCAGTTTGCAACGCAAATTCTGGATGAAGGCATGAAGGCCAGCCCTGATAAAGGGGTCGTCGCCATGATTAACGAGCGCATTGCAGAGATCGACAAGTTGCTCTCGGATCAACTCAACGCCATCATGCACGACGCTTCTTTTCAAACGCTGGAAGCCTCCTGGCGCGGTTTGCATGACATGGTCATGGGCACGGAAACCAGCACCCGACTCAAGCTGCGTTTGCTCAATGTCAGTAAAAAAGAACTCCTTAAAGACCTTGAGTCTGCCGTTGACTATGACACCAGTGTGCTGTTCAAAAAAGTGTACGAAGAAGAATATGGCACCTTCGGCGGCCATCCTTATTCGTTGCTGATTGGGGATTACACCTTTGGTCGTCATCCGCAAGATATTGCGTTGTTGCAACGCATTTCAAAAGTGGCTGCAGCTGCCCACGCACCTTTTATTTCGGCTGCCGCGCCTGCCTTGTTTGACATGAAGTCTTTCACGGAACTTGGAGTACCACGCGATATGGCCAAGATTTTCGAGAGTGCTGAACTCGCCACTTGGCGCGGCTTTCGTGAGTCAGAAGATTCGCGTTATGTCTCGCTGGTATTACCCAGCTATGCAGCGCGTCTGCCCTATGGCGCAAAAACAATTCCGGTCGAAAACTTCAATTTTGAAGAAGATGTGGATGGCAAAGATCATTCCAAATACTTGTGGGCCAATTCGGCCTATCAGTTGGGCCTGCGCATCACCGATGCGTATGCGCAATATGGCTGGTCAACCGCTATCCGGGGTGTTGAAGGTGGCGGCAAAGTTACCGGCATGGTGGCCCACAGCTTCAAGACGGATGAGGGTGATATTGCCCTTAAATGTCCAACCGAAGTACTGATTACAGACCGTCGTGAAAAAGAACTGAATGATCTTGGCTTTATTGCGATTGTCAATTCAAAGGGTTCGGACGTTGCCTCCTTCTTCGGGGGGCAAACGGTGAACAAACCCAAGGTTTACAACAAAGATGCCGCTAATGCCAATGCTGAATTGTCAGCACGCCTTCCCTACATCTTGGCCGCCTCACGCTTTGCGCATTACATCAAGGTCATCATGCGCGACAAGATTGGCAGCTTTCAGACCAGTGATGAGGTGTCGTTTTTCCTCAACAACTGGATTGCCAGCTATGTCTTGATTGGTGACTCGGCACCGCAAGCCATGAAGGCCCGGTTTCCTTTAAGTTCTGCGCGCATTGATGTCACTGAAGTTGAAGGTCGCCCAGGGGCTTATCGGGCAATTTGCTTCTTGCGTCCACACTTCCAGATGGAAGAACTGACGGCTTCCATCAGGCTGGTTGCTGAACTGCCTAACTCTAAAGCCTGATATTAAAAATAATCAAGCGTAATGAAAAGAGAACACAGCCTGCCGGGCCGTGTTCTTGATCAATAAGTAACGATGACTGGAGTAACTCATGATTTATCTGAAATTTGAAAAAACACTGGATGGCAATTGCACTGAAAAAGGCTTTGAAAAGCAAATCATGATTGATTCGTTCTCTCATAGTTTGACCAATCCTTTGACAACCAAAATTGGCAATACCGACCGAACCTCGGATGGCCCCCAGTTTTCACAAATGAGCTTCTCCAAAGTGATGGATATTTCTACGCCCTTGCTGTATCAAGCCTGTGCGAGCAACAGAATATTAGGCACCGCAACGATTTCCGTGACACGCGTTCAGGGTTCTGAACAAATGCTGGCGATCACCTATGTTCTGGGCGATGCCATGATTGAAAATATCAGCACCTCGGGTTCTGCGGGTGGTGATTTACCCAACGACAGCTTTATGCTCAATTTCAGTTCCATCACGTCTGAATACACGAAGCAAAAAGTTGATTCAAGCAAAGAAGGGGTCGCCCCATTTGGTTGGGATCTCAAGCTGCGCCAGGCGATGTAATCCCATTCAGTTGAAGCTTCTCCTCACTGTATCGGTGCGATAAGTGGGTAGAAGTGAAACAAGAAGCATGGCAGAACTTGTCCGGGGTGCCTCCATCCCTCTTTTTGATCGCTTGTCTTCCGTTGGAAGTGTGACCGACAACCGGCATCAGCTGTTAACACCTGAGCAGCTTGAAGCTTCTATTGGACGAGAGTTATTAAAACTACTGAACACGCGATCCAGGCTTTTGCCCTCCGAGTTTTCAGCCAGCACGGGGACAACAATTGATTATGGAATTCCTGACACCTCAGCCATTTCAGCCAGATCACCGGTTGATCTTGAGCTGTTGCAATCGACTATTCAACAAGCGATTTGTCACTACGAGCCCCGTTTGAAAGACGTTCTCGTCAAGGCTTTTCCAGCGTCCAGACCTGGCGGCGGTGCGTTGTTATTAATTAGTGGAACCCTGATGATTGGCTTGAAATTGCGGCAACTGAATTTTGAACTTCAGCTGGACTCACAACAAACACATGTCAAGACTATCTGAAAATGGCTGAGTTTTTGCATACGGATTTGCTGCAGTACTACAAGCGAGAACTCGTTTACCTGCGTCAGCAGGGCGTCAACTTCTCGCACCGCTACCCCAAAGTGGCGGGCATGTTGGCCCTGCACGGCACCGAGTCGCCTGACCCGCACACAGAGCGCTTGATTGAGTCGGTGGCTTTTTTGGCGGCGCGGGTGCACCAGGATTTGGATCGGGAGTTTCCCCAGGTTGCCGCCGCGCTGCTTGAGAATTTGTGTCCGTCACTCATGCAGCCAATACCGTCCCTGACAATTGCCCGGTTTTCGCTCGACCCGAGTCAGGGCAAAGTGACTGCGGGGTTCCAGATTCCCCAACATACTGCGCTGTACGCCAGCGCCGATGGTCAACAGTGCCGTTTTCGCACCACCTGGCCCACGGTGCTGTGGCCGGTGACGATCACCAAGGCGGTGCTGGAAGGTGGTTCCACGCTACGTATGACCTTCGAGTGCCATGCGGATACCGATTTTTCAGAACTGGAAATAGACAGTCTGCGTCTGCATTTGCAAGGCGATTGGATGACCACGATGCCGCTGTATGAGTTTTTGGTAGCCGACGTGGTGAGCGCCACCCTCACCCCTGATCATGGATTTGCAAGAACCCTGCCGATTAACTCCTGGCGCGAAGTCGGCTATGCAGAGGGTGAAAATGTTTTACCGCAGTCGCCCAACGCCCAGCCCGCCTACGGCTTGATGCAGGAATACTTTGCCTTTCCACGCAAGTTTCATTTCTTTGATCTGTTCAATATCCGGGCCTATGCGGGCAAGTGCCGCCGGTTTGACCTGACGCTATCGCTGGCGCAGCCGGCACGCGGTGTCGGTAATTTATCAGCCGACAACTTTCTGCTTGGTTGCACGCCTATTGTCAATATTTTCCCCAAAACCAGTGAGCCGATTGTGGTGGATCACCAGCAGTTTGAGTATCTCCTGGTGGCAGATCGGCAGCGTGAATCAAGCACCGAAGTGCATTCCATAGTTTCTGTCACAGCCTCTGATCCCAACGCCGAGCGGCCTGTGCTGATTCCTAACTTTGCCGCCTTGGGGCATATCCAGACGACGGTTAAAACCAGTTTTTGGTCATCGCGTCGGGAGCCTAGTTTGCGCCGTGACATCTCGGGCACGGATGTTTTTCTGTCCTTTGTCGATCAGGCCAACACCTTGAAGACGCCGGTTGAACCGGTGGTCTATGCCAACTTGCTATGCACTAATCGCCGACTGGCCGAGCAGGTGCCCATCGGCGCGCGCATGGTCGCTGAAGGCATCTCGGCGACGGCGAGCGTGCGTTGCCTGTACGAGCCAACCTCACAGCGCAATCCGCCATTGGGCAGCGAGACGCTGTGGCGGCTGGTTTCGCTGCTTACCCTGAATCACCAATCGCTCGTCGATGGCTCTACCGGCAAAGACCAATTGCGTGAAATACTGACCTTGTTTGCCTCCGACAGCACCCGTGACCATGAACAAATTCGCGGCATCAAAGACCTGCAAGCGCGTAGCGTGACCGGGCGAGTCGGGCATGACGCCTGGCGCGGTTATTGTCGTGGCACCGAGGTCATGCTGGCCTTTGATGAAGAAGCTTTTGCCGGCAGTTCGCAATTGCTTATGTCGGCGGTTCTAGCGCGATTTTTTGCGCTCTACACCTCGGTTAATTCATTTGTTCAACTAGGCGTACACCGGGGGGACGAGGTATGGAAACAATGGGAACCGATGAGCGGGCGCCAATTGGTGCTTTAGTTGAGCGACTCATCAGTCGGCCACACGGGTTCAATCTTTTTCAGGCGATCAGCTTGCTGGAGCGCGCCGCGCCAGACTTGGCCCCGGTGGGGCGCGGCGAGGGTCAAATTGAATCGGTACGCCTGAGTGCGGTGGTCTCGCTGGCTTTTCAGCCCAGTGACATCAGCCGTGTGCGTGCGGGGGTGAGTGCGCAAGAAAACGAAGCCTATGTGCTGTCAACGGCCGTGATGTCGCTGGCGGGCGCACAAGGTCCGTTGCCGCTGCCATTGACTGAACTCGTGCTGGCGCGCACGGCGGCCCGGGACTTGGCAACAGCTGATTTTCTGGACATCTTTAACCACCGTTTTCTGGCTTTTTTATACCGAAGCCGACAAAAGCATCATGTGGGCCTGAACTGGCAGTCGCCCCAGTCATCGGCGCTGGCGGGTTGTCTGGATTCTCTTAGTGCGCTGGCACTGAAATCGGTGGCAAAAACGCCAGGCAGTGAAACCCCCTGGCTGCGTCATGCAGGACTGCTGGGCGGCGCGCCCCGCTCAATGAGCGGGTTGCTGGTGATGTTGTCAGACCGGCTGGGTGTGGTGGCTAAAGGCCATCAGTTTTGTGGCGGTTGGCGTCAGCTTGAGCCGCGCGACCTGACGCGATTGAGCACGCGCGCACCGCCCCGGGTTCGTAGCTTGGGCCATGGCGTTGTTTTGGGTCAACGGGTGTGGGATCAAAGCGCTGGCATCACGCTTGAGTTTTTTAACCTGACGATGCAGCGACTGCGAGGTCTGCTCAAAGGCGGTGAAGCGCATGGACTGATGACGTGGATGATTCGCAGCTACCTGGCGCAGGATGTAGAGGTTGAGATGTTGCTCCACGTCAAACCCACAGAACTTCAGTCCAGTACGCTGGGGCAAAAAGAACCGCTTCGTTTGGGTTTGACCTCTTGGCTGGTGACGCGTCCGCCCGACACGGGTTCTGTAGCCCCGGCAAGATTCACCCTTTGACCAGAAAAAATTTATGGAAATCGATATTCGTACCTTGCTTGGCAAACTTAACCCAGAATGCAAGCGCACGCTTGAAAAAGCGGCCGAACTGTGTGTGCAACAAACGCACTACAACGTCGAAGTCGAACATTTTTTGTTCAAACTGTTGGAGGCTGACGCCCCGGATGCCGACGTGATCTTTGCGCAGTATGAGATCAAGCACGATGCGATTCTGACCCAGTTACAGGCAGCGATGGATCAATTCAAACGCGGCAACGCCCGAATGCCAGCCCTGTCGCCCCATTTGGCACCGTTGTTTCAGGAGGCTTGGTTGCTGAGTGCCTTGCTGCTCGGTGAGCAGCAAGTACGCTCAGGCACCCTGATTTTGGCCATGCTGGAGGTCGATAGTTTGCGCGGCGCCTTGATCGAATCAGCGCCTGGTTTGCTGCAAATACCGCGTGACACTTTGCGCAAGGAGCTGGCTCATTTACTCACGCATTCCGCCGAAGATGCAGGCGGTGTTGTGCCTGTCACCGCCCCACCGACCGCCCTGATGGGGGCCACCCAAGCGGCAACGCTCGCCCCTTCAACGCTTCTCGTCCCGCCCCGGCAAATGCCCACGATGCGCCGGGGCGCCTCCAGCAGTCCCGCGCTGGATCAGTACACCGTGGACTTAACCGAACAAGCCAGACAAGGCCGGATTGACCCGATTCGGGGCCGCGATGCCGAGATTCGCCAGATCATTGATGTGCTCTCCCGGCGGCGGCAAAACAACCCCATCCTGACCGGTGAAGCCGGGGTGGGCAAGACGGCGGTGGTGGAAGGTTTTGCACAGCGCGTCGTGCGCGGCGACGTGCCACCCGCTTTGCAAAAGGTGTCGGTTCGCTCCCTTGATCTGGCCTTGCTGCAGGCGGGCGCGGGCGTTAAAGGGGAGTTCGAGAACCGTTTGAAATCCGTCATTGCCGAGGTCAAAGCCTCCTTGGTGCCGATTGTGTTGTTCATCGACGAGGCGCATCAATTGATTGGTGCCGGTGGCGCGGAAGGTCAGGGCGATGCCGCCAACATCCTGAAGCCCGCGTTGGCTCGGGGCGAGTTACGCACCATTGCGGCGACGACTTGGGCCGAATACAAAAAATATGTAGAGCGTGATCCGGCGCTGGCCCGGCGTTTTCAGGTGGTCAAAATTGATGAGCCTTCTGAAGAAGTCGCTATTGACATGCTGAGGGGCATGGTTCAAACGCTGGAAAAACATCATGGCGTAGAGATCATGGATGAGGCGGTCAGGGAAGCGGTGAAGCTGTCGCACCGCTACATCACGGGACGCCAATTGCCGGACAAAGCGATCAGCGTGCTGGACACGGCGTGCGCGCGTGTGGCTATCGGTCAAAGCGGGGTGCCGCCCGAAATTGAATCGGTGGAGCGAGAAATTTCCAATGCCCAAAACCAGTTGTGTATCTTCCGCCGCGAGTCGGCGACCGGGCGTGACCATGACGCGGCCATCAGCGTGTTGTCGCTGGAATTGGAAAGTCACCAACAACGCAAACGCCGTTTGACAGACAAGCTGGACGAAGAAAAAGCGGCAGTGGCCGAAATTGTGGCTTTGCGTCAACGCATCACCGAGGGGCTCAACGAGGACGGCACCAGTCTGGACGCGCAAGACAGCGAGTGGCTGATGGCCTCCCTGAATCGACTCGAAAAAGGTCTTGAGGCGATTCAAAGCGATGAGCCGATGATTCCGGTGTGTGTTGATTCTGGTGTCGTCGCCTCCGTTATTTCGGGTTGGACCGGCATCCCGGTTGGCAAGATGCTGGCTGATGAGCTGCACATCGTCCTCAACCTCAAAGAAAAACTGGCGCAACGCGTGGTGGGGCAAGATCAGGCGCTGGATGCTATTGCCCGGCGCGTCAGAACCTCGCGCGCTGACCTTGACGACCCCGGCAAACCGGTGGGCGTCTTTCTGTTGGTGGGGCCGAGTGGCGTTGGCAAGACAGAAACCGCCTTCGCGTTAGCCGACCTGATTTACGGCGGCGACCGCAACATGGTGACCGTGAACATGTCCGAATTTCAGGAGCCGCACACGGTGTCCAGCCTCAAGGGTGCGCCGCCGGGTTATGTCGGTTACGGCCGCGGCGGCGTGTTGACGGAGGCCGTTCGGAGGCGACCTTACAGCGTGGTGTTGCTCGATGAGATGGAAAAGGCGCACCCGGACGTGTTGGAATTATTTTTCCAGGTGTTTGACAAAGGCATGATGGAAGACGGTGAAGGCGTTCAGATTAATTTCAAAAACACCTTGATTTTGCTCACCTCCAATGCCGCCCAGGATGTCATCACCGAAGCCTGTGAAGGCGGCCAACGGCCTGATTCTGAAACGCTGATTGAACGCTTGCGACCTGTTTTGTTGCAACAGTTTTCGCCTGCCTTTTTAGGGCGTTTGGTGATCGTGCCTTATTACCCATTAGGGGACGCACAAATACGCGCCATCGTCTGCCTCAAGTTGAAGAAACTGGCGCAACGCTTTCTCGGCAATCACAAAGCCAAATTCAGTTGGGATGATGCCGTGGCCCAAGCCATCACGGCGCGCTGTACTGAAGTGGACAGCGGGGCAAGAAACGTGGATCACATTCTGTCGCATTCGGTGTTGCCGGAATTGTCGCGTCAGGTGCTGGAGCGAATCTCTATGTCGGAAGCCTTTGGTGAGGTTCACATGCGCATGAACGCGCACGATGATTTTTCGTTCACCTTCAGTCCACCTCAACAGGCCTAGCCCAGCATGAGAACGGACTTTACACAAACGAATGCGGTCCTCAGCGTCACCACGCCCTTCGGGGCGGATGTCTTGTTGCTGGATTCTTTTCAGGGCGTGGAGTCGATTTCACAGCTTTTTAAATTTACGTTAGGAATGCGTTCGTCGAACACGGGCCTGGACCCGGCCACCATCATCGGCGCCTCGGTGACCGTGAAGATCGCCATCCCCGAGGGGCCGGTACGATTTTTTAATGGCATCGTGTCACGCTTCATGCACGCAGGCGGTGATAGCGACTTCTCGTCCTACTCGGCAGAATTGGTGCCTAATCTGTGGCTTTTAACGCTCAGTCGAGACCGGGTGATCTATCAAAACAAGACAGCGGCTGACATCATCAAAGCCGTTCTTGGCGACTTTTCTATCAAGTTTGACGCCCAATTGACCGGCACCTATGTGAGCCGCGACTACTGTGTTCAATATGACGAGACGGCGCTGGCGTTCATCTCTCGTCTGATGGAAGAAGAAGGTATTTTTTACTTTTTCACATTCGTGAATGCCGGGCACACGCTGGTACTCGCCGACAATCCGGCGGCGCACACCGTTTGCACGGATGCCACCACGTTGCGCTACTTTCCCGCTCAAGAAGCGCTTCGCCTGATTGATGTGGTCAATCACCTTGAATATGAAAGTCGTCTGGTCGCCCAAAAGTTTGAATACAGCGACTACAACTACCTTAAACCCAGCACCGCTTTGTTGACCTCGTCCTCGGGCAAAACAGGCAAGGGCAAGCAGTTTGAATATCCGGGTAAGCACGAGGTTCTCGCCGACGGCACGCAGCGCGCCAAAGTGCGTTCTGACGCCAGTCAGGTGGACGGTGAGGTGTGCCGGGGCACGAGTTTTTGTTACCCCTTGTCCGCTGGCAAAAAGTTTACGTTGTCGGGCCACAGTCGAACGGCCTTGAACACAGCGCTGGTGTTGCGGATGGTGACGCACTCGGCGAGCAACGCGCAATACAGCAACGGCTTTGAAGCCTTTGCCGCCACCGTGCCTTTTCGGTCGCCCCGCGTCGCTAGCGTGCCTCGTGTGTCGGGGAGTCAAACGGCGCTGGTCGTCGGGCCAAGCGGTGAGGAAATCTGGACGGATCAATATGGCCGCATCAAGATTCAATTCCCTTGGGATCGGGTCGGCGTCAAGGACGAAAACAGTTCGTGCTGGGTGCGGGTGTCGCAATCTTGGGCGGGCTTGGGTTGGGGCAGTTTGTTTTTGCCGCGCATCGGTCAAGAGGTTATTGTGAGTTTTGTGGATGGCGATCCAGATCGCCCCTTGGTCACCGGCTGCGTCTATAACGCGGAGAACACCACGCCCGTCACGCTGCCAGGCATGCAAACGCAAAGCACCATCAAGTCACGCACCTCCAAGCAGGGAACGGCGGGCAACGAGATGCGCATGGAGGACAAGAAGGAGGCCGAAGAGTTCTACTTTCATGCGCAGAAAGACATGAAGTTCGAGATTGAAAACGACTTGAGCACCCATCTCGTTGAAGGCTCCGAGACCCACACGCTTGACAAGGGTGATCGCACGATTGACGTGAAAACCGGCAAAGAAACGCACAGCGTGAAAGGTACCCGAACGCTGACCGTGACCGGGGATGAGTCGCACACGAATAAGGCCGATTTCAAGCAAACCGTCACTGGCGATTACGAGTTGAAAGTGACGGGTAACCTGGTGATTAATGTGACCGGTTCTATCTCTCTCAAGTCGGGCACCAGCTTCAAGGCGGAAGCGGGCACGGCGCTCAGCACCAAGGCGGGCACCGCGTTGACCAACGAGGCGGGCACATCTTTAACCAATAAAGCGAGCATGAATTTGACCAACCAGGCCGGGATGGCTTTGAAAAACAAGGCAGGTACGACGCTGGATAGCGAGGGCGCGATGGTCACCAGCAAGGCGTCTGCCATGCAAACGGTGGATGGCGGGGGAATGCTCACCCTTAAAGGTGGTTTGGTGAAGATCAACTGATATGGCAACTTCTACACCGCCCCCTTTGCCGTCTTCTACTGCGCCTGGCGAGTTTGTAGAAATTGATCAGCATGATGATGCCGGTCACTTGTCCACGCGCACCGGGTTGATGAATGGCGTGCCGCAGGGCGCGATGATTTCTTTTGCGCCAGATGAAAAGATTTCAGCCCAAGCGCCCTATGACGCAGGTGTCTTGCATGGCGTTCTGAAAATCTTTGACGAGGCGGGTAAGCCGGTGCAAGAAGCCACCTATTGGCACGGCGTGCAGCAAGGTTTGACCCGCGTATTTTCAGCGGGCCACCTGCTGTCTGAACAGTATTATTTGGCCGGTCGTTTGCATGGCGAATCAACCTCTTATGCCGAGTCGGGCGACGTTTCTGTGAAGCAGTTTTTCCGCAATGGTCTGGCCGAAGGCGAGGCTTTGTTTATGAACGAAGGCAGCCTTGTGCGTCGCGCCCAAAGCCGCCAGGGTTTGCTCGAAGGTGAAGCAACGGACTATGACCGGGACGGTGCCGTGGTTCAACGCTCGATCTACAAAAACAACCTGCTTGAAGGCCCGCTCACCCGGTATTGGCCCAACGGACAAGTGATGGAAATTGTGCTGTACCACGCGGGAAAACCGCTGGGAAGGCCGAGTCGTTTTGACAGCCAAGGCGTCGAGGTGCAAGCCGACGCCCTCAAAACCAGCCTGATGCAACGGCTGGAAAAATTTGTGAAAGGTTAAAGCATGGCACTTCAAGCCGCGATGGGCGCAACCCTTAAATGTAGTTTTGGCTTGGCACCCGGTGTGCTGATGGTGCTGCCGGTCAACCGTGTTTTAACCGGCACACCAGCGGCCAACATCATGGACCACATGCCCATGGTCAATGTTCTGCCGTTTGGCATGTGCAATTGCCCGGCGAACCCGATGGTGGCCGCCGCCACAGCCGCTGCGTTGGGCGTCTTGGTGCCCATGCCCTGCATTCCCATGACGATGGCACCCTGGATGCCCGGTGCCTCGACCGTGTTGATCGGCGGGATGCCAAGCCTGCAAAGTTCGTCCAAATTGATGTGCCAATGGGGTGGCATTATTCAAATTCTCGTGCCGGGTCAATTTACCGTCATGGTTCCATAAACGTGATTTAGATCAAACTATATGCAATACACTTTATCGCTCAATGCCCGTATGTTGACGCTTGCGGGGCTTTGTCTGGTGTCTCTTTTTGTACTTCTATTTTTACTCGGCGTTGAGATTGGCAAGAAGATGGTCGAGCCTGAAGTCGCGGCAGCAACGGCTGCGCTAACGGCCACTGCGGCGTCTTCTGCCGCATCAGCCTCGCTGCCTGACCTTCGTGGAATAGCGCTGGAATCAGCTGCCAAACTTAAATAAGATGATGCTCAAAACACAATTCTGGAACTTGGAAACAGGTCAAACACCTGCTTGGTTGAAAGCGCTATTTTTAATGCTAAGTCTCGGTTTTTTTACCGGATTCTCAGTGGCAGCCAGCCCGTCTGAACGCCTGACTCAACCGACCCTGGTTGCAGTGGACAGCAAGACGGTGCTGGCGCCTAACCCCGTCTCACAGCTGGTTCAAATGCCGGATGGCCGACTGCTGACGCCCAGCATCGCCCGCATTGTGAACCGGGGTGAACTGATCGTGGCCATGCTCGGTGTCGATACGCCGCCCTTTTTCTATGTCAAGAACGGGGAGTTGGTCGGCCTTGATGTGAGCCTGGCGCAGGCGATTGCCAAAGAGTTAAAAGTCAACGTCCGGTTTGATCGCAGTGCCCGAACTTTTAATGAAGTGGTGGATGTCGTCGCGCGTCAAGAGGCTGATCTGGCCATTAGCAAGATATCGCGAACCTTGGCACGCGCGCAAATGATCAACTTTACGGATCCCTATCTCCGGCTCCATCACGCCTTTATTTTGAACCGCGTCAAGTTTGCCGAACTGGCCCGTAATCGGCCTTTGCCAGTTGTGATTCGGGCGTTCAAGGGTTCTATAGGCGTCATTGCCGACTCCTCGTTTTCAGGTTATGCAACAAAAAACTTTCCACTCTCGGAACTGCGCGAATTTGCGAGTTGGAACGATGTCTTGCAAGCCTTGCATAAAGGCGAGATTATGGCCGCCTACCGCGATGAGTTTGAAGTCAAACGGATTTTAAAAAATGATCCTACCGCCTCTTTGACGTTGCGAACCGTCACGTTCAAAGACCTCGAAGACACGCTCAGTATCGCGGTGAGTATTGAGAATCCAACGCTGCTGGCTTATGTGAACCAGTTTTTGTCAGAAAACCCTGAAAAGCTCACGATTGACAAAGTTTTAAACGCACCTGACCGTTAAACCATCACGCAAGAACCTCATGATTAATTTAAATAAACTTTACGCTTGGGTGTTGAATCCCTGGGTGGTTCTTGCCAGTTTGTCGGCTGGATTTGCGCTGGGTTTGTATGCGCCGGACACGGGCATCCAACTCGGCTTTGTGGGCAGTGTCTATGTTGACTTGCTCAAGATGATTGCCTTGCCCTTTATGGTGTCGGCTGTTATTTTCAGTATGCAGCGTCTTTTTCGTGAAGGCGGCGCGGGCGGTCTGATGGCGCGTGTGGCGGTGGTTTTTGCCATATTTTCAGTTGGCGTCGCCTTGCTGGGTGCGCTGACCTTGCTGGTGATGAAGCCGGGCGCAAAATTATCGACCGAAGCCATGCAAACCTTTGGCACGATCATTGGCAACGACCTGGGCGCCAGTGACACAGTCATGAGTCTGCAAGGGGTGGATGAACCCGTTAAGTCTTTGGGTTTGACAGACGTTCTGATCAGCCTGGTTCCCTCTAATATCTTTGCGTCACTGGCGAACGGCGAAACGCTTAAAACACTTGTTTTTGCCTTGCTTTTCGGGTTCGCGGTGGGCCAGGTTCCCGCCCGAATTTCAGACGGTCTGACGCAGGCTCTGGAAACCATTTATCACTCGTGCCAGACTCTGATGCGTTGGCTGAACTACCCGCTGCCCCTGATTCTTTTTTGTATGAGTGCGGCGCAAATAGCCAAAACCGGCACTGGCCCGTTGCAGGCCATGGCCCAGTTTGTCTTTGCTTTTTTCATCGCCTCCTTGCTCACTTTGACGGTGGCGACGCTCATTATCTGGAAACGCTCCAACGCCACACTAGGCGAAACATTGAACGCCCAGAAAGGGCCTTTTGCGCTGGCGCTGGCGACCCGTAATAGCGCGACTTGTATGCCCATCATGATTGAGAGTCTGGTGGACCGTTTGGGGTTTGCGCGTTCCCGGGTTGAGCTGATGGTGCCGCTAAGTGTGACGTTGCTGCGCATTGGGCCTGTTATTTACTACGTGGCGGCCACCATGTTTATTGCCCAGTTGTATGGCAAGTCCTTGGGGCTGCCCGAGTTGTCAATTATTGTGGCGGCCTCCATTCTGGCCGGCTTTGCCTCCGCTGGCATGACCGGTTTGCTGACGGTTTCTCTGGTCGGTTTGACCTGCAATTATTTGGGTCTGCCTTTTGAGGCCGCCTTTATTCTCTTTCTTGCCGTTGACCCGATTTGCGACATGCTGAGAACGCTTGTTCTGGTGATTGGCAACAACGCGGCCGTTTCCCTGATTTGCCCTCGGCCCTTAAAGCTCTAGGCGTTAGCGATGTCCATGATTGGTGTATTAGGCGGTATGGGGCCAGCGGCCACCCTTGATTTTCTGGATAAGCTGGTCAAGCTCACGCCTGCTTCGCGTGATCAGGAGCATCTCCCCTTTATCGTGGCAAATCTACCGCATACCCATGACCGCTCAAGTGCCATCCTGGGTGTGGGTCGTGACCCTTTGCCGCAATTGCTCGCGGGGATTGCGTTGCTGAATCAAATCGCCGTGCAGGTGATTGTTATTCCTTGCAACTCTTCGCATCACTGGTTTGACGAAATGAGTCGTTTGAGTCGGGCGCCTTTGTTGCACATTGCCAAGACTTGTCTGGACGCAATACCGGTTTCAAGCGAGACACGGGTGGCTGTTTTTGCCACGCGGGGCGCTTTGATGTCCGGCTTTTACCAGCGCGAATTGGTCGCGCATGGCCTTGGTTTTATCCCCCCGGATTTTGAGCATACGCAGCCACAGGTTGATCTTTGCATTCGTGAAGTCAAGGCGGGTCATCTGGAGGCGGCAGGGCAGTTTATGACGCAGGCTTGCCGATTGGCAACGCAGCAGGGTGCCAACACGCTCATCATGGGTTGCACCGAGTTGCCGCTTGCCAGTCGCTATGCCGACACGTCAGGGCTGGTGCTGATTGACAGTTCTTTGGAGTTGGCGCGTGCCAGCGTTACTTTTGCCCTCGAACGAGGATGGAACAGGCCAGGATGGGATTACTGAAACGCTTCTCAAAAAATCCGCTGACGCTCCTGCTCTGCGTCATTGCGGGCAGCGGCGTGGGCTGGTTGCTGCCCGCGCTGGGGCTGCACGCACAAGTCTTGGGACAGGTGTATTTGGCCCTGATCAATATGGCTGCTCTTCCTCTGCTGGTTGTCGCGACCTTTTTTGGATTGCGCCAAACGTTGTTGTTGCCTCAGCCTGCTCTGCGGCTGTTGATGATCTTGACCTTAGGCGTTGGACTAGTGGCGATCAGTGCATTTTTGGGCGCCGTTCTGGGTTTGCTGACGGGCGCCGGGTCCAATCTGGATGCGCCCACCCGCGTGCTATTGGGCATGATGGTGCAAACCGCCGGTGGTGAGGCGTCCCATACAACGATCTCTCTTTATGGCGCCGACCTGCTCACCGGGATGCAGGCCGCGTCGCCCGGATTTGAGGTCGTTCCTGATAATTTTTTTCGGGTGCTTTCAGAGGGACGTTTATTGGGCGTTTTGATTGGCGCCCTCATTTTTGGCGTGGCTTTTGCGGCCTTGCTTAAAGCACAAAGTCAGGCTTTGATGGGCATTTTCGAGGCCATCTATCGGGCGTTGGAATTAATTATTTCGCATGTCAATGTCTTCATTCCTGTTTTGGTTTTTGGCATGGCCGCCTACTTTACGGCCAGCACAGACGCACAGACGCTGCAGGCGATGCGCAGCTTTTTAATGACATTTTTTGGCTTCGCTCTTATTTTCTCGGGACTGGCCATGACCTTTATCTGGCAGCGCTCCGGGCTGTCGCCAGGTGCTGTTTTATCAGCATTCAAAACCCCTGTCCTGATCAGTCTGACCTCTGCCAGCGCCTCTGCCAGCATTCCCGACACGATTGAGACCATGAGTTCCAAATTGGGATTCAGCCGTGGCCTTGTTGAGCTGATTGTGCCGACAGCCTCCGTGTTCATGCGCTCGGGTGCCGCCTTTTATTTTGCAATGCTGGCTGTTTTTGTCGCTCATATTTATGGGCAAGCTATTGGCTTGCCTGAATTTTTGCTGATCTGTTTGGGCGCCAGTCTTGCCGCTTTTGCCTCAGCGGGTCACAACAGCCTGGCAGTCGTGGGATTTGCCAGCGTGGTGTTGTCGATGCTTAATTTGCCGATTGAAGCGGCCCTGGTTCTTTTTCTGGCGATTGATCTTATTTGTGAAGGTCCGCGCAATCTGCTTTCACTGTTACTGGCGTGTGTCTTGATCGTTGGGGTCTCCAAGGGGCTTCCTTCGGCGCCCATTGAAAACCGGCAAGCCTCCGATATAGAATTTCCCGGCTCTGTTCGTTTCGTTTTTTCCAAGGCTAGCGTCGTCGCGATGCTTGCCTGTACGCTAGTGTTGGCCTTGTTAATTACGCTGGTGGGTATCGGGGTCGGCGCTCGCAAGCCCGCAGCAGAGGCCACCCGCTCTTCCGTTCTTGAGACACCCGCATCAACTCAGCCCATTGCTCGCTAAACATGATTCATTTCTTTAAAACCTGTTGCTTATTCCTGCTTTTAGCCAGTCTGTCTGCCTGTGGCGTGACCGATCTTTTACTCCCCAAAGGCAGCCGTCTGGCTTGGGACGGCGTGACCGTGATGGCCGCTGAAGGCGCAAACCTCAATACGCCAGTGGCACTGGATATTGTTTTTTTGCATGATGAGGCCATGCTGGAGGTGGTCTCCAAATTGCCTGCATCGCAATGGTTTTCTTCCCGTCAGGATTTGATTAAAACTTTTCCGCAAGGCCTGAGTTACTTGAGCCTGGAAATTGTGCCGGGTCAGACGCTCAAGCTCCCTGCCAAAACTTTTGATACCTCGCGTTTGGCCGGGGCCATGATTTTTGCCCAGTATTTAACGCCCGGCGAACACCGGATGCGTGTGGATCAGTTGCAGGGCGACATTTTGGTGCAGCTCGGTACGCGCGCTTTCTCTGTTTCCGCACTGCCCCCTCAATAACTTACCCGAGCCGATGACGCCACACGCCATGATGAAGTCTTTACCCGTCGATGAACGAATCCAGTGGCATGAGGGCATGTTGCTTTCGCCTCAACATTTTCAGCAAACCTCTGCCCGGCTGGACTCTCTGGTGGCTTGGCACACCTTGCTGGCGGCCCCGTTTGCCTGGGGCATTCGCCGTCTGAAACTAGATACCGGACTGTTGTCCGCCGGGCTGGTACGGGTGCTGCACCTTGAAGCCATCATGCCCGACGGCACCTCCGTCAGCTTCTTTGCAGACAACGCTTTGCACGGCACGCTTGAGCTTAATCTGGCCCCATTTTCTGATGCGTTGGGTCAGGGGCCGCTTAACTTTTATCTGGTGTTGCCCGTGTCAAAAAGTATGCGTGACAAGAGCGCCCCCACCCGATTTCGTTCGGTGGCGACCCGCCCGGTTGACGACGAGGTTTCTGAGGCGCTCCCCGCTGACGTGCCTCGCCTGCTGCCCAACCTCTCGCTGGCGGCGGGCGACGTGCCATCGGGCATGTACACCTACTTGCGCCTGGGAACAGTTTTCAAGGAAAACGAACTCATCAAAATAGGCGATGCCCTGCCCCCCTTGATTGAAATCCAGAAGGACGGCGAACTGTGGGATCGTCTGTCTCTCTTTGTGGGTCAATTGCGGGGCAAGGCCGCTTTTGTGGCCAAACAAACCGCCGTTCCCTCATCTAAAACAGAAGACCGGCTGGCCTACCTGGAGCAACGCGAGCGGCTGCGAAATTTGATGACCGGCCTGCCCCAAATCGAGGCTGTTCTGCGTACCCCCAGCTTGCATCCTTATGCCTTGTACCTGGCACTTTGTACGCTGCTGGGGCCACTCAGTCTGCTCAGGCCCGGCGCCTTGGCACCCGTGCCGCCTGCCTATGACCATGCCAATCCACTGGCCGCACTCAATCCGGTGCTTGTGGCGTTGCAAGAGGCGCTGCAAGAGGTCAGCCAAGCGTACCGCGAACACAAGTTTGACTACCGTCATGGCGCGTTTGAGCTTGTGTTACAAGCCGAATGGGTGGACAAACAGCTGGTAGTGGGTTTGCGTGGCCAGCCTGAAAAAGACTTGGTCGCCTGGATGAGCGGGGCGGTGATCGGCTCGCAATCGACCTATGCCTCGTTGCGGGAGCGGCGGGTGTTGGGGGCGGCACGCGCGCCCATTGAGGCCGCTGAAGAGTTGGGCGTGCGGGCCAGTTCGGGCTACACCTTGTTTGCGATTCAAATTCATCCCGCCCAGACCCTTGCCAACGAGCCGTTGATCATCAGCAACTCGACGGAAAGCGTCTCGGCGCAGCGGCCGCAGGAAATGGTTCTTTTTGTCAAAGGCTAAACCCTCAACCGGAGTCAATCAAGCATGACACGCCCTATTCAAAAAAAACTGGAAGATGATCATTTGATCCAGCAGTTTCGTGCCTTCTTTGACGAGGTCGCCAAAGTTCGTACCCGTGCCGTAACGATGCGCGAAACCGACCCTGATCTGGCCGCGCAGAGCATCAGCAAACATTTGGAAAACCTCATTGAGTTGCAGACGCTTGAGTCCAAACGGGACGGCAACCGATTTGAGCTTGAAAGCATTGCCGACGCCCGGTATCTGAAAGCCGCTTTGGCCGATGAAATACTGCTTAACACCCCTTGGCTGGGGCGCGATTGCTGGACGACGCATTTGCTGGAAGCTTCGCTGTTCAGAACCAGCGTGGCGGGTGAACAAGTGTTTGAGCGCATCGAAGAGCTGCTGTCCAACCGCGAGCCGTCGCTGCGCCCCATGGCCAGTCTTTATCTGTCGGCGCTGGCGCTGGGGTTTCAGGGTCGTTACCGGGGGGCTGAAGATCAAGGGCGTTTTGCCGGGTATCGCGAAGAATTATTTCAGTTTGTCTATCAGCGCCGCCCTGATTTATCGGGCCGGGATCGGGTGCTGTCGCAAGGCGCTTATGCGAGTACCTTGTCACACATCGCCCCACGAAAAATGCAGACCCTGAGCCGCTGGACGGTCATTTTTTTACTGAGTCTGGTCGGGTTGCTGGCGGTGTCGGAAATTCTTTGGCTTTGGCAAACCTGGCCCGTGCGTCAGGGCTTGCAAACCGGTCAGTTCAATGAAATAAAAGGCACATGATGCTCAGCGACAATTTATTCCTGGTGTCACTGGGTGCCCTGATTTTGGTGGTGCTGGCCGTGCTGGGCTTGGTGCTGTATTTTGCGATGCGCCGCTCGGCGGCCAAACCAGCGCAGGATCAAAAGCTTGTCAAGCTCCGATTCGATTCGCTTCGCAGCTCGTTTCGTCAAGCGGTGGAGTTGATTGAGGGCAACATTGTCGCCCGCAGTGAGCGCTATAGCCTGCCTTGGGTGTTGGTGCTCAACGAAGGCACGGGCAACCGCTCTTTGCCCATTGAGCAGTCGGGTGTGGTCAGCGCGCTCAGTTCGGAGTCGGCCTCGGCGGCGGCCACACAGGGCATTTCCTGGCATTTCTTTGACAAAGGCATTGTCATTGATATGCAAGGCGTCTATCTGGGTTCGCCCGATGATGAGGATGCGCTTGAAAAGCCGTGGGACGAATTTCTGGGCCTGTGTCGGCAGTACCGCCCCCAGCGTCCTTTTGACTCGGTAGTGATCACCGTGCCAGCTGCTTTGCTGCTGGACAACAGCCCCGACGCTTTGCTCGAACTTGGCAAACTGGCGCGCCTGGCGCATCGGCGTCTCTGGCTGGCTCAAAATCGTTTTGCCATGCGTTTTGCGGTTTATGTGGTGGTCTCGGGATGCGAGCAGATTGAAGGCTTTTCAGCCTTTGCCCGCGCCTTGCCAGAGCCTATGCGCGCCGGAATGCTCGGCTGGTCGTCGCCCTATGATTTATCAACCACATACCAAGGCAGTTGGGTCGATGAGGCGTTTGACAATGTGGTGAAAACCGTATCCGACACCTCCGCTGAACTTTTTGCACTGGACGTACAGACCGACAGTGCGGACGTGGGCCAATTTTTTCTGCTGCCTTCCCGCATCGACTCGCTCAGGGCGCAGCTTCAAATTTATGTCGATGAGTTAATGCGGCCCAGCGCCTACCATGAGCCGTTTTTCTTTCGTGGCATTTACCTCACGGGCGATAGCAGCGAATCGGCACAAAAAGCCGGGTTTCTTGAGGCTGAGGTTGGGGAGTCAGTCACTTCAGCGCCAGACGCTTTGCCCGATCTGGTATCGCAACTGATACGTGAACCGGCGTTCTTGCGGGATCTTTTTGAGAAAAAGATTTTCATGGAATATGGTCTGGCCCGACCTGCACACCAGCAACTCACCCGACCCATGCTGAGTCGTCTGGCACGCGGGGGTGCGCTGGTGGTGCTGGGGGGCTGGAGCCTGGGGCTGCTGGTGGCCACCTTTCAGTTAAGCAAAATTAATCCGGCAGTGGCCAAGGCCATGACCCAGATTGAAAGTGACAGCAACTACCGGGCCTGGGCTGAGGCGCGCGGTGAGTCGATACCGACCGAGTGGTACCGCGCCAGAACTTTGTCTATTTTGGCCGCGCTTGAAAGAAGCGCTGGCAAGAAAGCCTGGACGGTCTTTATGCCAGGGTCCTGGTCTGTCTTTGATGACTTGGATACGCGCGTTGCTGAACGCATTGAACGCGAGTTTGGCGAGATCGCCATCTACACCTTGCGGCGCGAGCTTTACGCGCGTGCCGCCAACCTGACCGGCGTGTCCCAGGACGACAGCACCGGCGAGCTGATTATGGGCGGCGAATGTCTGGCTCCGACGGGTTTTGCAGCGATTGCCAATGCCCCTCACAAAGCGAGTCTGGCGGTTGAAGATTTGCCTGAATTTGCCGCTTTCCTGCAGTATCTGGCGGACGTGGAGCGTCTTGATCAGGCGGTTGTCGCCATGGTTCGCCTGCAAAAGCCCAATCCGAATGAAGTCAACGATTTACGTCTGCTGGTTAAGTACACACTCGGGGTGGAGTTGCCGGGCAATTTTTCGCAGAGCATTCGCTTCTTTCGCAGTGGCGACACAGCGGGCAGCCTCTCACCTGCGGCCATCAGCCTGATCCCGATTCAACGGGCGGTTCGCTGCACTTTTGGCAAAGGCGTTCAGGTGCTGGACAAGCGCTTTTTTGAGGACAACGACCTGCTGGTTTCCGAGCGTCAGCTGGCCGCGCAAAGTGCCAATTTGTTTGCCACCGACGCCTGGATGGGCACATTTGCTCAGACCGCAGACGGTTACAGGCAAATGTTGGGCGCTATCAGGGCACAAGAAAGTTTGCTCGCGAGTGGTGCGGGTGGCTGGATGCGCCAGAGCAGCTTGAATCTGGGCGCCAGTTATGACACAGCACTGGCGCGCGTGACCGAATCAAGACGTCTGTTGGGACAGGATTCGGCGGATCTGGCCCGTCAGCACGCCAGCACCGAATTTCAGAAATTTCGGGTTGAATTTGAGACCTACTTCGGCGCACCGGACCGCTCTGGTCTTGTGTGGCTGGACAAAGAAGCCCGATTTGCCCAAGCCAGCGAGCGCGTCGCCTTGCGTGATGCGCTGGCTGGCTTATTGGCCCAGCCCTTTATGGTGCCCGCCAGTGATCGCACGATGCCCGCCATGATGGCGCAGAGCCTTTTGGTGTGGGATACAGCCAAGCTGGATCAGGCCTTGTTGTTGGGAGAGGCGCACAAGCATTTCATGGGCGAGGGCTTGCTCAAGTTCCCGCTGACGGTGCGCGCAAGCGTGGCCGCTTTTGTGAATGCCCAATTTGCCAGTTTGGTGAGCGGGCATACCTTTGATGCGCTGTCCATCAGCGCCAAAACGCAGGCCAGCACGGTCACCGATGCTTTGGCGTTTGAGGCCTCGCGCAGTCGTTTGATTCAGGTGCAGAGTCTGCTGATGGGTTTGGGGGACAAGCCCAAGGCGGATCAGTTGAATCATCTGATGTCGCAGGATGCGCTGACGCGTTTGTACGAGGTGGATGAGCGCCTGGACAAGGCTGATCTTTATGCCATCAAGGGGCACGACTTCAGCTATTGGCGTGGCGAACATGGGCCGCTGTTGCAGGCCTTTAGCGTGCAGGATGTGCCGGGCATGTTGCAATATCTGGCGATGCAGTTCAGCCGTGCCGAGGCGCTGGGGCGGCAGTCCGAGATTTATCTGGCGTCGCTGGACGCGGCGTCGGCTGACACGCAACTGGCGCGTCGCTGGCAGGCCATGAACCGCGAGCTGGAACGTTATCGACTGAAAAATCCAAATGGCAGTCTGGTTTTATATGAGCAATTTCTCATCACGGTGGGCGCCGAGGTTGACCGTGCCACCTGTTCCGACAAGTTGATGGGCAAAGCCCCGGCCAGCCGACCTGCTGACTACTTTGCCGAGCGCCATTGGCAGGTTTACAACGCGCTGCTGAAACGCTGCAACGAACTGCGCACGGGCGAACAACGCGAGCAGTGGACGACGTTCTCGGACAAGTTCAACCGTTTGTTGGCGGGGCGTCAGCCCTTTGCCGTGCCAAGCGAAAGATTTACGCCCGATGCCGACTTTAATGAAGTCGGTCAACTTCTCGCCAGCACGGAACAGGTCTTGCGCACCCTGAAAGAAACGCCGGCCAATGGCCGCAACGGCACGCCCGGCCAGGCGGCGCGCCGCTTTGCTGAGCAACTTGACCGGGTGCGGGTCTTCATGGCACCGCTTTATCCAGCTGAAGAGGGCGTGGTGGCGGGTTATGACGTGGGAGTGGACTTCAGGGTCAACCAGGCAGCTGAAGTGCAGGGCAGTCAGGTCATTGACTGGACGTTGGAGATGGGTTCGCAAACCCTGAACTTGCGTGACGCGCCGCGCCCCCTGCGTTGGGAGCCGGGCGTGCCGATCAAGCTGACGCTGCGCCTCGCCAAAGACTCACCGGTCAGTGTGGCCCACGACCCCCGGCAACCCGATATGTCGGCGCAAGGTCAAACCGTGACGTACAACTTCACAGATATGTGGTCACTGGTGCGCCTGATTCAGGTGCAGCGTGAGCCTGATCCGAGCGGTCGGGCTGATGCGCGCTCGCAGTTGCTGCGGTTGGAGTTTCCGATGAACTTCAATTCAGCGAACGCCCAAGTCACGCCGCAACAAGTGCGTGCCCGGGTTTATATGCGTCTGACGCTGTCGCCCGTGGGCAAGCGCAACCCTGTGTTTTGGCCCGCGACTTTTCCGACCCGGGCGCCTGGATTCAACGGACAGTAATGGAGATGGTTTTGAACGACACCGCACTTTTTTTACCGGATATTGAGTCACTGCTACGGCCTATTTCAGACGCCTTGCCGTCTGGCCCGTCCTTGCGCTACGACCTGCTCCACCTGGGCATTCGCCAAGCCCGCGAGGAGGATGACGCCAGCCTGCCCATGGGTGAATGGGAGCGTCCCCTCATCAAAGCAGACTGGCACGCCGTGTCTGCGCGTTGCATTGAGCTGCTGGACACGCGCTCCAAAGACTACCAGGTGGTGGCCTGGCTGTGTGATGCCTGGACGCGCCTGCATCACATCGAAGGCTTCATTGCAGGTGTTGATTTGCTGACTGGCCTGGTCGCACGATTTTGGGAGACTGCCCACCCGCAAATTGAAGACGGGGATGACGATGCCCGTGCCGCACCCTTTACCTGGTTGAATGAAAATTTGTCGCTGACTTTGATGCTGAAGGTGCCCTTCATCCACTTGCCTGAGCGCACCCCTTGCGCGATCAGCCTGGCTGACTGGGAGCAAATACTGGTGCTTGATCAACAGCCCAAAAAAGAGAATAAGCGCCAACCGGCACCGGTTGAGAAAGCGCCCACGCGGGCAGAAATAATCCAGGCTGCGGAGGGAAAAAACTTGCTTGCCCTTCTGTTTATGAACGATCAGTTGCTGCTCGCCATCGACAAATGGGCGCATCTTGCCAACCTGCTGGACGAAAAAATGGGCGCTAATCAGCCCAGCGTGGCGCGTGTTGGGGACATGCTGCGGCGCCTCGCGCATGTCGTCACCACGTTGATTGGTGGGCGCGATCCCCGGCGCCAGCCCATTGTTGCCAAGCCAGACCGGGGCATCACAACGGGGACACCCTTGCAAACTCAACCAGACGAGACGACGGCTATGACCATGGCGCCAAGCCCTCAAGAACTGGCCTCGGGGGGCAACAAAGTGTTGTTGCGCTCTGGCGCCATCGCCAGCCGTGAAGACGCCTACCGTTTGCTGGAGGCGGTCGCCACTTATTTGATGAAAACCGAGCCGCACAGCCCGACACCTTATCTGGTGAAACGGGCGGTGTCATGGGGGCGTATGTCGCTGGCCGACCTGATGCAAGAAGTGGTGCGTGAAGAGGGGGATTTAACGCGCTATTTTTCGCTGTTGGGGATCAAGCAATCCGGGCGGGAATAAAGAAGGTTTTCAATGCGCATTCCCCTCGCCACGCTCAGGCGCCAGTCCAGCACCGTTTGGCTCTTTGATAGCTTCAGTGCCTTGCCCGTCGGCACTGAAAAAGTGCTGGCGTTGACCACGACTGAGGCCGCCGAGGCTTATTTGAATTTCTGGAAAACTGACGCTGCAGCCATCACAGCCTTGCGCTTTGCCCTGTACCGATGCGCGCCTTCGCCCTCGGTATTTTCGCTGTCGGATGCGCAGGTGATGCGTGCGTTGGCGACCCAGGTGGCGCAGGGTACGCTGGTGTTGAAAGTCAGCGATGCGGCCAGTGCGTTGGTTCAATTTTCCACAACTGGCGCCGATGTTGCCCACATCGCCAATGCGTTTCGTGTGGCGCTGTTTCGTTGTGAACAAGCCGTCTCCGTGCTGTCTTTGTCGGATCAGGACGTGATGCAGGCGCTGGCTGACAAACTCAATGGCGGTACGCTGGCGTTAACGCCCGGCAGTCGGGCGGAAATTTCAGGCGGCTGGCCGACGATGCCGACGACTGCGGCGGGCGCTGCTGGCGCGGCGACACCGGATTCCACCACGCGGGTGAACCTGAATACGCTGGCGGACAAGCCACCCGAGCCGCCCTTGTTGACGCTACTCGAAGAACTGCAGATGGAAGGCGCCGACGTGTTGCCGGAAATCATTCAAACGCTGGAACAAATTGAATTGACTATCGACAGCATCAACTTGGCAGGCGTCTCGCTGGACCCCACACCGTCCAAAGTGGTGCAGATCAAAACGGCCATGGCTGACGCCAGTCAAGCCGTGACGCAGGCACTCGATGACTTGTAAGTTGTCAAGCCGCGCATGAAGTTTGTGACCAAGGCCAACACGGCCATCAATACCGGTGCTGATCAAGTGGTCAGCGCAGTGGCCACGGCGTCGCAGACCTTGCAAACAGAACTGAGCGCCGGGATTGCCGAAGCCAACGCGGTCATCACCACGGTGACGGAGCAGTTAAGTGCTGTGGGCACCCAAATGACGCAACTGAGCCAGCCCTTTAATCCGCAAGCCCTGGTTGGCCCGCTGGCGCTGGCGCTCACGCATTTGCAATCCGACATGAGCGCGGTGGTGACGTTGCTGGCCAATATGGGGCCGCCTTTGGTGACGGCAGGCCAAAAGCTCGCCGGGGTGGCCGATGACGCCCAGCAAGCCGTCTCCATTGCCGCCAGCCTGCCCGACCGGCTGGCGGCCCTTCGCCCTGACCTGGTCAACATTCCGGTGCAACTGGCCGCGCTGGCCCAGCGGGTGCAGGGTTTGCCCAACCGGGCTGTGGCGCTGCAGCCGCGACTGACGCAATTCTGGGACAGTCTGGCGGCTTTGCAGCAACGTCTGGCGGCCCTGCCGACCAACCCGTCCGCCGATTGGCTGGAGGCACCCGCGCACATTCAGACCGAAGCAGTTGGCGTTAAAGCGGGAATGCAAGGCGACATTGACACCGTTAAACAGGCAATTCACGCCACAGCAACTGACCTTCAAGGCGATGTTGAGGCCATCGTGCAAAGCATCTCGGCGGTGCTGGAGGGGATCAACGCACAGATTGATGGCGTGATGACCGATGTCTGCACCGTGTTCGATTCGGTGATGGCGCGGGTGGATGACGCAGTCGCCGCGCTGGCCCAAGCACTGACCGCATTGAGCGTGCAAGCGGGTGGCTACAAAGACCGAACGCACGAAGTCGCGCTGGCCGTTGTGGCGCCGGTGCTGCTGGTGGAGACCGCTATCGTGACGCTGGCCGCGCAAGTCGAGGCCATCGGCCAGGTGATTGACGGCATTTTGCGCAGTGTCGAGTCGCAGATCAGCCGTCTGGAGCGGATCATTGCTGCACTCAAACAGGCGATTGACGACGCCGTGGGCGGGGTCGATACCGCGATCACGGGTTTGAACGAGGCGCTGGGCGAGTTGATTGATGAAATCGACGACTTGAAGGTGATGCTGCTGGCCTTGCCGGACCGCTTCGACCAAGTCGAGGCCCGCATTGATGAGGCGACTCAGGTCATCAAAGACGTGCAACAGGAGATTCGTGACTTTATGGCCCGCGCTGACCGCACGCTCGCGCAGGCCAGTCGCGAGTTGGATCAGGCCGATGACCGCTGCGACAATGCCATCGCCGTGTGCAGTAAATACGCTAACCGGTCCCCGGTCATGGCGAGTGCGCGGATGCGTTTCATTGGCGTTAAAGCCATGATTCCCGGCCTGCACGTCATGATTGCCAAAGTCCGAATTCAGGTCAAAACCACCGGCAACACCGCAATTTTGCTGCTCGATGCCGCCCTTCTCATCGTGGAGAAACTGCGGGACGTGCTGCAGCAGGTGATTGAACAGGTGCGCCAGGCTGCGGCTCAAGTGACTGGGGTGCTGGATCAGGTTCGCGCGGCACTGGTGCAGTCGCAAGAGAGCATGACGCAGGTGTCTGCCCAACTTCACAAAGCCGCTGATCTGGTCAAAGCCCAGCCCGACCCGCTGGTCGCGCAAGTACGCGCTGCCCGAGACAGCTTTCTGGCGGCCACGCTGCCGCGCGAGAAAGTCAATGCCGTTCAGGTGCAAGTGCTGGGTTTAAACGCGCTTTATTTGGCCCCCGTTTATCTGCAAATCAATGGGGCTGAGGCGCGGGTGGTGCAGTCGATTGACGAGGTACAGGCTCAACTACAGACACTTATCGATCAGTTCAAGGAAAAGACGCAAGCGCTACGCCGCCAGATGCTGTTGTTGAAAGAACAACTGACGCAGCCACCCGCTCAACTGAGGGCGTTGATGGATGATCTGAAAGCGCAATTGAATCTTCAAGTGGGTCGTGCGCGTCAGGTGGTGCACGACGTGCTGGCAAAAATGAATGCCTTGATCAGCGAGGCGCAACAAGCCGTTGCATCAGCGATTTTGCAGCCGGTGCAAGCCCAAGCCGAGGTGCTGTCTGCAAAGTTCACGCAAGCCAGCAGCGAGGCCCATGGCGTGATTGAACAGGCGCAGCAGTCAGCAGACCAGGCCAGTCTCTGTGTGAACGCGCTGGATGCGCAGCTCAATCAATTCAAATCAGACGTTGAAACCACGATGCAGCAAGTCCAGGCTGCCGTGCAGGGCGCCGCCGATCAGACCTTGGCTTTGCGTGCCAACTTTGAGACGGCGGGTCAAACGGCCAGCCGTCAGCCAGCGGCCACGTCAGCCACATGGGCCGCCTTGCTCAGTTTGGCGTTGCCTTTGCAGCAAGCGCTGGCGTCCACGCGTGAAGAGGCCGAGGCGCTCGGTGAGCAGGCCCGTCAGGCTGGCGCGGCGATGCGTGACAAGATGGTCACTGCCAGTCAGCATTTGGCTAACCTGTTGAAGGACGCGCTGGCCGCCGTAGCCCCGCCCTCCGAGGCCGCCAAAAAAGAACAGCAAAAAATGGCGGCGCAACTGGCGTTGGTGGTGGCTAAAGTGGAAGCCTTACATCAGCAGATTCAAGCCGCTGCCGACGAGGTTTCGCAGCAAACGCTGGCCGCCCAGCATGAAGTCGAGGTGCGCCGCGATCAGGGGCAAGCCTTGATTGACGAGGCCATGAAAGCGGTGCAAAACACCAAAGTCAAAACCGAAGTGGCTCGCGTGGAGGTGGTCATTGCCGAGACGATGGTGGCGGCAGAGGTGGCCAAATATGGCGGTCAAGCAGTGGCGCCAGCTGCCCCGCCCGTTGCGGCGTCTGTGGCAACACCAACACCAACACCAGTAGCTGCAACGGCAACAACGGCAGCGCCAGCAATATCGTCAGGAGCAGGAGCAGGAGCAGGAGCAGGAGCAGGAGCAGGAGCAGCGCCCTCTGCGTCTTCCGCGTCTACTGCCGCTAGTCAGGATAAGACAGCTGACCCTGCCACAGCGTCAACGGCGGCGATGGGAGAAGCACCAGGTCAAGGCGGCGCTGCTGGCGTCACCGGTTCGGACCAAGCCGCCTCCGATCAGGCAGGTCAAGCGTCTGAAAGTAGTTCAACAAAACAAGAAAAATCAGCCGACAAAGACAAAGACAAAGACAAAGACAAAGACAAAGACGAGGGTGAGGGTGAGGGTGACACGCTGGGTGCACAAAACATGCAGGAAAAGCCAACGGCTGTAACTGCAACGACAACTGCAACTGCTGCAGCACCATCAAAAGAATCAACACCACAGACAGACGTCGAAGTGCCCTCAAACACGAACGCGGCGGTGCAGTCTCCCGCTGACTTGGGTTCCGCTGGCAAGGCGCAGGACGCACAGCCCACGACAACACCCGATCCGCAAACGCTTGCTGATACGCCTTTGGTGCCGCCTCAACCGAAAGACCCACAAGTCAAGTCACCCCTGATATCGCCCGATGTGGGCAGTGATGGCAGTGATGCGTTGGAGAAAGCGTTGCCCATCGCCGCGTCAGGGATTGGTGCGCTGGCGCCTGACACGTTAAACACAGGTGCCGCCCACTCCCCCGATCTGACCGCTGCCGATTTATTGAGCGCGGCGGCCTCTGCCGCCCCATTTGCCGTGCCTGAATCGCCCGCGCCTGCCTTGCCTGAGACGCCCTCAAACCCCCTGCAGGAAGCCGCGAAAGCCCTGCCCTCGTCCTCAGTGCTCTCTGCCGTGTCCCCGCCAGACGCGCACACTTTGCAGATGCCCGAGGCTGTGCGTCAGGCCCTTGAGCTGGCTCAGTCTGCCAAGGCTGGCCTGCCTGACCCGGATTTATCCAAGCTGAATTTGAAGGACGTGATAGACAACGTCTCCCCCTCGACCGGACTAGAAAACCCAAGTGCTAAATCCAGCGATCTTTTGGCGACCTTGAAAGAGGCCGCTGAGGCTGCTTTAAAACGGTGATTCTTTCCAGTGAGGACATCGTCACTAACAACATTCCGCTTTCTACAGCGACCCCAGCGAGGCTAGATGCGGCTAAAGCCGCCAAACGGCTCCATGTAAACGGCACCAAAGGAGTCGAGACGTTGGCGAACCTCGGCATCCGGTTGGCCGTAAACCGTCAGGCTGGTTATCTTGGCCAGGCTTAAAAAGCGTTTGGTAAAAGGCGTAAAGGTGATGTCGATGTGGCTCACCACCGAATCCGCATGGTATCGCTCGAAGATATGGGCCACCGTGTGGTCGGCATTGACGCAATACTCGTAAATCAGGGTTCCAGGCTCTTGATGGGTGGCCGTGACGATCGTAAGCGCGCGGCGAACCCATCTTGAAAGCTGATCGATAACCCGGCAATCTTGGCGTTTTCCAAGGAGTTTGAGAGTTATGACGAGCAAGAAATTCAACCCGCAACAAATGCAGCATTGTCTGGACGTCCTCGACGC
>CAIJRK010000053.1 GCA_903823025.1 uncultured beta proteobacterium
CGTCATGACCGTGGTGGGGAGTTGCAAACTTCAAGGTCGTAGCGTCTTGGCCTTTATGACCCAGGCCATGAAGGCTCACTTCGGCTTAAACCCAACACCTTCCCTCATTCCGATTGGGGTGGGGTGAACGCGTACGAAAAAATAGGGTTAAAAATAACGCTGATTGTTTTAGTCGTCGCCCTGCGCCAACGCCCGCAACACATTCTCCGCCGTTGCAGGCGCTATCAACTTAACCATCTGCCCATCCCCACGCGCTTGCGCCACGGCATCGCGCAGCGCCTCAAACACGCTGATCGCCAGCATGAACGGGGGCTCTCCTACGGCCTTGCTGCCAAACACGTTGTCTTCTCGATTTGGCTCCGGCCATAGGTCAACTTTGAAGTGTGCCGGCACATCGCCAGCGGTAGGAATTTTGTAGGTGCTGGGAGCGTGGGTGCTCAAATGACCTTGCGCATTCCACACCAATTGTTCGGTCGTGAGCCAGCCCATGCCTTGCACAAAACCACCTTCAATTTGCCCGATGTCGATGGCTGGATTGATAGAGCGTCCGACGTCGTGCAGGATGTCCACTTTCAACACACGGCTCTCGCCGGTGAGCGTGTCAATGGCGACTTCGGTGCAGGCGGCTCCATACGAAAAGTAGTAGAACGGTCGCCCGGTGAGCGTGCTTTGGTCGTAGTGAATTTTTGGCGTTTTGTAGAAACCGTCGCTCCATAGTTGGATGCGATGGACATAGGCCAGCTTCACCACGGCGTCAAAGCTGCGTGTGGTTTTTGGGGACGTGCATTGGCCGCCTTCAAAGCGAATCATGGCGGCCTCGCAGTCATCCAGTTCTCCTACAAATTTGGCTAGGTTCTCGCGGACTTGGATAGCCGCAAACTGGGCGGCGCGACCGTTCAGGTCGGTGCCCGCTGAGGCGGCGGTGGCCGAGGCGTTGGGGATTTTGCTGGTGTCGCTGGCGGTGACCCGCACGCGCGCAAAGGACACGCCTAACTCGTCGGCCACGATCTGCGCCACTTTGGTGTTCAGACCTTGGCCCATTTCGGTGCCACCGTGGTTCACCTGGATGCTGCCGTCCAGATAAACATGCACCAGCGCCCCAGCTTGGTTGAACAGCGTCGCAGTGAACGAGATGCCGAACTTCACCGGCGTGATGGCAATGCCGCGCTGGATGACCGGGCTGCTGGCGTTCCAGCGGGCGATGGTTTCTCGCCGCTGCCGATACTGTGCTGACTGCGTGAGTTGAGAGAGCAGCGGTAGCAAGATGTTGTCTTCTACCTTCATGCCATAGTGAGTGGTGTCGCGGGCTTGCGGTGGCGTGGCTTCGTTGCCGCTGGTTATCTCGTCGCTGTACAAATTACGCAAGCGCACATCCAGCGAATCTAATCCTAAATGATGGGCAATATTGCCCAAAATGTTCTCGATCAGAATCACGCCTTGCGGCCCACCAAAACCGCGAAAAGCAGTGTGGCTTTGGGTGTTGAGTTTGCAGCGGTAGGAGGCAATCTCTACGTCTTCCAAGAAGTAGGCGTTATCGCAGTGAAAGAGGGCGCGGTCGGCGACCGGGCCAGACAGGTCGGCGCTGAAACCACAGTTGGCGGCCATCATGAGTTGCAGGCCACACAAGCGCCCGGTGTCGTCAAACCCGACCGTGTAGTTGTAAGAAAACGGATGACGTTTGCCGGTGATCATGAAGTCGTCGTCGCGGTCTAGTCGCAGTTTGACGGGGCGCTTGAGTTTGTGCGCCGCCACTGCGGCCCACACGGCCAGATGCCCGGCCTGCGTTTCTTTGCCGCCAAATCCACCACCCATACGACGGCATTCCACGCGCACGGCGTGGTTGTCCAGCCCCAAGGCGTGCGCGACCCAATGCTGTACCTCGCCGGGGTGTTGCGTGCTGGAATAAACGACCCATTGATTCTGTTCTTGCGGTAGCACGTAGGCCACTTGGCCTTCGAGGTAGAAGTGTTCTTGACCGCCTACTTCCAGCGTTCCGCTCAACGTGTGGGGCGCTAGAGATAAGGCCTGCGCGGCATTTCCGCGCTTCACAAAAACCGGCGGCAACACGTAGTTTTGGGCGGCGAGGGCGTCCTTGATCGTCAAGATGGCGGGCAGGGTTTCAATGTCGAGCTTGACGTGGCGCGCTGCGTGGCGGGCCTGCATCACGGAGTCGGCCACCACCACGCCGATCACTTGGCCGATGTGTTGCACGGTGTCGATGGCGAAGACGGGTTCGTCCCCGGCAAAGGCCGCCAGCATGGGACTGCCGGGAATGTCGCACGTCAAAATCACGTCGCGCACGCCGGGCATGAGCAGCGCGGCGATGATGTCCACGCCGCGCAGTTTGCCGTGCGCCACGGTCGAGAGAATCGGTGCGGCGTACAGCGTGCCACGCACTTCGGGCATGTCGTCCACGTAGGTGGCCGCGCCTGCCACTTGGGCGGCAGCGCTTTCGTGGGCTTGTGATTGGCCACTGGCTCTCATGCGTTTTCTCCTTCGAGTGTGAAAGATTCGAGGCTGACTTGCGGCACACCTTGGCTTTCCAGCCAAAAGCGCTGCAACAAATTGCCCAGCACTTGCACGCGGTAAGCGGCGGAGGCGCGCATATCCGAGATCGGCTCAAACTCGCTGCGCAAGGCGGCCATTGTTTGCTGCACGGTGTCTTGCGTCCAGGCTTGGCCCAACAAGGCCGCTTCGGTTTTGACGGCGCGCACGGGTGTTGCCGCCACGCCGCCCGCGCCGAGGGAGGCTTGCACCACTTGACCGTCCACCAAGTGCAAATTGATCGCCAGACAGACGGCAGAGATGTCGTCTTCAAAACGTTTCGAAATTTTGTAAACCCGCGACAACTCGCTCGGCGTGGCTTTGGGCACTTTGATCCACGCCAGCACTTCATCCGCAGCCATCACGTTTTTGCGATAGCCGGTGTAGAGCTGTTCCAAAGGCAGTTCCCGCTCGCCCCGTTCGCTCATCAACACCACGCGCGCGCCTAGTGCAATCAGCAGCGGCATCGAGTCGCCAATCGGAGAGCCATTGGCGACATTGCCGCCCAGCGTGCCCGAGTTGCGCACCGGCAGACCGGCAAAGCGAGCGGCAAACGCACGCAGTTGAGGACGATCGGCCACCAGTGCGGCAAACGCATCGGTCAGGGTCACGGCGGCACCAATATGGATGTGATTCAGGTCGTGTTCAATGCGCCGAAGTTCCTGAACTTTGGATACATCCAGCACCTTCTCAAACTTCATGTGCAACTTGTTGACCCACAGCCCCACGTCGGTGCAGCCCGCCACAAGTTGGGCTTCGGGATGCGTGGTGCGGGCGGCCAACAGTTCGACCAGCGTTGGCGGCGAAAGGTACAAAGCATCGGATTCTGAAATTCGTGGCGTCGGCGTCATGCGCTTTAATTTTTCCAGCAAGGCCGCTTCATCAACACGTACCGGCGGCAACAAAGCCATCTGTTGCGCCGCATCCAGAATGGGGCGGTAGCCGGTGCAGCGGCACAGATTGCCCGAGAGTTCTTCTTGCGCCAATTCGCGGGTCACGGGTTGACCTTGGCAGACATGGTTTTGGTACATGCCAAACAAACTCATGACAAAACCGGGGGTGCAAAAACCGCATTGACTGCCGTGGCATTGCACCAAAGCTTGTTGTGCCGGGTGCAAGGTGCCGTCTTTGGCGGCCAAGTCTTCGGCCGTCCACAACGCCAGGCCATCCACTGAATGCGCCAGACGAATGCAACTGTTGACAGCGCTGTATTTGAGCTGGCCGTTGACTGCTTCGCCCAACACCACCGTGCAGGCTCCGCAGTCGCCTTCGTTACAACCTTCTTTGGTGCCGGTGCAGTTCAGGTCTTCGCGCAGCACCTCCAACAAGGTGCGTGTGGGTGGAATATCGTGCAGCGAGACGACTTCGCCGCGCTGCAAAAACTGAAGAATGGGGGATTTCATGGGCGGCGTCTTAAATATGAGCGTAATTAAAAATCAGGGTAAAACATCAGTGCAGCGGTGTTCAGTTGGGCTAGCATTGGAGATTATTGTCAATTAAATAGACGCAAGGTTTGCGCCTACCAATGGCAAGCCAATGCAGGGGTCATTCTGCTGGCATCAACTTTGCGTGTTTACACCATGGGTCACTCCCAATTTTTAAAAATGAGATCACCTGCCCATGACAACCCCTCGACTTCATCTTGCGCGCATTACCAAAAGTTATCCCGGCGTAGTCGCCAACAGTGAGGTGTCCCTGACCGTTATGCCCGGCGAAACCCATGCGGTGCTGGGCGAAAACGGGGCCGGTAAATCGACGCTGATGAAAATCATTTATGGCGCGGTCAAACCCGATGCGGGCACGGTTCAATTCAACGGTCAAGCCGTGCATATACGCAACCCGCAAGAGGCGCGGGCGTTGGGTATCAGCATGGTGTTTCAACATTTCAGTTTGTTTGACACCATCACCGTGGCCGAGAACGTATGGCTGGGGCTGAACAAACGTTTTAGCCTGATGGATGTCACGCACAGCATTGCGGCCAAAGCGTCTGAATACGGACTTGACATTGACCCCAGCCGACCCGTTCACACCTTGAGCGTGGGCGAAATGCAGCGGGTCGAAATCATCCGGGCGCTGCTAACGAATCCGCAGTTGTTGATCTTGGATGAACCGACGTCGGTGCTCACGCCGCAGGCCGTTGAAAAACTATTTGTCGTGCTCAAAAAATTGGCCAGCGAAGGCTGCAGCATTTTGTACATCAGCCACAAGTTGCACGAGATTCGTGAACTGTGCAACGCCTGTACCGTGTTGCGCGGCGGCAAGGTGACCGGTGTGTGCAATCCCGCGCAAGAGTCCAACGCTTCGCTGTCACGCATGATGATTGGTGCCGAGCCGCCGCAACTCACGCGCCGCGCATCCAAAGTGGGCGCGCCAGTGTTGCGGGTGAACAATTTGAAGCTCGCCCGCGATGACCAGTTTGGGTTGGATTTGGAGGGCATCACACTGGAAGTGCGGGCGGGCGAAGTGGTGGGCATTGCCGGCGTGTCTGGCAACGGTCAAAAGGAATTGCTCTACGCCTTGTCGGGCGAAGATGTTCGCTCAAGTCCCGGCTCGATTCAGATTGGTGACGTCGATGCCTCTCGCCTGCATCCCGGTGGACGTCGCAAACTGGGGCTGCACTTTGTGCCGGAAGAACGTTTGGGTCGCGGTGCGGTGCCAACGCTGGGGCTGGCGCACAACCTGCTGCTCACGCGCAACGAATCCATTTTGTTTCCCCGTTTCTGCGGTGGCTGGATCAAGGTGCGCCAGCTGGAGGCTCATGCCGCGGACATCATTCGGCGCTTTAACGTGAAAGCTGGTGGCGCCCGTTCGCAGGCGCGTTCGCTTTCAGGGGGCAATTTGCAAAAATTTATTGTGGGTCGTGAAATTGATGCGCAACCTAAATTGTTCATCGTGTCGCAACCGACTTGGGGTGTCGATGTGGGCGCGGCCGCACAAATCCGGGGTGAAATTCTGGCCTTGCGTGATGCCGGTTGTGCCGTGCTAGTCGTCAGCGAAGAGTTGGATGAATTGTTTGAACTCAGCGACCGGTTGCATGTGATTGCCCGTGGCCAACTGTCGCCCTCCGTGCCGATTGGGGAGGCGCGTGTCGAAAAAATAGGGGAATGGATGAGTGGCTTGTGGCACGAAGAAGTGCAAGCAAATTTGGCCCTCAAAGGTCTGGCAGAACAGAAGGGAGCTAACCATGCTGAAGCTTGAAGCCCGCCCCCAACCCTCCAAGCTGTGGAGTTATGCCTCGCCCGTGCTGGCTTTGCTGGTCACGGTTTTGATTGGCGTCGTGCTGTTTGTTGCGCTAGGAAAAGACCCGATCAGCGGTCTGAGAATGTTTTTCTGGGAGCCTCTGAGCAGCGCTTACGCTTTGGGCGAATTGACGGTCAAGGCCACGCCTTTGTTGCTCATCGCGCTGGGGCTGGCGGTGTGTTTTCGCTCTAACGTCTGGAACATTGGCGCAGAAGGGCAATATATTTTGGGCGCTATCGCCGCCAGCGGTGTGGCTCTGCTGGCCGACACAACGACCAGTCGCTGGATTGTGGTGCCCATTCTTTTGGCGGGAATTCTGGGGGGTATGTTTTGGGCGGGCATCACGGCTTGGCTGCGTGACCGCTTTCATGCCAATGAGATTTTGGTCAGTTTGATGCTGGTGTATGTGGCGGTTCAGGTGCTGAGTTTTGTGGTGTCTGGCCCTTGGAAAGACCCGCAGGGTTACAACTTTCCGCAAACCCAAACCTTCGACTTGGTGACGCGCATTCCGCGCCTGTTTGAGGGTTCGCGGGTCAGCATTGGTGTATTTTTGGCGTTGATTGGCGTGGCAGGGATTTGGATATTTTTATTCCGCACACGCGCCGGATTTTCACAACAAGTCGGGGGGCTGGCACCAGCGGCGGCGCGTTATGCCGGGTTTTCTTCACGCCGGGCTTTGTGGGTCGCGCTGTTGGTGTCGGGCGGTATGGCCGGTTTGGCGGGCGCGCTGGAAGTGGCCGGGCCGATTGGGCAATTGACCTCATATGTGCCTGCGGGTTACGGTTTTGCCGCCATCATCGTGGCTTATGTCGGGCGGCTGCATCCGGTGGGCATGGTGTTTTCTGCCATTTTGATGAGCATGTTTTATATCGGCGGCGAACTCGCGCAGTCGCGGCTGGGGCTGCCCAAGTCGCTCACGGGCGTGTTTCAAGGCCTGCTGTTGTTCAGCTTGCTGGCGTGCGACACGCTGGTGAATTACCGCTTGAAGTGGAAAAAATAATGGAATCCTACGCACTCCTCATCGCCGCCACGCTTAACGCGGGCACCGTGCTGGCCATTGCCTCTTTGGGGCTGCTGATCAACGAAAAAGCGGGCATCGTCAATCTGGGGGCTGAGGGCATGATGCTGTGCGCCGCCATTGCCGGGTTTGCCGCCGTCGTTCACACCGGCAGCGATTTGGCCGGATTTGCGGCAGGCATGGGCGCAGGCGCTGTGCTGGCGCTTATTTTTGGCGGCCTGGTGATCTGGCTTAACACCAACCAATACGCCACCGGCTTGGCGGTGAGTTTGTTTGGCGCGGGGTTTTCTGCCTTTGCCGGGATTGCTTATGTGCAGGAAAAAATGCCAGAACGGCCCCACTTTGCTATTCCTTATCTGGCCGACATTCCCTTGATCGGCCCAGCCCTTTTCAGACATCATCCGCTGGTTTACCTGACGGTGTTGTTTGCCTTGGGGCTGATCTGGTTTTTGTACCGCACACGCGCCGGACTGGTGTTGCGCAGCGTCGGTGAAAACCCGGAATCGGCTCACGCGCTGGGTTATCCGGTGCGCCAGATTCGTTTGATGGCGGTGGTGGCCGGGGGCGCGCTGTGTGGATTGGCTGGCGCTTATTTGTCGATTGTTTACACGCCTTTGTGGGTGGAAGGCATGGTCGCGGGCAAAGGTTGGATTGCCTTGGCGCTGACCACCTTTGCCACTTGGCGCCCGGCCCGCGTGTTGTTAGGCGCATATTTGTTTGGTGGCGTGACGATGCTGCAATTTCACTTGCAGGGCAACGGCGTTGAAGTGCCCAGCCAGTTTTTGAGCATGTTGCCTTATGTGGCGACTATCGTCGTGCTGGCGCTTATTTCACGCAATCCGCAGTGGATTCGTATCAATATGCCGACCTCGATTGGCAAACCTTTTTACCCCGGTTCCTGATTTTCTTTGTTTATCTAACGCCAGTTTGAAACCGCCCCTTTGTGGGGGATAAGATTCACTTGGGAGAGGGGTAACCTCTTCCAAATCCGCCCTTTTCAGGGCGTGGATTGAAACATAATTGAATTTCTTTTAACCCTGTCGCAACCCCCTCTCAAAAAGGCATTGACATGACCGATCTGCAAAAACGCTCACTCTTAAAAATCGCAGCGCTTTCCGCCGTGGCTACCGCCGCGTTGGTAGGCTGTGGCAAAAAGGAAGCACCGCCGCCTGTTGTCGCACCCGCCCCGGTGCCTGCCGCTTCTGCGCCAGCACCCAAACCTGAGCCTTTGAAAATTGCTTTTGCCTACGTCGGCCCCGTCGGCGATGGTGGCTGGAGCTTCGCGCACGACAACGCCCGCAAAGCACTGGAGCAAGAATTCGGCGACAAGATTCAAACCTCGTTTGTCGAGAGCGTGCCCGAGTCTGCAGACGCCGAGCGCGTGATTCGTGACATGGCCAGTCAAGGCAACAAGCTGATTTTTGGCACCACCTTTGGCTACATGGAGTCCATGCTCAAAGTGGCAGCCGACACCAAAGACGTCAAGTTTGAACACGCCACGGGTTACAAACAGGCTGAAAACATGCGCACCTACGACAGTCGCACCTACGAAGGTGCGTATCTGGCGGGCGTGATTGCGGGCAAGATGACCAAGACCAACACGCTGGGCGTGGTGGCTTCGGTGCCGATTCCTGAAGTCATTCGCAACATCAACAGCTTCACCTTGGGCGCGCAGTCGATCAACCCTAAAGTCAAGACCAAAGTGGTGTGGGTGAATGGCTGGTTTGACCCCCCGAAAGAAACCGAAGCGGCCACCTCGCTGATCAACGGCGGGGCTGATGTGTTGTTCCAGAACACCGATTCGCCAGCAGTGCTCAAGACCGCCGAATCCAAAGGCAAGCGCGCGTTTGGCTGGGATTCCGACATGACCGCCTACGGCCCGAAAGCGCATCTGGCTTCTGCCGTGATTAATTGGGGGCCGTATTACACCAAAACCACGCAAGAGGTTCTGGACGGCAAGTGGGTGGGCGGCACCCACGCCTGGTGGGGTGTAAAAGAAGGCGCGATTGATATCGTGTCGATTGCCGAAGACGTGCCTGCCGAGACCCAAGCCAAAGTGCAAGAGATCAAAACAGGTTTGGCGGACGGTAGTTTCTCAATCTGGAAAGGCCCAATTACCGACAACACCGGCAAGGTTCAGATCGCCAAAGATACCGTCGCGGATGATGACTTTTTGCGGGGTTTGATGTTTTATGTCAAGGGCGTTGAAGGCAAGGTGCCAGGCGCCAAGTAAAACAATGTAAACCTGTCAACATTTGACTGGTTTATTGGGGCATTGCCGCCAATTTTTGAAGCCGCAAAATCAGATGCAGCACAATACAGGCCGACGCTAACTGCACTGGTTCGTGCGGCGTGTCCATTTTTAACTTCTCTGGAAAAATATTATGACCAACCGTCGCGAATTCATTGTTAATCTCAGCTTGGGCGGCACCGCCCTGATGGCCGGTAGCGCTGTGATGGCCCAAGGCGCCATGGTGGCCGAAGCTGACGCGCAAGCCAAAGCCTTAGGCTACGCTGCCGACACTACCAAAGTGGATGCCAAAAAATTCCCTAAGCATGAGGCAACCCAGAACTGCACCAACTGCGCACTGTACCAAGGCAAGGCTGGCGCTGCTTCCGGTGGCTGCCCCCTGTTTGCAGGTAAGCAAGTGTCCGCCAAAGGCTGGTGCAGCGCTTACGCTAAAAAGGCCTAAATCAGGCTTGTCCCAGTGGCTTGATCCGAAAGCCACTTTGACAAAAAAAGCACCATTCGTGGTGCTTTTTTTCGTCTGGCCGGGTTTTACTACGCTGATGGCTCCGCGATCCCTTAAAACCCAATGCTGACATGACTTCGGATCATTTTCTAATGACCATTGAAGACCCATTGCGATAGTAGCCGTTTCTGATCTGGCTCCTCCAAACCGGGCACCCGTGTTCGCTGCAATGCAGATATTCAATCGTTACGCTGAAGTCTCGGATATTTTTGGAAGCATCAAGTTAAACGCTACATCTTTTGGGCCACCAGCGTTGTAAAGCCCGTCTGATCAACAGCCAGCCGATGCGGCTATCGACTCGGTTTTGCGATACTCAGGGCTATGCAATTACAAGACATTCTTTATTCTCAAGGGTTTGGAACCCGACGTGTGTGTGCTGGCCTGATTCAACAGGGTTTGGTACAGGTTTACGAAGCTGACGAGCTGCTTAAGCAAACGCATTCTGCGACCGAGTTTGTGGCGGAAGGTTTGCGCTTTCGGGTGCAAGGTGTGGACTGGCCGTACCATGAAAAAGCCTACCTGATGTTGAATAAGCCCACGGCCACCGAATGCTCTCAGAAACCGTCAACCCATCCCAGTATCTACACCTTGTTGCCCTCACCTTTGCGACTGCGTCCCCAAAAAGGCGCCGTGCAAGGCGTGCAAGCCGTGGGGCGCCTTGACCAGGACACCACCGGACTGCTGCTGCTGACGGACGACGGCAAGTTCATTCACCGCATGAGTTCACCACGCCACCATGTGCCCAAAGTGTATGAAGTCACCGTTAAACATCCACTGGATGAGCTACAGGTGAACAAGTTGCTGGCCGGAGTGGTGCTCGACGATGACCCCAAACCGGTGCGGGCGGCGGCGTGCGAGGCCGTTTCCAGTCATCATTTGCGCCTGACGTTGACCGAAGGAAAATACCACCAGGTCAAGCGTATGGTGGCCGCTGTCAGCAACCGCGTGGAGGCTTTGAGTCGTTCACAAATAGGCGGTTTGCGCCTGCCTGATGACCTGCTTCCTGGTCAATGGCGTTGGCTCAGTCAGGCTGATCTGGCGCTTATCGCAAGTTGACGTCATTTGAGGCTGTCAGTCGCCAGAAATAGGTCTGACTCCCGCTAGAATCCAATTCTTTCAAAGATTGAAGATGTGTGATGACGCTTACTAAAATATTGTCGGCTTGGTCTCTGTGTTTAGCGGCCCTTGTGCCTTTAGGCGTTTTTGCCCAGGCAAATCCCATCTTTGTCTTGAACTCACTGGAGGCCAATATCAGCGTGATTGACCCCGTGAGTTGGACCGAGACCCGGCGCATTCCGACTGGCAAAGAGCCGCATCACATGTACCTCACTCCAGATGAAAAATCACTGGTTATTGCCAATGCGTTGAGCGATTCCTTGCTGTTTGTGAATCCGAAAACAGCCGAGGTGCAGCGCACTGTGCAGGGTATTCTTGATCCTTACCAATTGCGCTTTTCACCCGATATGAAGTGGTTTGTGACCGTGGCAAACCGGCTCAATCATGTGGATATTTACCGCTGGGATGGCGCCAACCTGACGCTGGCCAAGCGCATTGCCACCGGCAAAACACCCAGTCACCTTTGGATCGATAGTAAAAGCAGCACGGTTTACGCCACCATGCAAGACAGCGATGAACTAGTCATGATTGATCTCGCCACCCAAACCCTGAAGTGGCGCGGTAAAACCGGCACCATGCCCGCCGATGTATTTGGCACGCCCGACGACAAATTTTTGCTGATTGGATTGACCGGTGGCGAAGGCGTCGAAGTCTATGACGTCACAGGGCACGAACCCAAGTTTGTCAAGCTGATTAAAACGGGGCAAGGCGCACACGCTTTTCGGGGTGCGGGTGATAAACGCCATGTGTTTGTCAGTAACCGGGTCGCCAACACCATCAGCAAGATTGATTACCAGAGCATGAGTGTGGTGGAAAATTATCCCGCGCCTAGTGGGCCGGATTGCATGGATTTGTCGGCGGATGGGCACTTTATTTATGTGGCGTCACGCTGGGCTAAAAAGTTAACGGTGATTGACACCCGCACGCGTCAAGTGGTGCGTCAGATCAATGTTGGCAAATCCCCGCACGGGGTTTGGACACTGGATCATGCAGCTCGCCAATAAGGTGCTACATCGCTGCTTGGTCGCGCTTGCGTTAACCGCTGCCAGTGCCTATTGCACCAGTGCGAATGCCGAAAAAACTTGCGACAACCCGTTGTACCTGACTTTTGACACAGGCCACATGGGCATTGCGCCGCTGGTGGCTGATGTGCTGAATCGGCAAAACGTCAAGGTCACTTTTTTTGCGGCAAATGAACGCACGCAAACGGGTGACGGCAGTTTGGGCCAGCATTGGGCGCCGTGGTGGAAAGCGCGAGCGGCAGAGGGTCATGAATTTGCCTCCCACACGTTTGACCATGTGTATTGGCGCGCTGATTTGCCGGGGGTTGCGCCTGCATTTCGGGTAAAACCCACAGCTGGTGCCTTGCAAGGGCAAACGTTGACGTATGACGCCCAACACTACTGTGCACAGCTGACCCAAGCCAACGAGCGACTACAGGCCATGACGGGTAAAAAGCCGCTGCCTTTGTTTCGTGCGCCCGGTGGTAAAACCTCGCCTCGGTTGTTGGCGGTCGCCAAGGCGTGCGGATTTGAACACGTCGGCTGGGCGGCTGCGGGGTTTTTGGGCGACGAGTTGTCCAGCGAGACTTTCAGCAATGCGGCACTTTTAAAGAAGGCGTTGCGCGACATCAAAAGCGGCGACATTTTGATGGCGCACTTGGGCATCTGGTCGCGCCAAGACCCGTGGGCACCCACCGTGCTGGAGCCGCTCATCACGGGGCTGAAAGACAAAGGCTTTTGTTTTGCAACGCTGCGGGAACATCCCGCTTACCAAGCTTGGGTGAGCGCGGCCCATGTGCCCGCCATTCACTAGCGATTTAGGGGAATCCGCATGGATTTTTTGAGCAACTTGTTTTCACAAGCCCAAGAGTGGCTGTTTGAATCACTGATTCAACCGCTCATGTTCTCTGCGGGCATGGGTAATTTGCTGGTTGATGGCTACACCGCAACCGGCTGGTTGTTGGTCGGTTTGATTCAATTGCTTGTTCTGGTGGCCGTGATTGGGCCACTGCAACGCTGGCGTCCAGTGGAAGCAGTGACGGATCGGGCCGCCATCCGCACCGACATGATTTACACCGTAATTCATCGGTTAGGTCTGTTTCGGCTTGCCTTGTTTTTCTCACTTGATACTTTATTTGACAACCTGTTTGGCGCGTTGCGCGTGGCGGGTTTGGGCACTTTCCAACTCGATGCCATGTGGCCAGGTGTCACAGATCAAGCACTGGTCAGTCTGGTGATTTATCTGCTGATTATTGATGCGCTGAATTATTGGATGCACCGGGGTCAGCATCAGTTTGAATGGTGGTGGCGCCTGCATTCCTTGCACCATGCCCAGCGTCAGATGACGATGTGGACCGACAACCGTAGCCACTTGCTCGATGACGTGATTCGCAGTGTGATCGTGGTGGTGGTGGCGCAACTGATTGGCATTGCCCCAAGTCAATTTGTCGCCATCGTAGCGTTTACCCAGTTGAGTGAAAGCTTCCAGCACGCGAATGTGCGGATTTGGTTTGGCCGCTGGGGCGAACGTTTGTGGATCAGCCCGCGCTTTCACCGGTTGCACCATAGCGTTGGCATCGGGCATGAATCGACGGGCAAGCACACGTTGGGCGGTCATAACTTTGGCGTGCTGTTGCCCTGGTGGGATATGTTGTTTGGTACGGCCAATTTTCAACTTCGGTTTGAGCCGACTGGTATTCGTGACCAAGTAGAGCAGGGACGTGATTACGGCCATGGTTTTTGGTCCCAACAATGGCTCGGACTTAAGCGGCTGGCCGGGCGCGCCTGAGTCCATCAGCCCCGTGTCAGATCGGGTTATGCTTGTTCGATGAACTTGTTGCTCGATTCTTTTTGGCGTGCCTTGGCCTATTGCCTGCGCCCCCGTGTTATTGCCCTGTCTTTTTTACCGCTGGTGCTGATGGTGGCGCTGATGCTGGGCTTGAGTTATTTTTATTGGGAAAGCACCTTGGACTGGGTGCGCATCACGCTGGAGGCTTCAGCCGTCATGACCACCATGTGGTCTTGGTTGGAGAGCATCGGCGCAGGTAGCCTCAAGATGGTTTTAGCCCCTCTGATTGTGATTTTTGCCGTGACACCCGTGATTGTGGTTTTGTCATTGCTGCTGGTTGCTTTTTTGATGACCCCTGCTCTCACGCTGTTAGTGGCAGAGCGCCGATTTCCTCAGTTACAGCGCAAACACGGCGCCTCTTTTATGTTCAGTGTGTTGTGGGCGTTGGGCTCAACCCTGCTGGCCTTGATCGCCCTGGTCATTTCAACGCCCTTGTGGCTGATACCGCCTTTAATTATGGTGTTACCCCCGCTCATCTGGGGCTGGCTAACCTATCGCGTCATGGCCTTTGATGCCTTGGCTGAACATGCCAGTCAAGCAGAGCGGCTAGAAATTTTCAAGCGACACCGGATTCGCTTGTTGGGCATTGGCGTTATGTGTGGTTATTTGGGCGCAGCGCCCAGCCTGATTTGGGCCTCGGGCGCACTGTGGGCTGCCGCCTTTGTGGTTTTAGTGCCGCTGGCGGTTTGGGTTTATATGCTGGTGTTTGCTTTTTCGTCGCTCTGGTTTGCCCATTACTGCCTGTCGGCCCTGCAAACCCTGCGTACCGAAAAAGCCTGGATGCCCGCCACAGAGACCCCCGCACCGACACCGATTGAGGCGCAAGCAGTAATATTGCAGGATGACACACCTCTCAGCTCCCCTGCCAACCCTTAATGCCACACCCAGCTTTGGCCTCATCATCATCGGCGATGAAATTTTGTCTGGCAAACGTGCTGACAAGCACTTGACCAAGGTCATCGAATTGCTGAAAGCGCGCGGCTTGCAACTTGACTACGCGGACTACGTGGGTGACTCGCCCGCACGAATAACGGCCACTTTAAAACGCGCGTTTGCCTCGGGCGATGTGGTGTTCTCCACCGGCGGCATTGGGGCCACGCCTGATGACCACACCCGGCAATGCGCGGCCCGGGCTTTGGGCGTTGACCTGATGCTGCACCCGCAAGCCGAAGCGTTGATTCATCAGCGGATGCTGGATACGGCCCAAGAACAAGGTCAGACATACGAGCCGCATCGGCCTGACAACATTCACCGGCTGAACATGGGTATGTTCCCGATAGGGGCGCAAATTATTCCCAATCCGTATAACAAGATTGCCGGTTTTAGCCACGGCTCCGTGCATTTTGTACCTGGCTTTCCGGTGATGGCTTGGCCCATGATCGAGTGGGTGCTTGACACGCATTACCCGCATTTATTTCAAACCTCGGCCTGGATTGAAAAATCAGTGATTGTGATGGGGGCCATGGAGGCCGCATTAACGCCGCTGATGGAAGAAATCGAACGGATTTATGTCGGCGTCAAAGTCTTCAGCTTGCCCAGTGTGGATCATCCGCAATATGGGCGGCATATCGAGTTGGGCGTGAAAGGTGAGCCGACACTGGTCGCGCAAGCCTATCCGGTGCTGCTGGCAGGTTTGAAGCACTTTAATGCACAACTTGGCCCTGAATTGGTGCAAAAATAAATATGACTGCTCTTGAAAAATAACAACGCACTTTATTGGTGCTGTTATTTGTAGATCGTTCATCATGTTCCTTTCAAGCCCGCCTAAACGAGTGCAAACTCAAGGCAAAATACGAAGCCAAGCAGATTTGTCTGGTTGCCGTATTGGCACAAAAACTGCGTTCGCTTAAATTAAACCTTTTCTACAACGATTAAACAGGAGTATTTGATGGCCAAGTCTGTCGCAGACGTCATGAAGATGGTGAAAGAAAACGAAGTCAAGTTTGTTGACTTCCGTTTCACCGATACCCGTGGCAAAGAACAACACGTTACCGTGCCTGTTTCCCATTTTGATGAAGATAAGTTCACTGCGGGCCATGCGTTTGATGGCTCCTCCATGGCTGGCTGGAAAGGCATTGAAGCCTCGGACATGCAACTCATGCCTGATCCCAATACCGCTAACATCGACCCGTTTTTTGAAGAAACCACGATGTTCCTGAGCTGTGATGTGGTCGAACCCAGCGATGGCAAGGCCTATGACCGTGACCCACGTTCTATCGCCAAACGCGCTGAAGCCTACCTCAAAGCCTCTGGCATGGGCGACACGGCGTTCTTTGGTCCCGAGCCTGAGTTTTTCTTGTTTGATGATGTGCGCTGGAATACCGATATGTCGGGCACCTTCTTCAAAATTGACGACTATGAAGCGCCCTGGAACTCCGGCAAGAAGATTGAAGGCGGCAACCGCGGTCACCGTCCTGTCACCAAAGGCGGCTACTTTCCCGTGCCACCGGTTGACAGCACGCATGATATGCGCGCTGAAATGTCCCTGATTCTTGAATCCCTGGGCATTCCGGTTGAAGTCTTCCATCATGAAGTGGGTGCACCTGGTCAATGTGAAATCGGTACCCGCTTCAGCACCTTGGTGCAGCGTGCCGATTGGACGCAAACACTCAAATACGTGGTGCAAAACGTGGCCAACGCCTACGGAAAAACTGCCACCTTCATGCCCAAGCCCATTGTGGGCGACAACGGCTCCGGGATGCACGTTCACCAGTCGATCTGGAAAGATGGCAAAAATCTGTTTGCTGGCGACGGCTATGCTGGCCTGTCAGACTTCGCGCTGTACTACATTGGCGGCATCATCAAACACGCGCGCGCCCTGAACGCGATCACTAATCCCGGCACCAACAGCTACAAGCGTCTGGTGCCTGGTTATGAAGCCCCTGTGAAACTGGCTTATTCAGCCAAAAACCGCTCGGCTTCGATTCGCATTCCTTATGTGGCTAACCCTAAAGGTCGTCGCATTGAAGCGCGCTTCCCTGATCCACTGATGAACCCTTATCTGGGCTTCTCGGCTCTGATGATGGCCGGTCTGGATGGCGTTGAAAACAAGATTCACCCTGGTGAAGCCGCCACCAAGGATCTCTACCATTTGCCACCCGAAGAAGATGCGTTGGTGCCGACCGTGTGTCACAGTCTGGATCAGGCGCTGGACTGCTTGAATGCAGATCGCAGCTTCTTGACTAAGGGCGGCGTGTTCACTGACAGCATGCTGGATGCTTACATTGATCTGAAGATGGGCGATGTGACGCGCTTGCGCATGGCAACTCATCCGATTGAATTTGATATGTATTATTCGCTGTAAGTTAGCAAACCACACAGACTGTCCCATGTGGCAGTTTGTCTTTAAAAAGGACAGCCGATGCTGTCCTTTTTTGCTTTTGGCACAATCAGCGCATACTTGCAGTTTCTTCCACGCTTCGTTTCAAAGCTTGGAGTCCTTATGACATACGCTTTACTCATACCCCTCTTTGCTGCTTTTTTTGTGACCAGCAGTTTTTCTCAAGATCGCATTTATCGGTGTGGCAATGAGTACACCAATACGGTGCCCAATCCTCAAACGCGCGGCTGCAAACTTATGGAAGGTGGCAACGTAACCGTGGTGAAGAACACGCGACCCACAACCTCTGTGCCCGTTTCTTCACCCGCACGACCCGCCGCGACAGCCACACCCAGCAGCACGCCAAGTGCACAGCGGGTGGATGCCAGTGAACAACGGGCACGCGACTCGGATGCGCGTCAGATTCTTGAATCAGAGCTTAAAAAGTCAGAAGCGCGTCAAGTAGATTTACGTAAAGCGTATAACAATGGGCAGCCCGTGAAACGGGGAGATGAAGAAAGCAATCCAGCCAAATATCAGGAACGTGTCACCGAACTCAAAGCCAGTCTGGCACGCACGGACAGTGATATTGCCGGTATTCGCCGAGAACTAGGGCGTTTACCCGGCAACTCTGCGGCAAAATAGCCGCTTGAATAAGCTGACCTTCCCCCCTCCTTCTTTCCCGGCGACGCCTGTCGCTGTTCATTTTCAATCGTTTGATTTACTGGCTACATTGGTCGCCGTTGTGCATGGCGACGGCACAGTTTTGTTTGCCAATGCCGCCTTGGAGGATGCCTTGGGCATCTCACGCCGTGCCATTGTTGGCTCGCATTTTTCAGACAGTTTTACGGAACCCACCCATCTCCAAAACGCCTTGCAGGGCGCCGGTAGCCATGAATTCTCAGCGCTGCGTTATGACGCTTGGCTCAGGCGCCTGACTTATGACCCCTTGCCCGTGCATGTGATTGTGACGCTCACTGAAAACGAAGATGAAATCATCGTGGAGTTGTTGCCGCTGGAGCAGCAGGCGCGCCAGGACCGGGAAGAACGCCTGGCAGAGCAGGCGCAGGCCAATAAAGAATTAATCCGAAATCTGGCGCATGAAATTAAAAATCCGTTGGGCGGTATTCGTGGCGCGGCGCAATTGCTGGAGATGGAAATGGAATCGCGCGAACTCATTGAGTACACGCAAGTCATCATTCATGAAGCAGATCGTTTGCAATCGCTCGTTGATCGTCTATTAGCCCCACACCGACGTCCGCATTTGGTGGGCGATGTCAATATTCATGAAGTGTTTGAGCGGGTTCGTGCATTGATTTCAGTCGAGTTTTCCAAAGGACTGACCGTGGTGCGTGACTACGACACGTCGATTCCGGAGTTTAGGGGGGATCGTGAACACCTCATTCAAACCGTGCTCAACATTGCACAAAATGCCTGTCAAGCTTTGGCAGAAAAAATTACTGAAGGGCAAGCCTGTCTGACTTTTCGCACCCGTATCGCACGCCAAGTCACTTTTGGTAAAAAGCGTTATCGGTTGGCACTGGAATTGCATGTGATAGACAACGGGCCGGGTGTACCCGATTCGATTAGAGACCGAATTTTCTATCCGCTGGTGTCAGGACGGGATGGCGGTTCGGGTTTGGGGCTAACCCTGGCGCAAACTTTTGTCCAGCAGCACCACGGCTTGATCGAATGCGACAGCGTGCCCGGTCATACGGATTTCAAAATATTGATTCCTCTGCCTTAAATCGTTGAAATCAACGCGGGCGGATTTTCGCATTGTGCTTTTTAACTATTGACTTGAGGTGACAAAAATATGAAGCCGATTTGGATCGTAGATGATGACCAGTCCATCCGCTTCGTACTGGAGAAAGCGCTGTTGCGTGAAAATTTGCCCACCCGCAGTTTTACCAATCCGCGCGATGTTCTGGCCGCGCTCAATGCAGCTAATGATGAGGGGGACGATAACGGCCCCCAGATTCTGGTCAGCGACATTCGGATGCCGGGCGGCTCAGGCCTTGAACTGCTTGAAAAGGTAAAAGAAAAGTACCCTTCTTTGCCGGTCATCATCATGACCGCTTATTCAGATCTGGACAGTGCGGTGTCAGCCTTTCAAGGCGGTGCTTTTGAGTATTTGCCCAAACCGTTTGACTTGCCCAAGGCGGTTGAGCTGATTCGGCGTGCCGTAGAAGAAAGCCAGCGCGAGGAGGTGGCCGAAGAGCGCATGGCTGACACGCCCGAGATGTTGGGTCAGGCGCCAGCTATGCAGGACGTTTTTCGTGCGATTGGCCGCTTGAGTCAAAGCCATGTCACAGTCATGATCACAGGTGAATCCGGCTCTGGCAAAGAGTTGGTGGCGCGGGCTTTGCACAAGCATTCAACGCGGGCCAAAGGCCCGTTTGTGGCGATTAACACCGCAGCTATTCCTAAAGATTTACTGGAATCCGAATTATTTGGCCATGAACGCGGCGCCTTCACGGGTGCCCAAACCATGCGGCGTGGACGATTTGAACAAGCCGATGGCGGCACCCTGTTTTTGGACGAAATCGGGGATATGCCGTTTGATTTACAAACTCGGTTGTTGCGCGTGTTGAGCGATGGTCATTTTTACCGGGTCGGCGGTCACAGTGCCGTGAAAACCAATGTCCGTGTGATTGCCGCCACCCATCAAAACCTGGAACAGTGCGTGAAAGATGGCGCGTTTCGGGAAGATTTGTACCACCGTTTGAATGTCATCCGCTTGCGTTTGCCCGCCTTGCGCGAGCGCAAGGAAGACATTGCCATGTTGACTCGTCATTTCTTGCAGCAAAGCGCTGCACAGCTCGGTGTAGAACCGAAGCGGATTTCAGAGGCCGCCTTAGTCTGGCTGAGTAACTTTGCGTTCCCGGGTAATGTGCGTCAACTGGAAAACATGTGCCATTGGGTCACAGTCATGGCGCCCTCGCAGATGATTGAACCCAAAGATTTACCGCCAGAAGTAGGGGTAACGACCGCAGTGGGAGAGGTTTTTGTGCCCGTGTTGAGTCTGGCGACAACTTTGGAAGAATACACCCAGGAACACCGTTCTGAGGCTGCTCTCTCAGTGGCAATTGAGAAGCACACGCCAGTGGCGGCACCACTGCTGACACAAAACAAAAGCAGCGATTGGGAATTGGGTCTTGAGGCTGACGCTGTCGCCTTGCTGGCAGCCGGTCGGCACGATGTGTGGGATGCGTTAACGCGGCGATTTGAATCCCGGTTGATTTTGGCCGCTTTGGCAGCAACCCGTGGCCGCCGTATTGAGGCAGCGCAAAAGCTGGGTATTGGCCGCAACACCATCACCCGCAAGATTCAAGAACTAGGGCTGGAGTAACTCGACAACCACGGGCGCATGGTCACTGGGACGCTCGTTTTTGCGTGGCGCTTTGTCAATCACACAGTGCGTTACACACGGCTTAAGCGCATCGCTGATCAGAATGTGGTCAATGCGCAGCCCGTGGTTGCGGCGAAAACCAAAATCGCGATAGTCCCACCAAGAGTAGCTTTTTTCAGGCTGCTCAAACAGCCGGAAGGCATCATGCAGGCCGAGCGCAATGAGAGCGCCCAGGTGGTAACGCTCTTCATCGGTGCAATGAATTTGGTCTTTCATGCCCACTGGGTCCCACACATCAGTATCGTCAAAGGTGATGTTGTAATCCCCCATGAGTACGAGTTTGGGGGTTTTGACCAGTTCCTCGCGAACCCAATCACGCAGACCTTTTAGCCAATTCATTTTGTAATCAAACTTATCACTACCGGGCTCTTGTCCATTGGGGAAATACGCCCCAATCACGCGAAGGCCCGCCACGTTAGCACTGATGACGCGCGCCATATCGTCTGAAAACCCTGGAATATTCTTCACCACTTCGGTCGCCGGTGTACGCGACAGCAAGGCCACACCGTTGTAAGTTTTTTGACCAAAGCACTGAGCGTGATAGCCAGCTTGCCTGAAGGCATCAAACGGAAACTTGTCGTCCACCATTTTGAGTTCTTGCAGCACCAACACCTCAACAGGGTTAACCGCCAGCCATTCCAGGACTTGCGGCAACCGCACCGTCAGCGAGTTCACATTCCAGGTGGCAAGTTTCATAAAAAATAAGACCTTGATTTTTGAACTGACAGTGGCGTCGTCATCCGCTGTTAAATATGCAGTGCTGCCAAGGCGCCAACGATCACGCCAATTGCGCCTGCACCGAACATAGCCCATTCCAGCCACTTTTTCTTGGTCAAAATTGCAATAGCGGCCAGGGCGATACAAACCTGTAGCACCGTGGTGGATTGCGCCCATCGATGGTGTTGGTGCATTTGCGCGTCGCTTTGCTGATCCCAACGGGTTGCGTCGGCTTCGAGCTTGTCGGCGCCGACCTTGATCTCGTTCTTTTCTTTTTCGTAGCGTTCAATTTTGGCTTGGTAAAGCGGCTTTTTATCTTCGGGCGCCAAGTCGCGTGCCAGCTCGGCCAGAGACTGTTTGGTGCTTTTGGCCTGAAAGAAATTCCATTGATTGGAAGCTTCTGTTTTCTTGATGGCGGCGTTATTTTTATACAAGCCCGCATTAGCCTGCGTGGCGCCCCCCATATAACCAAAAATCGCCCCGACGGTGGCCACAATCGCGGTGAACATGGCGATCTGGTTGATCATTTTTCCGTGTTCGCCATCGTGTCCTCCTTGTTGCGCATGTTCTAACTCGTGGTCGTGTGGGCCGTGTACGTGAAATCCATGTCCTGACATAGCAAACTTTCTTTTATTTTTTGCAATAGCTAACGAAACTGAAACTCAATCCTGATGTGGCAACCTTTTTCTCACGCGCGGTCTCGCGCCACTCAGGCCCGAATTGTGGGGCATAAGCATCGCCCTCATAGTCCACATCGATTTCCGTGACTACCGCCGTGCTGGCTAGCGGCAGGGCTTGGGCGTAAATCTCGGCACCACCGATGACCCAGGCATCGCTTTCCAACGGGCACAACGTCATGGCTTCGGGCAACGAATGGGCACACAAAGCGCCCGCTGCGTGCCAATATGCCTGGCGCGTGACCACCACATTGAGGCGTCCGGGCAAAGGGCGAAATTTTGGCGGCAAAGAATCCCAAGTCTTGCGCCCCATGATGACGGGGCAACCCAGTGTGGTGCGTTTGAAGTGTGCCAGGTCTTCCGGTAAATGCCAGGGCAGGGTGTTGTTTTGACCAATCACGCCATTGGCGGCGCGGGCAAAAATAAGATGCAGTTTCATTTAAATGGCGACCGGCGCTTTGATGACTGCGTGGCATTCGTAACCAAGCACCTCAAAGTCTTCAAATGCATAATCAAAGAGCGAAGCGGGTCGGCGTTTGATGTTGAGCGTGGGGTAAGCCAAAGGCGCGCGACTGAGTTGCAGCGCCACTTGCTCTTGGTGGTTGGCATAAATGTGGCAGTCACCGCCGGTCCAGATGAAGTCGCCTACATCCAGATCACACTGCTGCGCCACCATGTGCGTGAGCAGCGCATAGCTGGCGATGTTGAACGGCACGCCCAGAAAAATATCGGCGCTGCGTTGGTACAACTGGCAACTCAGTTTGGCTTTTTCGCCCGGCGCGGCAGACGGCGCCACATAAAACTGAAACAAGGCATGGCAGGGCATCAGCGCCATCTTGTCGAGATCGGCCACGTTCCAGGCGCTGACAATGATGCGGCGCGAATCGGGGTTGGTCTTGAGCGTTTTGATGACTTCGGCAATCTGATCAATATGGCCGCCGTCCGGCGTCGGCCAACTGCGCCATTGCACGCCATAAACCGGCCCGAGATCACCATCAGGCCGCGCCCATTCGTCCCAAATACTTACACCGCGTTCTTTGAGCCAGTGATTGTTGGAAGAGCCGGTCAGAAACCACAGAAGTTCCTGAATGATGGAGCGCAGGTGAACCTTTTTAGTGGTCACCAGCGGAAAGCCTTCATTCAAGTCAAAACGCATTTGGTGACCAAACACACTTTTCGTGCCGGTGCCGGTGCGGTCAGCCTTGGGCACGCCGTGGGCGTCCACATGCCGCATGAAATCCTCAAATTGAGAACGGATAGGGTTTGAGGTTTGCATAAATCCAGGTGCAATTGCGTGTTGGGTTACGGAGTGATTTGCACGTAAATTTCGTTGGGCTTGACCATCCCGAGTTCTTGTCTGGCTTTTTCTTCAACCATGTCAAGACCCTCTTTCAGATCCCGAACTTCAGCTGCCAACTGGTCATTGACGAGTTGGGCTTGCTGATTTTTCAGGTTTTGCGCCTGTATCTGTTCCTTCATCAGGGCCACGTTGCTCACGCTGCCGCGACCGACCCACAACTGCGCTTGAAGAATCACGAGCAAGGTGACCAGAACAGCCGGGACAACGCGCTGGCCCATAGATCAAAACTTAGCGCAGGTTATAAAAAGCAGCACGACCGGGGTAGGTGGCAACTTCACCTAGATCTTCTTCGATGCGAAGGAGTTGGTTGTATTTGGCCATGCGGTCTGAGCGGCTCAAGCTACCCGTTTTGATTTGACCCGCGTTGGTACCGACGGCAATATCGGCAATCGTCGAATCTTCGGTTTCGCCCGAACGGTGGCTGATAACGGCGGTGTAACCCGCGCGTTTAGCCATCTCGATGGCAGCAAAGGTTTCAGTCAGCGTCCCAATTTGGTTGATCTTGATCAGAATCGAGTTGGCAATGCCTTTGTCGATGCCTTCTTTGAAGATTTTGGTGTTGGTGACGAATAAGTCATCGCCCACGATTTGCACTTGTTTGCCCAAGCGATCGGTCAGCACTTTCCAGCCGTCCCAGTCGTTTTCAGCCATGCCGTCTTCGATGCTGATGATGGGGTACTTGTCCGCCCAAGTCGCCAGGACGTTGGTCCATTCTTCGGAACTCAGCACCAAACCTTCGCTGGCCAGGTGGTATTTTCCGTCTTTGTAAAACTCGCTGGCCGCGCAATCGAGGCCGATGGCGATTTGGTCACCAGCGGTAAAGCCCGCTTTGTCAATGGCTTCCAAAATCAATTGAATAGCGGCTTCATGGTTCGCAACGCTGGGCGTGAAACCGCCTTCGTCGCCGACAGCGGTACTCATGCCCTTGTCGTGAATGATTTTCTTGAGTGCATGGAACACTTCGGCACCGTAACGCAACGCTTCGCGAAAGTTGGGCGCACCGACCGGGATGATCATGAACTCTTGAATATCAAGGTTGTTATTGGCGTGCGCGCCACCGTTGACCACGTTCATCATCGGCACCGGCATTTGAATCGCGCTCATGCCCCCAAAATAACGGTACAGCGGCAGGCCGGACTCTTCAGCCGCCGCACGCGCCACGGCCATCGAGACGGCAAGCATGGCATTTGCGCCCAAACGTGATTTGTTTTCTGTTCCATCCAGATCAATCAGCGTTTTGTCCAGAAAGGCTTGTTCGGAGGCATCGAGTCCAAGGACGGCTTCCGAAATTTCAGTGTTGATGTACTCGACCGCTTTGAGCACGCCTTTGCCAAGATAGCGGCTTTTGTCGCCATCGCGCAATTCAATCGCTTCCCGGCTGCCGGTTGAGGCACCTGATGGCACGGCGGCGCGGCCCATGGTGCCGGATTCCAGCAAGACGTCACATTCCACGGTGGGATTACCGCGTGAATCAAGAATTTCACGTCCTACGATGTCAACAATTGCGCTCATGGCTGTCTTTCAAAAACAAAACGAAAATAAAAAAAGATTAGAAATCGAGGCCCGAATGCCTTTGCAAGGATCAGGCGTTGAAACTATTTTCCAGAAACCCATTTTTCTTGGTCACGGCGTCCAAGGCGACCAGCGTTTCCAGCAAAGCCCGCATGTGCTTGAGTGGCACCGCATTAGGCCCGTCGCTGAAGGCTTTGGACGGGTCGGGATGGGTTTCCATGAACAAGCCCGACACGCCGACAGCGACAGCGGCACGCGCCAGCACGGGCACCATTTCACGCTGTCCGCCGCTGCTGGTGCCTTGGCCGCCAGGCAGTTGAACCGAATGTGTGGCGTCAAACACGATCGGGGCTCCCGTTTCTCGCATGATGGCCAGTGAACGCATGTCGGACACCAGGTTGTTGTAGCCAAAACTGGCACCGCGTTCGCAGGCCATGAAGTTGTCTTCTTGCAGACCTTTTTCTCGCGCTGCAGCACGGGCTTTGTCGATGACATTCTTCATGTCACCCGGCGCCAAAAACTGACCTTTTTTGATATTGACCGGCAGACCTGATTGCGCTACCGAACGGATGAAGTCGGTTTGGCGACACAAAAAAGCAGGCGTTTGTAAAACGTCAACGACCGAGGCCACTTGTGCAATTTGATCTTCAGAATGCACGTCGGTCAGAATCGGGATTTGAAGCTCCCGTTTGACTTTAGCCAATATCTCAAGGCCTTTCTCAATGCCGGGGCCGCGAAACGTGTTGCCGCTGGAGCGGTTGGCTTTGTCAAAGCTGCTTTTGAAGATGAACGGAATACCCAAACTGGCCGTGATCTCTTTCAAAGTGCCTGCCGTGTCCATTTGCAACTGCTCCGACTCAATCACGCAAGGGCCAGCGATGAGAAAGAAGCGATGTTGCAAGCCAATGTCAAATCCGCAGAGCTTCATCAGGCTACCACTTTTAAAGTTTGATTCGCCGTTTGGTGATCCAGCGCCGCTTTGACAAAGGCATTGAACAACGGATGCCCTGCCCAAGGTGTTGACTTAAATTCAGGGTGAAACTGCACGCCGATGAACCAAGGGTGAACGCTCTTGGGCAGTTCCACGATTTCGGTTAATTGTTCACGTTGCGTCATGGCGGAAATCACCAGTCCGGCCTTGCGCAGTTTGTCCAGGAAATTCACGTTGGCTTCATAGCGGTGACGGTGACGCTCGGTGACCACATCGCCATAAATCTCATGCGCCAAAGTGCCTTTGACCACGTCAGAACTTTGCGCGCCCAAGCGCATGGTGCCGCCCAGATCGGAGTTCTTGTCACGGGTTTTGATGGTGCCGTCTTTGTCTTTCCATTCTGCAATCAGGGCAATCACAGGGTTGGGACTGGTGGGGTCAAACTCGGTGCTGTTGGCATTTTTCAAGCCCGCGACATGGCGGGCAAACTCGATGGTGGCGACCTGCATCCCCAGGCAAATGCCCAGATAAGGAACCAGTTTTTCGCGCGCAAAACGCGCAGCACAAATCTTGCCTTCAACGCCGCGAATGCCGAACCCGCCGGGTACGAGAATCGCGTCAAACTTGGCGAGTTGCGCCACGTTGTCGGGCGTGATGGTTTCTGAATCAATGTAGGTAATTTTGACCCGCACATGATTTTTCATGCCTGCGTGTCGCATCGCTTCATTGAGCGACTTGTAACTGTCGCTCAACTCCACGTACTTGCCGACCATCGCGATGTTGACCTCGCCTTGTGGGTGCTCAATTTCATACACCAAGTCATCCCAACGCTTCAAGTTCGCGGGCGGTGTGTGCAGGCGCAATTTGTCACAAATCAGACCATCCAGGCCTTGTTCGTGCAACATGCGCGGCACTTTGTAGATGGTGTCCACGTCCCACATGGAGATCACGCCCCAGTCGGGCACATTGGAAAACAGCGATATTTTTTGCCGCTCTTCGTCCGGAATAGGCCGGTCAGCACGGCAGATCAAAGCATCGGCCTGGATGCCGATTTCACGCAATTGTTTGGCGGTATGTTGGGTGGGTTTGGTTTTGAGTTCACCCGCGGCCGCAATCCAGGGCACATAGCTCAAATGGACAAAGGCGGTGTTGTTCGGCCCCAGCTTCAAGCTCATTTGGCGCACGGCCTCAAGAAACGGCAACGATTCAATGTCGCCAACGGTGCCACCAATTTCGACAATGGCGACATCAACTGCATCAGGCGCACCGATGCGGGCGCCGCGTTTGACGAAGTCCTGAATCTCGTTGGTGACATGCGGAATAACCTGGACGGTTTTGCCAAGATAGTCGCCACGGCGCTCTTTTTCCAATACGCTTTTGTAAATTTGGCCCGTGGTGAAATTGTTGGCTTTGCGCATCCGTGTTTCTACAAAACGCTCGTAGTGGCCTAAGTCAAGATCAGTTTCAGCGCCGTCTTCAGTCACGAAAACTTCACCGTGCTGAAAGGGAGACATGGTGCCGGGATCGACATTGAGATAAGGGTCGAGCTTGATGAGGGTGACTTTAAGGCCACGCGATTCAAGAATTGCAGCTAAAGAGGCGGAGGCGATTCCCTTGCCAAGGGAAGACACCACACCGCCGGTGACGAAGACAAATTTGGTCATCTGAGATGGGAGCTACGCGCTCAGTAAGATGGTAAAACAGAATTATAGGCGCCCGATTCAGCACGGAGGTCTGCTACATTGCCTGCCATGACTGACCTTACTGGAAAACATATTGTTCTTGGATTAACGGGTGGCATCGCCTGCTATAAAGCGGCTGAGTTGTGCCGGGCACTGATAAAAGAGGGGGCTACGGTGCAGGTCGTCATGACCGAAGCAGCGGCGCAATTCATCACGCCTGTCACGATGCAAGCTTTGAGCAATCGCCCGGTTTATGGCTCGCAGTGGGATGTGCGCGCGCCTAACAACATGCTCCACATTAATCTCAGTCGTGAGGCTGATGCAATTCTGATTGCACCTTGCAGCGCTGATTTCATGGCCAAATTAGTGCAAGGCCACGCGGATGATTTGTTAAGTTTGATGTGCCTTGCGCGCCCTTTGGATAAAGTTCCTTTGTTGATCGCCCCCGCCATGAACCGTGAAATGTGGGCGCATCCCGCCACCCAGCGCAACATGGCGCAACTGGCCTTGGATGGCAGCACAATTTTGGGCATAGGCCGTGGCGACCAGGCTTGCGGTGAAACAGGTGATGGTCGTATGTTGGCATCTGCAGAGTTGCGGGATGACGTGATTGCTTTTTTTCAACCTAAAACACTGGTTGGTGAGCGCGTGCTGATCACCGCCGGGCCGACCTATGAAGCGATTGACCCCGTGCGGGGCATCACTAATTTGTCCAGCGGAAAAATGGGATTTGCCATGGCAAGAGCTGCTCGCGAGGCTGGGGCTGAGGTAACTTTAGTGGCCGGGCCGGTGAGTTTGGCAACGCCACGGGGCGTCAGTCGTTTTGACGTGAAGTCTGCAGTTGATATGTTGCAAGTCGTTCAGGAAAAAGTTACCACGGCGACAATTTTTATTGCAACGGCTGCCGTGGCCGATTGGCGGCCTGCCAATGCCGCGGATCAGAAAATAAAAAAAGACGGTTCTGGCAAAACACCCGAATTGAGTTTTGTGGAAAACCCCGATATTTTGGCCATCGTGGCACAGTCGCCGCGTGGTCAGCATCAGGCTTTGTACTGCGTAGGTTTTGCGGCGGAGAGCCATGATCTGCTGGCCAACGCACAGGCCAAGCGTCTGCGCAAAGGCGTTCCTCTGCTGGTAGGAAACATCGGCCCAGCCACTTTTGGACAAGACGACAATGCCTTGTTGTTGGTCGATGCACTGGGCGTAACTGACATGGCGCGCGATTCCAAACTGTCGCTTGCCCGCAAATTAATAGCAGAAATCTCCACCCGAATCAAAATGAAAAACCAAAAATGATGAAGATCGACGTCAAAATTATCGACGCCAGAATGGCGAATCAACTGCCTGCCTATGCAACATCCGGCAGTGCTGGCCTCGATTTACGCGCCTGTCTGGACGCACCGCTGACCTTGCAACCCAATGATTGGCAACTGGTGCCCACCGGCATCGCTATTCACTTGTCTGACCCGAATTTTGCAGCGATTATTTTGCCGCGTTCCGGCTTGGGGCATAAGCACGGCATCGTGCTGGGAAACTTGGTCGGGTTGATTGACAGCGACTACCAAGGTCAGCTGATGGTGAGTGCCTGGAACCGCAGCAGCGTCGCTTTTACGATTGAGCCAATGGATCGAATTGCACAACTTGTGATTGTTCCCGTTGTGCAAGCCCAGTTCAATGTGGTCACCGAATTCGCCGCCAGTGAGCGCGGGGAGGGCGGTTACGGCTCCACCGGAAAATCCTGAATTCGAGAGTTTGAGTCAGTGCAGCGTGTCGTTGCCGGGAGCGATGGCGTGCAACGGCTCAATCCTGAAAAACCCAGTGCCGGCTGATCCGCATCCAATTTCTTCTTCGGTGGCGTCGCGAACCCCTTCGACCGTCAGACTCAAGCGTAAAGCGATACCCGCCAAAGGATGATTACCATCCAGCACAACGTGTTCGGGATAAATTTCAGTGACGGTGTACATAGCGTTTTCAGGCACCTTTGATTGGCAACCTGCCGGCAGCGCTGCGCCATCAAACGTCATGCCTTCTTCCAGTTCGGCGGCAAAGAGTTGACGTGATTCAAAGAAGATCAGTTGGTCGTTGAAATCTCCAAAGCCTTCTTCAGGTTCAATTTGTAACTCAAGCTTGGCCCCTGCTTTTTGACCGAGCAAAGCGGCTTCAATGACCTGAAGGAGGTCATCGCCACCGACCAAAAACTCGACCGGATCATCGAGCACGTCGAGTTCTTCTCCGAGCGTATCTTTTAAAACCCAAGTCAGCGCGACGACACATTGTTGTTTAATTTCCATAGGAGAATTGTCGCAGTTTGAAACTGACTGGAGATACGGATGGATGTAAATCAACCTTTGCCATTGCTGGGCGGTTTAAGCCCGCAAACATTTATGACGCAATATTGGCAAAAAAAGCCTTTGCTGGTGCGCCAGGCCATGGCCAACTTCAAACCTTTGCTGGACCGAAGTGAATTGTTCGAGCTAGCCGCCAGCGAGGACGCCCAATCGCGCTTGGTGATTCAGGAACCCGGCAAGGTGCCAGGCTGGCAGTTTAAACACGGACCTTTTGAGCGCCGTGCCTTGCCCGCTTTGAAACGCCCCGACTGGACGTTGTTGATACAAGGCGTTGATTTGCAGCATGACGCTGTTCACGACTTGATGAATCAATTCCGTTTTGTGCCCGATGCGCGACTGGATGATTTGATGATCAGTTTCGCCACGGATGGCGGCGGCGTCGGGCCTCATTACGACAGTTATGACGTTTTTTTGCTGCAGGCGCAGGGTCGCCGACGTTGGCGAATCGGGCGCCAAGAAGACAAGACTTTGCAGCCGGATGTGCCCCTGAAAATTCTCGCCAACTTTGAGCCTGAAGAGGAATTTGTGTTGGAACCGGGCGATATGTTGTACCTGCCGCTGCTGTATGCACACGACGGCATCGCGTTGGGTGAATGCATGACCTATTCCATTGGTTTCAGGTCGCCGGGCCGGGGGGAGTTGGCGCGTGAACTGTTGCAGCGTTTGGCCGAGGACGCCGAAGATGCCGTCGGTGTTGACGTGTACCGCGACCCCGAGCAACCAGCCGTCAGTCAGCCAGGCGAAATTCCGGCAACAATGCTGGCGTTTGCACAGGATGCGCTGCAAGCAGCACTCCAAGACCCGGACGCTTTGGGGCGCGCCTTGGGCGAATATTTAACCGAACCTAAAGCTAGCGTCTGGTTTGATGCCGCAGAGTCGGGTGAGACTTCTTCTGATGAGTCGGTGCGACTTGATCGGCGTACAAAAATGATGTTTGATGCACAGCATATTTTCATCAACGGCGAAAGTTTTACGGCTTCGGGACATGACGCTACTTTGATGCGGCGTCTGGCTAACGAACGGTATTTGAATCGACAGGATTTGGCAAAAATCAGTCCACAAGCCCAGTCTCTGCTAAAGACTTGGCGCGAGGCTGGCTGGCTGCATTGACTTTTAAAACCCACGAACGCTGGTTTTCCCTCTTCCCTATTTAGTTTGCAGCGTGCTATTGCACACGACTCATCAAATAGCCAAAATTATGTTTTATAATTTTCTATTAGGCAAAAAAGCCCAGTTATTTTGCTTAATCGTTGTAGATTCTCTATCTTGACGATATTCGGAAATTGTCTCTCTAACTTATCAGGTAATTTAAAAATGAATAAATCTCTCGTTTTAGCCGCTGTTATTGCCGCTGCCGCCTTAGTCGCTTGTGGCAAAAAAGAAGAAGCCCCTGTGGTTGCTCCTGCCCCTGTCGTCGCGCCAGCACCAGCGCCTGAAGCCGCTGCTTCCGCAGTGATTGCTCCTGTGGCTGAAGTTGCTGCTGAAGCAGCTTCCGCTGCCAGCGCGTCTGTGACAGACGCTGCCACTGATGCCGCCAAGAAGGCAGCCGATGACGCTGCTGCAGCTATGAAGAAGTAAGCTTTCGCTTACACAACTTGAGTTGTTAAAAAAGCCACCTTCGGGTGGCTTTTTTGTGGGTGGGCATAAGCCAAAGTGGCTGACCCGTTAATTACTTCAAGTCAGCGGCAATCACGTTCACAATGCGCTCGGCGTTGCCCGAAGTCTCAGGTGTGCCATCGGCGTTGAGTACCGACACCGTGCTTGATTGCCCTTGGCTGACCAGCGAAATACGGTATTTCAGAGGCGCGGCATCGGCCTTTGTAGCGCCAAAAATTTTCGAGAAGAATCCAGGCTCTGACTTGTCGGTCACCGGAGCCACATAGCGCACAAAATAAATTCCTTTGCTGCGATCCCGATCTCCAACCGTAAAGCCAGTTCGATCCAGCGACAAGCCAACACGACGCCAAGCCCGATCAAAGTCCTCGTCAATTTGCAGCACAGGTTGACCATTCACCACGGCAGCGCGCGAACTGCTTTTGCTGACGCCAGCGGCGATCAAGGCCTTGGATTGCTCTTGCGTGATGCCTAGTTTGACCATCAAGCGGCGCAAGAATTCAGCTTCTAGTTCAGGGTCGGCGGCACGCGGTTGCCACACGGTGGTGTCTTTTTGCGCGCTGTCATAAACCTCAATCATGCCGCGATGGCTAATGAATATCTCAGTGCCGCCATTTGGGTTGCGTTCAAGGCGGGTCCGGAATTTGTCGCGTTCGCCAGTTGAATAAAGGGAGTCGAGCACTTTACCCAGTGAGTTACGAATAAAGTCTTGCGGGATTTTGGCGCGATTTTCAGCCCAGTCGGTTTCCATAATGCCCAGGTTAGCCTGATCCATGGCGAGCAGAAAACCATTTTCTAGCCAGAAGTCGTGAACCGGTTCCCACAGTTTGTCAGCGGGGCGATCAATCACCAGCCAGCGTTGATTGCCCGAGCGTTCAATACGCACATCGCCCAAGGCTGTGACAGCAATCGGTACTGATTGACTAACTTGGCCGATTTGAAAGCTGGATGCTGATACGGCGCTGCCGGGAACGACATAACGGGTTTCGCGCGAGAGTTGGGTCAAGTCGGGCGGCACGTCAAGCGACGGGCCTTTGCCAGCGCTTTTATAGTCGATTTTGTCGCTGTCAAGCACCGAGCAGGCGGCCAGCGTCATCGAAAGGCTCAGTAGAGCAATTTTAGAAAAACGAATCACAAAAATATCCCTTTGGGTAATAGGTGCAGCCAAGTCAGAACGGTTAGATCAAACCGGTCAGGCGCAAGGCGTTTTCAACAACGGCTTCATTGGCTTGGGTCAAAGGTGTCATGGGCAAACGCATGGTGCCACCGCACAATTTCATGCGTGCCATGGCCCATTTCACGGGGATGGGGTTGGCCTCGACGAACATGTTTTTATGCAAAGGCAGCAGTTTGAATTGAATTTCCATGGCGCGACTGCGGTCGCCCGCCATGGCCGCCACGCACAATTCGTGCATCAGTCGCGGGGCCACATTGGCCGACACGCTGATGTTGCCTTGTCCACCGCACAACATCAGGGCTACGGCTGTAGGGTCGTCGCCGGAGTAAACGGCAAATCCCTTTGGCACTTCACGGATGAGCCACTGGGCGCGTTCAATGTTGCCGGTGGCCTCCTTGATGCCGACGATGCCGGGCACTTGGGCCAAACGCAGTACGGTGTCATGCAGCATGTCCGCCACGGAACGGCCCGGGACGTTGTACAAGATCATGGGCAGGTCAACCGATTCGGCGATGGCCTTGAAATGCAGATACTGGCCTTCTTGCGTGGGCTTGTTGTAGTAGGGCACCACTTGCAACTGGCAGTCTGCGCCAACGGCTTTGGCAAATTTGGCCAGCTCAATCGCCTCTTTTGTGGAGTTGGCTCCGCAGCCGGCCATGATGGGGACGCGGCCTGCGGACTGTTCGACGGCGACGCGGATGATTTCACAATGTTCTTCCACGCTGACTGTAGGCGACTCACCCGTGGTGCCCACGACGCCAATGCAGTCGGTGCCTTCCACGATGTGCCAGTCAATCAGTTTACGCAGGGTGGGGTAGTCCACGCTGCCATCTTCGTGCATAGGGGTGGCAAGAGCCACGATGCTTCCCGTGATTTGGCTTGTTGAGGATGTCATATGCGAGTATTTAAACGGTAAAAGATGATTCTAGCGAGAGTGCTTTATTCAAAGTCCATAGCGCGGTGGCGCTTGCGCTATCGGGTTTTGCAAATCGGGTTGGACGGCGACTATTCGTTGCACAAAGCGCGGTGGGTGATCGAGAAATCCTTCTTCAAAAGCGACGAGGCGCAGGGTTGAAAAAGTGATCAACAGTTCCGCAGGTCGTAAAAGAAAATCTGGGCGGGACGGTTTTCCTACCGTTTCGTTACCTTGTGTAAAAGTCTCATAAATCAGGACGCCACCGGGTGCAAGGCTTTGGATGATGACAGGGAAAAGCGGTCGCCATAAATAGTTAATCACGACCACCACTCCGAATTGGCGCGCTTGCGTGCTGTTCATTAGCGGCCAGGCGTCGTTTTCAATATCGGCCAGAATGGCCTCGCCGAAATGGGCTGCGGCCTCTATCGCCTCGGGTGAACGGTCAATGCCCGTGACTTGGTGGCCTTTCCCCGAAAACCATTGCATATGACGACCTCGCCCGCAAGCGATATCCAGCACCGTGCTGTTCGGCGCGAGAAGATGCGTCCAGCGTTGAACCCAGCGTGAAGCAGGTTCCAAACCATGGGTATCCAAAGTTGGCAGTTTATCCAAAATAAGCCTCCTTATTTAAAAACAGGCCCAAACCTGATTGGCGAGTGTGAACAAAAATTCGGGGCGTGTGTAAAGCGTGAATACGGCTAAAAGCACACCCACAGCACCCGCGTAAATCAGAATTTTGTAGGCTTTGTTCATCTCGGGTCACACCTCTTGCAAGGTATTTTTTCGGACGATGGCCGACTCTTTAATCGGTAGATTGATCAAGGCCGCCAGCACGCCCAACGCAATGGCGATGTACCAAACGATGTCGTAGCTGCCGGTGCGGTCATACAAATAACCGCCTAGCCATACGCCCATGAATGAGCCAATTTGGTGGCTGAAAAACACAAAGCCACTCAACATGGATAGATGCGCCACACCAAAGATTTGGGCCACCGCAGCATTGGTCACCGGCACGGTTGAGAGCCACAACAAGCCCATGACTGAAGCAAAAATATAGACGCTGAGCGGCGACAGCGGCGCGAGTAAAAACACGGAAATAGTGACGGCTCTCGCCAAATAAATAAAGGCCAGAATTTTCCGCTTGGCAAGCTTATGCCCCAGCACGCCAGCTGCATAAGTGCCAAATACATTGAACAAACCAATGAGTGCCAGCGCGTAGCCCGCCACTTCGGGCGACAAGCCTTTGTCTCGCAAGTAGCTAGGCATGTGGATGGCGATAAAAACAACTTGAAAACCGCACACAAAATAGCCCGCCATCAGAAGCTGAAAGCTGGGGTATTTAATCGCTTCACTGAAAGCATGAAAAATGGTCTGTTCGCGTCGAATGACGGTGCCCGTGGTCATGCCCGGTTCCCGCAAACCCCAAGCCAACGGCACCATCAACAAGGCGGCCAAGCCCAAGATCATCAAGGCTGATTGCCAGCCCAAACTGCTGATCAAAAAGCCTTCGGCAGGCACCATTAAAAACTGACCAAATGAACCTGCCGCTGCGGCAATGCCCATCGCCCAGGAACGTTTTTCTGCCGGGACGTGACGGCCAATGACGCCGTAAATCACAGCATAGGTGGTGCCCGCCTGCGCCATGCCAATCAGTACGCCTGCTGTGGCTGAAAACATGAACGGTGTACTCGCCAGCGCCATGCCAACCAAGCCGAGTGCATACAAAAGAGCGCCAACCACCACGACCTTGAAGGCTCCAAAACGGTCGGCCACCATACCGGCAAAAATACCCGTGACGCCCCAGGTTAAATTCTGGATGGCAATGGCAAAGGCAAAGGTTTCACGGCTCCAGCCCTGACTTTGTGTGATGGGTTGTAGCCACAGGCCAAAGCCGTGGCGAATGCCCATGGAGAGTGTCACGATGGCGGCACCGCACACCAGCACTTGAGTCATGGAGATTTTTTGGGTAGAAGTGGTCATGGGTTAAATGTAGCCAGCCGGGCTGACCTTGTCTTAGGGTGGTGTTCATTATGAGGGGCTTTCAAACCTGTCCTTGCACACGGTTACGCACGAACTGCCGTCTACAATTCGCCGCTATGGCAGTCAAAGCACCCCCCGAATATTCTGAAATTTCCATCCGCGTGCTCAAGGGACTAGAACCCGTCAAGCAACGCCCTGGGATGTACACCCGCACCGATAACCCGCTCCACGTTATTCAGGAAGTCTTGGACAACGCCGCCGATGAGGCCTTGGCCGGGCATGGCAAAAAAATAAAAGTTGTTTTATTTGAAGATGGCTCGGTCAGCATCGAAGACGATGGTCGCGGCATTCCGTTTGGCCTGCACCCGGAAGAACATGCGCCCGTGATTGAGCTGGTGTTCACGCAACTGCACGCCGGGGGCAAGTTCGACAAAGGCAAGGGCGGCGCGTACAGCTTTTCCGGCGGTCTGCATGGCGTGGGCGTGAGTGTGACCAACGCCTTGGCGACCCGGCTCGAAGCCACCACCTACCGCGAAGGCCAGGTGGCGCGACTGGTTTTTTCAGGTGGCGATGTGATTGAACCTTTGGTTGTGCGAAAGGCTGAGGCGGGCGAGCGCAAATCAGGCACCACGGTGCGGGTTTGGCCCGACGGGAAATACTTTGAATCGCTGGCGCTGCCGATGGCGCACATGGTTCACTTGCTGCGAAGCAAAGCCGTGTTGATGCCCGGCGTCACGGTTACGCTGGTCAACGAAAAAACCAAAGAGACGCAACACTGGATTTACAAAGGCGGTCTGCGTGACTACCTGATGCAAACGCTGAACGGCGAGTTGGTGATTCCGGTGTTTGAAGGCGAAGGTTTTGCCGATGCCCATCACGATAGTTTTGCCGAAGGTGAAGGCGCGGGCTGGTGTGTGGCTTTCACGGAAGATGGGCAACCGGTGCGTGAAAGCTATGTCAATTTGATCCCGACCAACGCGGGTGGCACGCATGAAAGTGGTCTGCGTGACGGCTTGTTTACCGCTGTCAAAAGTTTTATTGAACTTCATTCTCTGTTGCCCAAGGGCGTCAAACTCTTGCCGGAAGATGTTTTTGCGCGCGCCAGTTATGTGCTGTCGGCCAAAGTGCTTGACCCGCAGTTTCAAGGGCAAATCAAGGAGCGTTTGAACTCGCGTGATGCGGTGCGTTTGGTGTCAAGTGTTGTGCGTCCGAGCCTGGAACTGTGGTTGAACCAGCACGTTGAATACGGCAAAAAGCTGGCTGAACTGGCGATCAAGGCGGCGCAATTCCGTCAAAAAGCAGGGCAGAAAGTCGAGAAGCGCAAGGGCTCCGGTGTGGCCGTGTTGCCGGGCAAATTGACCGATTGCGAAAGCCGCGATTTGGCGTACAACGAAGTGTTTTTGGTAGAGGGCGATTCAGCAGGCGGCAGCGCCAAGATGGGACGCGACAAAGAAAGTCAGGCCATTTTGCCCTTGCGCGGCAAAGTGCTCAACACGTGGGAGGTCGAGCGCGACCGCTTGTTTGCCAATACAGAAATTCACGATATTTCGGTGGCAATTGGCGTTGATCCGCATGGCCCCCACGACACGCCCGATTTGAGCGGTCTGCGTTATGGCAAGGTTTGCATTTTGTCGGACGCGGATGTGGATGGCTCGCACATTCAGGTGCTGTTGTTGACGTTGTTCTTCAGGCACTTTCCTAAGTTGATTGAAACCGGGCATATTTATGTCGCCCGTCCGCCGTTGTTTCGCGTGGACGCGCCAGCGCGGGGCAAAAAACCAGCTTCCAAAACCTACGCGCTGGATGAAGGCGAACTCACGGCGATTTTGGATAAGCTGCGCAAAGAAGGCGTGCGTGAAGGGGCTTGGAGCATCAGTCGCTTCAAAGGCTTGGGCGAAATGAATGCCGAGCAATTGTGGGACACCACACTCAACCCCGACACACGTCGTCTGTTGCAGATTGAGTTAGGCCGCATCGACTTCACGCAAACCGAGGCCTTGATTACCAAATTAATGGGCAAGGGCGAGGCAGCTTCTCGCCGTGAATTGATGGAGCTGCACGGCGATACGGTCGAGATTGACATTTGATCTTGGCCCTGGACGCTGCTGCATCACCGGGTCAACCAATGACTCGCAACCTACAAACAAACCGCAAGACTGATTAGAGTTCATCTAAAACTAACTCCGGCTTGAAACCTTCCCCTTGAGGGGGATAAAACTCATTTGGAAGAGGGGTAATCTCTTCCAAATTCGCCCTTTTCAGGGCGTGGATTGAAACATGACCGACCAACCAACCCTCGATTTCCCCCCAAACCCCGCGCCTGACGAACTTAACCTGGCCACCTACGCGCAACGCGCTTACCTTGAATACGCCCTGAGCGTCGTCAAAGGCCGGGCTTTACCGGACGTGTGCGATGGCCAAAAGCCGGTGCAACGGCGCATTTTGTACGCCATGTCGCGCATGGGCTTGAGCTTTGGCGGGGCCAATGGCAATACGGGTGCGAAGCCGGTCAAGTGCGCCCGCGTGGTGGGCGATGTGTTGGGCCGCTTTCACCCCCACGGCGACCAAGCGGCTTATGACGCCTTGGTGCGCATGGCCCAGGATTTCAGCCAGCGCTATCCGCTGATTGACGGGCAAGGCAACTTTGGTTCCCGAGATGGCGATGGCGCGGCCGCCATGCGCTACACCGAGGCTCGACTCGCCAAAATCACCCGCTTGCTGATGGACGAAATCGACGAAGGAACGGTCAACTTCACACCCAACTACGACGGTTCTACCGAGGAGCCTTGCCAGTTACCCGCCCGCTTGCCGTTCGCGTTGCTTAATGGCGCCAGTGGCATTGCGGTGGGTTTGGCCACTGAAATCCCCAGCCATAATTTGCGCGAAATTGCAGACGCTTGTGTCGCGTTGATCAAGTCGCCCAATCTCAGTGAAGACGAACTTTGCACCTTGATTCCCGGCCCCGACTATCCGGGCGGCGGGCAAATTATCAGCTCGGTCGGTGATATTGCTGACGCTTATCGCAGCGGGCGCGGCTCACTTAAATGTCGGGCGCGCTGGAAGATTGAGGATATGGCGCGCGGGCAATGGCGGCTGGTGGTGACGGAATTGCCGCCAGGCGTGAGCACCCAACGCGTGCTGGAAGAGATTGAAGAATTAAGCAATCCGAAAATCAAGGCCGGCAAAAAGGCGCTGTCGCTTGAACAAAGTCAGTTGAAAGCGACGCTGTTGTCAGTGCTTGATGTGGTGCGCGACGAATCCAGCAAAGACGCTGCCGTGCGGTTGGTGTGCGAACCCAAAACCAGCCGGATTCAACAACAGGAACTCATCACGACGCTGCTGGCGCACACCAGTTTGGAAACTTCGTCTCCGATCAATCTCACCATGATTGGGCTGGATGGTCGGCCAACGCAAAAGTCCTTGCGGCAAATGCTGGTGGAGTGGATTGAATTCCGTCAACTCACGATTGAACGCCGTTCGCAGCATCGTCTGGACAAGGTGCTGGCGCGTATTCATATTCTGGAAGGGCGGCAAACGGTGCTGCTCAATATTGACGAAGTGATCGCCATCATTCGCCAGTCGGACGAACCCAAAGCCGCACTGATGACCCGCTTTAACCTGTCAGAGCGGCAGGCCGAGGACATTCTCGAAATTCGGCTGCGTCAATTGGCCCGTCTGGAAGCCCTCAAGATTGAGCAAGAGTTGAAAGAACTGCGCGCCGATCAAAAGAAGCTGGACGACATTCTGGGCAACCCGACTGCGCTGCGCCGTCTGATGATCAAAGAGATTGAAGCGGATGCCAAAACGTTTGCCGACCCGCGTCGCACGTTGATTCAAGCCGAGAAAAAGTCGGTGCTTGAAGTCAAGGTCGTGGATGAACCGGTGACCGTGGTGGTCAGTGAAAAAGGCTGGGTTCGTGTGCAAAAAGGCTGGCACAGTGAGCGCGCCGGGGCCACGGCGGCACCGATGGAATTCAGCTTCAAGGCGGGTGACGGGCTGTATGGCACCTTTGAATGCCGCACGGTGGACACGTTGCTGGCCTTTGGCACCCACGGGCGGGTTTATTCGGTGGCCGTGTCTTTGCTGCCCGGCGGTCGGGGTGACGGCCAACCCATTACGAGCCTGTTGGAGCTTGAAGCGGGCACGCAGTTGTTAGCCTACTTTGCCGGGCCAGCCAGCGCGACGCTGTTGTTGAGCAGTTCAGGCGGCTACGGCTTTACGGCAACGGTTGACAACCTGATTTCCAGATCAAAAGCGGGCAAAGCTTTCGTCACTTGCAACGAGGGCGAAGTGTTGTGCCGACCGTCCGTGGTGGTGGCAAACACGGGTTCTGCGCCCATCGTGGCGGCCACGCATGTGGCTTGTGCGTCAACCGGCGGACGCATTCTGACTTTTGAGATCAGTGAACTCAAAGCCATGCCCAAAGGAGGCCGGGGCTTGATGCTGATCGACCTCGAAGACAAGGATGCTTTGGCGGGCGCTGCCGCTTACACGCGCAGCGTGAAGATTGAAGGCCTTGGCCGTGGTGGCAAAGCCCGCGAAGAAACGCTGGAGATTCGCAGTCTCAACAATGCCCGTTCAGTGCGCGGGCGCAAAGGAAAAGCAGCAGACTTGGGCTTTAAACCGGCGGCCATGACCCGCGTTGTTTAACCTTTTCAGGGCTTCTGACTCAAGGCTTTTTCAATCGCGCTAACCAGCTTGGGATCGCTGGGTGTGACTTCGCTGACGAAGCTAGCGACAACCTTGCCACTGCGGTCAATCAGGTATTTATGAAAATTCCAGCGGGGGGACTGGCCCGTGGCTTTGACCAGTGAAGCGTAAAGCGGGTTGCGGTTAGGGCCAGACACGACCGATTTGGAAAACATAGGGAACTTGACGCCATACGTATTGAAGCAAAAATCGGCGATTTCTTTGGCGTTGCCGGGTTCTTGTTTGCCAAAATCATTGGAGGGAAAACCCAACACCACCAAGCCCTTGGACTGGTATTGGGCATACAAGGCTTCCAGTCCTTCGTATTGGTTGGTAAAACCGCAATAACTGGCCGTATTGACAATGAGCGCCACTTTGCCACTGTATTGACACAGGTTTTGTGGCACCTCATCTTGCAGACGATTGAATTGCTGCTGCAGGATCGCCGGGCAGGCGGCGGCTGTGGCTGTCTGCGCCATGGCAACGGGCAGGCAACCCAATGTGGTGAGGCCAAGGAAGCCAGTGACAGAGAGAATGTGGCGAAGTTTCATAAAATTTTCCTCAAGAGTCCATCGACGTGTTGATGGCTTTTTCAATGTCGCGGCGGTCACGTTTGGTCGGGCGGCCATGTTCAATGGTCTGTGCCGGTTCCGTACCCAAACGGCGCTGCTCGGCAGCCTGTTCCCGATGTCGGATGCTGTCCGGAGTTTCGGCATACAACTGCTGCGCGACCGGAGCCGGACCACGATGCGGGCTGATGCCCAGGACGGTGATCGTGCGAATGACCGGGCCTTGCCGAATCACCACCGTGTCGTCCGCCTTGACTTCTCGGGATGGCTTGGCGTCTTGCCCATTGACTTGAATGCGCCCTTTGACAATCTCATCGCACGCCAGCGAGCGGGTTTTGTAAAAACGGGCGGCCCACAGCCATTTGTCTATTCGGAGTCGTTCCATGTGTTTTTACTTTGCGTGAGTTGCGTGATTTGCGGGGGACGGGTGTTGCGTAGCGCCCGGCTCAAGTCCGGGATGCGCACCAAAGGTTAAATGGCAGCCAGACGCCAGAGCGAGGTCACTTCACGCGAACGAGCGTCGTGCAGAGCATCGCTGGTATCCGCGACCTTGGCGTGCTGGGGTTTGGCATCAATGCGGCTCACCACCTTCAAGCCGTTGCTCTCGAATGCTGCCAGCAAATCGGCGCGTGAACGCAGACCCAAATGTTCTGCCAAGTTGGACAAAATCAGCCAGCCTTCGCCCTTAGGCTCCAAGTGCGAGGTCAGACCTTTGAGGAAACCGGCCAGCATTTTGCCTCCTTCGTCATAGACCGAATGTTCCAGCGGCGAACTGGGCCGGGCGGGCAGCCAGGGTGGATTGCACACCACCAAAGAGGCGCGACCTTCGGGGAATAAATTAGCCTGCACCACTTGCACTTTGTCCAACATGCCAAGTTGCGTCAGGTTGTCACGCGCACAGGCCAAAGCGCGCGGGTCTTGATCGGTGGCCACGACCTGATCGACGCCACGCCGCACCAGCACAGCAGACAACACGCCGGTGCCGGTGCCAATATCAAACGCCACCAAGGTGGCTTGACCCGCCAATTTTTTAGGCAAATGAACGGTGGCAACCAGATGAATGTATTCGCCGCGAACGGGCGAAAAAACACCGTAATGCGGGTGAATCCGGTTGTGAGGGGCCTCTCCCAACGCCTCAATTTCAACACCGACCCGGCGCCATTCGTGCGCACTGGTGATGCCCAACAACTCCCGCAAAGAAGCCACCGAGGCGCCTAGCGTTTCATCCGCTGGTCCCCAAGCTGCGGCGCAAGCCAGTTTGGCATCAGGGGCGCGACGCAGGGGAACGCTGTAGTCCGCATTGAACGGGATCAGCAACATACCCAACATGCGGGCGCGCTGCGATTGGGCCAGGCGATGCAGGTGAAAGGCGTCGGCTACCGGCACGACTTCGGCGGCTTTTTTGCGCTTGCGGGCGGGCACATTGTCAGCGCGCCGGGCCAGGGCTTGCAGCAATTGCTTGGCGTTCTGAAAATCGCCCCGCCAGAGCAATGCGGTGCCTTCACAGGTTAATCGGTAAGCGGTGTCGGCGGTCATGGTGTCGTCGGCCAGCACCACGCGCTTGGGCGGTGGCGCACCACGTTCCGAGCGCCAAAGTGCGCTGCGTTCTTCACCGGCTTCGGTCCAATGGATAACAGGCAAAGCGCCAGCGGTAGTTTCTGAAGTGACGAGGAGGGGTGAGTTGGACATCGAATTGGTAAACGCTAAAAAAGATAACCAGTGTTTTAACAGATCAGGCGTGAAACAATGGCCGCCATGAAGAAAAACCTAACCTTGACGTCACTTGCTTTTTCCGGATTGTTATTTTTGACGATGCACACCGCGCTGGCACAGTTGCCGCAACGTGATTTGATCATTGAGTTTCGGCAGATTGAAGATACTTCGGGCCAGAGCGTCAGCACACAAGCCAGCACGCCCTTGTTGGCCTCGCAACAGGTGCGGGTGCGCAACGGAGAAAAGGCCCAACTGTCAATGGGCCAGTCCATGCCGATGCAGTGGGTGCAGTCAGCTGGGCGCCGCCATGGAGTGACGCAAGCTCTAACTTGGATGGAGGCCAATCAACGCCTTTCTGTGCAGCCCCGCTGGCCCGGCGTCAAACAAAATGTCACGGTGGTGATTGAGGTGCAATCGACCCAGGTTGAAGACCGCATTGGCGCTGACTTGCCCAACCAGTCGCATAGCCAAGTGGGCACCACGGTGAGCGCCCCCTTGGGGCAGTGGATCACGATGGCGGCCACGGGCAGCAGTCTCCCGACAAGCGTTTACAGCAGTTCAGCGGTTAGCGATGCGCGGCGTTTGTTTCAGTTGCGGGTGCTGGCACCCTGAGTGGCGCGCTTAAAGCCTTGAAGAAGGTGTCACGGGCGCCGTGTTGTGCGCATCGTCGAGCTTGAACAGACAAACCACCTGTTCCAAATGGCCCGCTTGATTTTGTAACGATTGAGCCGCGACAGTCGCCTCTTCAACCAGCGCAACGTTTTGCTGGGTGACTTGGTTCATTTCCGTCATTGCCGCGTTAACGTGCTGAATGCCTGCGGTTTGCTCGGCGCTGGCAGCGGCAATTTCACCCATGATGTCCGTGACATTTTTGATGCTGCTCACAATATCCGTCATGGTGGTGCCCGCTTGGTGAACCAGCAAACTGCCTGCGTCCACACGCTCAACGGAGGCACTGATGAGTGTTTTGATTTCTTTGGCTGCGGCGGCTGATCGTTTGGCCAGGCTGCGAACTTCAGCGGCAACGACAGCAAAACCGCGTCCCTGCTCTCCGGCGCGAGCGGCCTCGACGGCAGCATTCAAGGCCAGAATGTTGGTCTGAAAGGCAATGCCATCAATCACGCCAATGATGTCCACAATTTTTTGGGATGAAGCATTGATGGACGCCATGGTGTCCACCACCTGCGAGACCACAACGCCGCCTTTGACCGCCACCGCTGAGGCCGACAGGGCGAGTTGATTAGCCCGGCGTGCGTTGTCCGTGTTTTGATTAACCGTAGTGGTGAACGCTTGCATGGAAGCCGCCGTTTTTTCCAGCGCACTGGCTTGCAATTCGGTGCGCATGGATAAATCCGTGTTGCCTTTGGCAATGTCATGCGAGGTGGTGAAAAGATTGTCTGTGCCATCGCGCACCTGGCTGACGATGTGCGCCAGACTTTCATTCATCTCTTTTAAGGCCTGTTGTAATTCGCCTATCTCGTTGCCTGAATCGACCGTAATTCTCTGTGACAAATCACCTGCGGCAATGCCTCGCGCCATCTGCACGCCTTGCGCTAACGGCTGGGTGATGACTTTGCGGATAAAGGGATAAATCAGCATCAGCACGGGAACACAGGTGATGAGCGCGGCCAGCATCGACTTGTAACGCTGTTCGGCCAGCCCGGCATTAACTTGGTCTAACGAGACCTTCATGCTGACAACGCCCAGCACGGTGTTGGCGGGCACTTGGTGGCAAAGCATACAGTTTTTGCCCAATGAATTAGGCAGCGCCAGCGCGGGACGTACCGCACGCAGGTATTCACCCTTGCTGTCCGATTCAACCTGCGTGATGGCTTGGCCACTGAGCAGCACTTGTTTTTCAAGGGTGTCCGGGTGTGTGTCGTCCTTCTCGGTGCCGGGGCCAAAGGCCGCAATGACGGCGTCGCCGCGCAACACCCGAACATCACGGATCGAGCCGAGTTGTTTGACCTGATCCAGAAAAACGTCGCGCTGTGCCACCGTGCCGGTCACCATCATGCCGGTGAGTCCGGCCATTGTGGCGTCGTGCATACTGAGCGAAAAATCGCGGGCCTGATCCAGCGCGGCCTCCCGGTAAACAACCCCTTGCCAAACGATAACCCCTGACCAGACGATGAGCAATGCCACGCCAATAGTGATCAACAGCTGAACCCAAATTTTTAAATGAGCGACGCGCAAGATATAAATCCTAATTGAATCGAAAAATGAATTAAACAATTTTTTGGAAGTATCTCACTGCCCGCGACGCGTATTTATTTCACATGGCACTCGCGTCGAAGCAGCGCGAGCGCATCGTTTAATTTGTAATCTGAGTCACTTTGAAGCGTGTGTTGCGCCTCGTCACAAAAGGCTGTCCACAATTGGGCATAGCCTTCTTGATGCTGCACGGGCGCCTGCGCGTGAATGTACTGATGCGCCAAATCGGGTTGCCAGCCATTTTTTCGGATCTTGCGAATCAAGGCGCTCGCCCCTTTTTCAGTCAGCCATGTTTTGGGGGGACTGCCTGCGGCAACCCCTAAAAACAGGGTAAGTAACGAGCCATCGTCGTGATGCCCATCGGTGGCTTTTTCCCAGGCTTTAGCATTTGCATCGTCATAGTCTTGCACTTCACTCAAGCCGTCTTCGAGCCAAAAGTAGCGACCCATGAAGGCGGGTGTCTGGTCAAACAGTTTTCTGATGGGCAGCGCTGCATCTAAAATTTTTGTTAAATCGAGCTGCACCGATTGCCGCACGGCTTGCACCACGGGTTTGAAGGTGATTGGCAAGTTTTTGGGCAGCGGCAGGGCAAGCAGCACACCCGCCTTTTTTTTACGAAGTCCAACAATTATTTTTTCAAAGGCGACCCAATCGGGCATATCGGTGTGTCGGGTGGCTGACATCAACAACGCGGTGCGGATCACCGCCTCGGCGTCCTTGCCGGCATCTTCCAGATCGGTGGCGCTCAGTCCCAGGCTATCGGCCAGCCAAATAGCGGCGTCCACGACTTGAGCGACCTGGCTGCGCTGGGCCAGTTCCAACTGATAGTCGGCCAGACTTCTGAGTGACCACTTGGCCAGCAACGGGATATGTTTATCGGTAAACCCGCCGCGCTCATTCATACCAAAGTGGCTGTTTTTCGGCATCACAATCAAGCGCTTGAGCATCTCTGAGCCGCCTTTGGAGTGCGACAAAAACGAATAATCGCGCAACGATTCAGCGGCCACTTTTAAATCGCCGTGACTCGTCTGCTCAAGGTAGAGACTGACCAGATTGACGAGACGGTCTTTGGCTTTTTCAAGCTCGGGGCGCAAATTCTCGTTGCCAAAGTAGCGCGCTATTTGCACCATGCCTTTGGGCGCATCGTCGGCCATGGTGTCCAGTCTGGCTTGGTCAAGCAAGCCATTTTTTACACCAAACTGCAAGGCTTTTTCAAAAAAAGGCCGGGCGTCGTACAGCGAGACGGCAGCGGGTGAAGGAGATGACATAAGCGTTGGGTGTGTGGGCATCGTGACTAAAAGGTGCGGTAAAAGACTGCGCGTTAAATCGCCGATTCTTCGTCCGACTCGCGGGCCGCCGGGGTCGCTTTTCCGCGATCCGTGTCGCCGGTCTCGACTTTGCCATCGTCCTCGTCTTGTTCATCTTCTGCCAAGCCCGCTTCAAAAGCACGGGCTTTGGCACGCAGTGTGATCAGCATCTCGATGAACAGGTCAGGGTTTTGGTAACGCAGAATCCACGCCAATTCCATCCAGTCCCGATCAGCCACTTCATCTTGTTCGACCCGTGGTTTGGCATAGGCGCTGGCCAGCAAAGCAGTCTCGGACAGCATTTCGCCATCGTCTTCCATGGTGTCAAAAGTGCCGGTACGGGCAAAGGCCTCAATGCGGCTCCACTTTTCATCGAAGTAGTCGGCCAGCGCATCCGCACCGCCATCCAGATCACCGATCTCGGTCAAAAATTCCAGTGGGTCGGCGTCTTCCCGAAAAATAATCGAATTGACCATGCCGCGCAGATGCGTGCGCGTCAAGTCTTTGTATTGTTTTTCAATCACCACCGCGCGGGCAAATTGTGCGGGTGTGACGGCCAGATTGATGATGGATTCTTTCGAGTTGTCGTACTCGCGGATCACCGCCAGAATATCTTTGGCAGGCAGTTGCTCCAGCACTAGCATCAGTGCTGAATCGCCTTCGGTGTCGGCCAATTCAACCAGCGCGGACTCGGCGCCGACGATGTCGCCTGCGGCAATCAGGCTTTGGGTTTTGGCAATCAGGGCAAGATGGTTCATCGAACAAGTTTCCGGTTTGAGAGGAGAGGGATGGCGTGCAGGAGGGGTTTAGTGGTCTTTGCGATCAAAGCCTTGTTCGACCATCCAGTCGGCGCCTGCGTCTTCACGGGCCCGCGCTTCTTTTTCTTCGGCGGCATCGAACTCGCTGAACGCGTCATCGCCTTCTTCGTTGTCGTCTTTGTCTTCGTCGTCAGAGTCGCCTGCTTCATCAGCGTCGGCAGAAGGGTTGGTCGGCGCCGCCTCGGGTTTGCCGTACATATACTCCAGACCGGCAGCGACGGTCATTAACCATTCGCCTTTGGGTTCTTGCAGGATGCGCGTTGACAAGTCTTGCGCCCAGGGGGCTAACTGAATGGCATGAGTCAGATGGTCCCATGCCGGAAACTCTTCGGACTCAAAACTGAGCAGGTCGTCCATCACGGCAGGCAGTTTGAAGCGAAAGCCTTCATGCAAAACGACCGACACCATCTCGGGGCTGAGTTCAATCATTTGCAGCAAAAAATTCAACTCCTTGCGCCGTTCTGCCAAGCGCTGACGCAGAATATCGCGCCCTTCGGAGTCAAAAGTCAGGTCGTCTATTTCAGCCTGATAAGCCGAGCGCAGGTGGAGAAAAAAGGGAGATATTTTCATGACGATCGGTTTTCAAAGTAAGGGGTTGAAGTAATTTTGCCAAATCTCGCGCGCGGTCTCAATCGGGCTGTCAAGCAGGTTGCGACGGCGGTTGTCGTCATATGCCTGACGTTTATCGACGTCCGAAAGCACTTCATAAGCCGTCTGTACCGCCCGAAAGCGTGCTGGCGCCTGGGTGGACGCATTTCTGTCCGGATGATGCAGGGAGGCTTGCTGGCGAAATGCTTTTTTGATGTCAGCCAGCGTCGCATCGCTGGCCAGCCCGAGGGTTGCGTAGTGGTCTGTCATGCGTAGTTAAGCGATAGACGTGACAAGCGCGCGCTGGTTGAGCGGCTTGGCCTTGTTACAAAAATGGGGGAGGTCGATTATGTACCGATTGCGTGTCTTGGCGACTTGGCGTGTGGTCTAAAGCGTTAAAGATGTGACTTGTTCAAGGGGCACTTGACGGTCAAGAATCGTCAAAATGCGTTGCAATTCGGTTTGTAACTGCGCCCGCGCTTCAACGGCATGGTGTCCCAAACTATCGCTCAGACTCATCTCATGCGGTGAAATGGGCAGGCCTTTGCGGGCAAAAGCGATGCAGTTGCTTCTTTCAAGCACGTCAATCGTGACCCAGTTGCCTTGAAAGGTCTGGTCAATGCGGTCGATGAACAAAGGATGCGCCGTGTGGACGTTATCCAGGTTGGCCGCGAGCACGCCGCAGGGCGTCATGATGCGGCGGCAGTTTTCATAAAAACAGGTGCTGCACAGTTCAACCGCCAGACCCTGTGCATCAAAACCATCGACCAAAACAACATCAAACACCAGCGCGGTGTCACGCACAAAATGGGCGCCGTCTGCACACACCACGTTGAACCGTTCGTCGTCGTCGGGTACTAAAAATTGCTGACGCAGGGCGATCACCTGTGGATTGATTTCAACCACGGTGATGCGGGTGTGAGGCAAATGTTGGTAACAAAATTTAGCCATGGACCCACCTCCCAAACCGATCATCAAAATATGCGCGGGGTGGGCGTTGGTCAGCAAAAAACCCATCATGGTTTTCGTATAGGGCAGCGTTAAGTCAAAGGGGCGCTGGCAGAGCATCTTGCTTTGCACGCCGTCACTGTTGAAATACAAAGACCGGCTGTCCTGATCCTCGTGAATGAAAGGGCAGGCCGGAGTGGACTCAAGAACGCGCGTCATTCAGTTTTTCGGGCTTGCCAATCCCAAATAATTTGTTGAAACACGTTCTTTAAAGATTTCAGCCGGTTCACAGCCACATGGCGGGTGTGCAGTTTGGCGCGCAAGGCGTGTGCGGACAAGGCCATATTTTTACCCGCAAAAACGATGGTATTGCCGTCCCGCTGGGCGGACACCTCGGCAATATTGCTGTCAAATGAGCGATCAATGCGGTCAACAAATAACGAATAAGTGGGCAAAAAAGTATGCAAATTGACGGCCAGAATACCTTGGTCAACCAGCACACGGTTGCAGTTTTCATAAAACTGCTGGGACCCCAATTGAGGGGCCTGGCCTTCCAGGTCGAAGCCGTCCACCAGCAGCACATCAAATTCCGGCTCGGCATCGCGCACAAAATCGGCGCCATCGGCTTCAATGACCTTGAAGCGCTCGTCGTCATCGGGCACCAGGAAGTCTTTGCGCAAAGCAATCACATGCGGATTGATTTCCACCACCGTCATTTTTGTTTCCGGTAGATTTTTGTAGCAAAACTTGGCCAGACTGCCGCCCCCTAACCCGATCATGGCAATGTGCTTGGGCTGACTATTGAGGAGCAAAAAACCCATCATGGTCTTGGTGTAATCAAGCGCCAGCTCATCCGGGTCGCTGTTGTTCATTTTGCTTTGCAATTGATCAAGAGAAAAATGCAGAGACTTGCTGCCCAACTCTTCATGAATGAAGGGAACAAGATGTTGGGGACTGGTCGATTCAGCAAGTTCTGGCATATAGAGTCTCATCAAGGCGGCGAAAGTGGGGGGGTTAACAGGCGGCGGTGTCAATTTTCAACTTTGCAGGTTGACCTCGGCCACCGTCAGCGCCGTCATATTGACCAAGCGGCGCACGGTTGCCGCCGCCGTCAGGATATGAATCGGTTGCGCCGCACCCAACAAAATAGGGCCAATTGAAACGCCCCCGCCAGCAGCTGTTTTAAGCAGGTTGTAGGCAATGTTGGCCGCGTCCAGATTCGGGAAAACCAGCAAATTGGCCTCGCCCGTCAAACGACTGCTGTGCATAATTTTTTCTCGGTAATGCGCATCCAGCGCCGTGTCACCATGCATTTCGCCATCCACTTCCAACCAGGGGGCAGCGGCTTGCACGAGCGCTAAAGCAGCCCGCATCTTGATGGCGGAGGGCTGATTGCTGGAGCCAAAGTTGGCGTGCGACAAGAGAGCCGCTTTGGGATGCACGCCAATGCGCTTCATTTCCTGCGCGGCTAAGACCGTAATTTCAGCGATTTGCTCAGCGCTCGGGTCGTAGTTGACGTGGGTATCAGCCAGAAAAATCTGGCGACCCGGCAAGATCAGGCCAGTCATGCACGCATAGGTGCTGACACCGGGCGCTTTGCCAATGACCTGATCTACATAATTCAAGTGCAGCGACGTGGTGCCCCAAGTGCCGCAAATGACGCCATCCACCTCCCCTTTTTTGAGCAGCATCAGCGCAATGAGCGTGAGGCGGCGGCGCATTTCAATTTTGGCGCTCTGCACTGTGGTGCCCTGGCGGGCAGTTAACTGGTGGTAGGTTTGCCAGAAATCACGGTAACGGTCATCTTGCTCGACGTTGACGATGTCATAGTCCTGGTCTTGCTTGAGACGCAGACCAAACTTTTTGATGCGCTCGGCGATGATGGCAGGACGGCCAATCAGGGTGGGACGCGCCAGGCTTTCATCCACGATGACCTGGCAAGCCCGCAAAACGCGCTCGTCTTCGCCTTCCGCATAGGCCACCCGCTTGGTAGGCGCGCGTTTGACGGCAGAAAAAATCGGCTTCATCAGGGTGCCAGATGCGTAAACAAAGGCTTCCAGGCGTTCTCGATAAGCGACCATATCGGTGATCGGCGTTAAGGCAACGCCCGAGCTGGCGGCGGCTTCGGCCACGGCGGGGGCGATACGGGTCATCAGACGTGGATCAAACGGGCTGGGAATCAAGTAATCAGGCCCAAACGCCATCGGCTGACTGACATAGGCCGCTGCGACGATGTCGCTTTGTTCGACTTGGGCCAGTTCTGCAATCGCATGAACGGCGGCCAGTTCCATCTCAATCGTGATGGTGGTGGCCCGCGAGTCCAAAGCGCCCCGGAAGATGTAGGGGAAGCACAAAACATTGTTCACCTGATTAGGATAATCAGCCCGACCGGTGGCAATGATCGCATCGTCACGGACGGCTCTGATTTCTTCGGGCGTGATTTCGGGCGTGGGGTTGGCCAGCGCAAAAACCAAAGGGCGTGCCGCCATCTTTTTCACCATCTCGGGCTTGAGCACGCCACCGGCGGACAGACCTAAAAAGACATCGGCACCCTCAATCATTTCGCCTAATGTGCGGGCGCTGGTGACTTGAGCATAAACAATTTTGTCGGCGTCCATCAACTCGGTGCGGCCTTCGTACACCACGCCGGCCAAGTCGGTGACGAAGATGTTTTCACGCGGAATGCCCAGTTTGACCAACAAGCCCAAACAGGCCAGTGCCGCCGCGCCAGCACCGGAGGTCACCAGCTTGATCTTTTTCGGGTCTTTGCCCGCAACTTTCAAACCATTCAGAATTGCCGCGCCGACCACAATGGCGGTGCCGTGCTGGTCATCGTGAAAGACCGGAATCTTCATGCGTTCGCGCAATTTGCGTTCCACATAAAAACAATCCGGCGCCTTGATGTCTTCCAGGTTGACGCCACCAAAGGTCGGCTCCAGAGCGGCAATGACATCTACCAGTTTGTCCAGATCAGGCTCGTCGATTTCCAGGTCGAACACGTCAATGCCGGCAAACTTTTTGAATAAAACCGCCTTGCCTTCCATCACGGGCTTGGCCGCCAGCGGGCCAATGTTGCCCAGTCCCAGCACGGCGGTGCCGTTGGTGATGACGGCCACCAAATTGCCCCGGCTGGTGTACTTGAAGGCCGCGTTAGGGTCTTTGACGATTTCCTCGCAAGGGGCCGCCACGCCGGGCGAGTAAGCCAGCCCCAAATCATGTTGATTGCTCAGTTGCTTGGTTGGCGCAATAGCCAGTTTTCCCGCTATTGGGTGTTCGTGATAGTCCAGTGCCGCCAAGCGGAGTTGTTCCCATTTTGATTTCTGAATCGACATGATCGGTCTTCTTTCTGCCGTTGAAACGGCGATTAATAGGTCAGGCATCTGCGTGACGCCAGGGCCGCCGAGGCGGCTTGCGTCATGCCTTGGCACGGCAACGGGGGCCGCTGGCTTGGCGTGTTTAAAAAGAACAGCGCGGTTCTTTTTCTAAATGACTGGGGCAAGGGGGGCTTGCAAAACGCATCGAAATCTAAAAAGGTTTCAATTATAGGCGTGCAATAGACACATAAAATGATAATCAAATTACCCTGTTTGTGAGAAATCCATGGAACTAAAAACTGCCCGATTGACGGTATTGATTGATCCCGCCAAAAAGAAAGCCTTCGAGACGTTGTGCGCCCGACAAGACGTGACACCCTCCCAAATCGTGCGGCGCTTAATTCGGGACTACCTGATTGCGCACGAGATGACGTTTATTCCCAGCGGTTCAGTCAACGCCAGTGCGTCCACCGAGTTACCCCCAAAAGCTGTGGATAACATCGGGATAACCCGTAAATTTTCCGCCAATGCTGGCGATGCCGAGGGTGCTTAATTATTAAGCACCTGAAAGATTGAGGCCGTTCACACCGGTGCAATCAGCGTTTCATAGTAGTGAAAAGCGTGGCAGCTTCTGGCCCAATGCGGGTTGGTTGATTTGCGATCCCCCACCCCAATGAGGGTACGCCCCGCCGCCTTGATCTTTTGCGCAAGGGGCATGAAATCACTGTCGCCGCCCACAATGATGAGGGTGCCGATGTGTGCGAAGCGCCCCATGTCTTCAAAAGCATCCAGACAAAGCCGGATGTCCGCGCCGTTTTTAGCCGACGCACCGGGCGGAAAGAGTTGGACGAGTTCGACAGCGCCTTGCAGCAACACATCCCGATAGCGACCAAAAAACTGCCAGTTGCAATAAGCCCGGTTGATTGAAATTGGCCCCAGCGCAGCGGCCAGCGCCATGATGGCTTGAACATCGACCAGTGGCTCCTGAGCCTTGAAGCGGCCATCCGGTTTGTTGTAGGAGCCTTCGCCTAGTCGGGCCTCGGACAGGCTGGCGTGCAGGTTTTCAAAGTCCCAATAAAGCGCGACCGTTTTAGGTTCAATGGGGTGGCTTGTGTTCAAAATATGATTCCGGCGAGTGAGGATGGCTCATGCTAACCGCCCTGATAGGCGCCGGGGTCTTGGCGGTAGCGCTCGGCAATCCTCACAAAGGCGCCGAAATTGGCTAAAAAAGCATCGGTCACATCGGGGTCAAAGTGCTGGCCGCGCCCAGCGGCAATATAGTCGCGGGCTTGTTCAAACGACATAGCGTTTTTATAAACGCGGATCGAGATCAGGGCGTCAAACACGTCGGCGACAGCCATCAACCGGGCCGACAGGGGGATAGCGTCGCCGCACAGCCCATCGGGATAGCCGCTGCCATTCCATTTTTCATGGTGCCAATGGGCGATTTCTTTGGCGGTGGTTAAAAACGGCAAGGGTGTTTTGATGTCACGTTCAGCGTCTTCAATGGCGTCGCTGCCCAGCTTGGCATGCGTTTTCATGATGACCCATTCTTCCGCGTTGAGCTTGCCGGGTTTGAGCAAGATGGAATCCGGAATACCCACTTTGCCAATGTCATGCAGCGGCGCTGAACGGGTAAGCAGATCAATATAGGGGGCATTTAACGTAGCGCTGAAACGGGGGTGCTGGCGCAAATCCATCGCCAGTTGATGCACATAACCTTGTGTGCGCCGGATGTGGTTACCGGTTTCCGGGTCGCGCGTTTCAGCCAGATGGGCCAGCGCCCGAATACTGACCTGTTGGGTCAGATCGTTCTCGGCCATGCGCCGGACCACCTCCGCTTCCAGCGCCGCATTCTGATTTTTCATCCAGTCACGGGCTTGCTTGGCCTGAAGCTGCGAGCGCACCCGAGCCAGCACAACCACGGGTTTAATCGGTTTTGTGATGTAGTCCACGGCACCCAATTGCAGCCCGCGTTCTTCGTCACCGGCCGCCGTCATGGCGGTGAGAAAAATAACCGGGATATCGTGTGTTAACGGGTTGTCGCGCAGATGCGCCAGCACGGTGTAGCCGTCCATGTTGGGCATCATGACATCCAGCAAAATCAGATCAGGCAAGGGGTCGCTGCCTGCCACTCGCAAACCGATTTCGCCGGAGGTGGCAGCCAGAACCCGGTAATGTGGGCGCAGCAGGGCGCCCAGCACAAACAGGTTTTCAGGCGAGTCGTCAATGATCAGCAGCGTGGCAGGAGCGAGCGCAGTCATGCGGGTTTAACGGGTTGATGTCATTCATCCAACACGTTAAACGGCAGAACAGGGCGAGCGCGTGATTTTTATCAAGCCAAAGCCCGACCGCCGACACCGCGCTGATTATTGCCGCGCTGGCGCCCCGTTCGCGGTGTAGTAGGGCACGACAACCCGTGGCAAAGGCGTGCGGCCCCGAATCATATCGGCGATTTTTTCGGCCATCATGATGGTGGGGGCATTCAAATTCCCGCTCACGATCTCCGGCATGATGGACGCGTCCACCACCCGCAAACCGGTCAATCCGTGGACCCGGCCTTCGCCATCCACCACGGCCATCGGGGCATAACCCATGGCGTTGGTGCAGGCCGGGTGGTAGGCGGTTTGCGCATGTTGACGCACAAAGGCATCCAGCTCGGCATCCGTTTGCAGGCCCTGGCCGGGCGTGATTTCACGACCGGTAAATTGGGCCAGCGCGGGTTGGCGAATAATCTCGCGCGTGATGCGAATGCCCGCCCGAAACTCGCGCCAGTCCTGCTCTGCCGACATATAGTTAAACAAGATGCTGGGATGCTGGTGCGGGTCTTTGGCATTCAAATGCACACGGCCCCGACTCGGGGAGCGCATCGACCCCATGTGGGCCTGAAAGCTGTGCACTTTGATCGGGTTGCTGCCGTTGTAGTTGATGGCGACCGGCAAGAAGTGGTACTGAATATTGGGCCACTCGAAACTGTCATCGGTGCGAATAAACCCGCCCGCCTCAAACTGGTTGCTGGCACCAATGCCACGGTTCAGCAGTAGCCATTCAGCGCCGATTTGAGGCTGGTTCCAAAACTTCAAAGCATCCACCAGCGAGGCCGGTTGCAGGCATTCATATTGTTGATAAATCTCCAAATGGTCTTGCAAGTTGGCCCCGACACCGGGCAAGTCAAGCACCACCGCAATGTCGAACTCACGCAGCAAAGCAGCCGGACCAACGCCGGAGCGCTGCAAAATTTGCGGCGAGGCAATAGCGCCAGCGCACAGCAACACTTCGCGCTTGGCGTGCACCGTTCGTTCTTGCCCGCCCTGCAGATAAGCCACGCCGATGGCGCGTTGCTGGGCAAACAAGATGCGGTTGGTCAGCGCCTGGGTGATGATGGTCAGGTTGGGCCGCTGACGCGCTAAATCCAGATAGCCACGGGCGGTGCTGGCGCGCCTGCCTTCGGGCGTGGTGGTGCGGTCCATCGGGCCAAAGCCTTCTTGTTGAAAACCGTTCAGGTCGTCGGTGTGCGGGTAACCGGCCTGCACCCCAGCGTCCACCATGGCTTGAAACAACACGTTGTTGCCCGCTTTGGGCGTGGTCACACTCAGAGGGCCGGCATCCCCGTGGTAGTCGTTGGCGCCGATGTCTCGGGTCTCGGCTTTTTTAAAATACGGCAGGCAGTCCAGATACGACCAGTTCTCCAGGCCTTCATGTTTGGCCCAGCCGTCGTAGTCCAGTGCATTGCCCCGGATGTAGCACATGCCGTTGATGAGCGACGAACCACCCAGGCCTTTACCGCGCCCGCATTCCATGCGCCGGTTGTTCATATGCGGCTCTGGGTCGGTCTCGTAAGCCCAGTTGTAGCGCTTGCCTTGCAGCGGGAACGCCAGCGCGGCGGGCATTTGGGTCCGAAAATCCAGTCGATAATCCGGCCCGCCCGCCTCCAGTAGCAGCACGCGCACGTCAGCGTCTTCGGTCAGTCGCGTGGCAAGCACATTGCCGGACGACCCGGCACCAATGATGATGTAGTCGTAGTCTTTTGTTTTTTGCATGGAGTCCTTCTAAAACACCGAGGTAAAGGCGCCCAATTCAACTTGAATTGATTTATTGCGGGTGTAGTGCAGCAGCGTGCTCAGGCCGTTTTCGCGCCCGATGCCCGATTGCTTATAGCCTCCGACCGGCATCTCAGCTGCCGACTCGCCCCAGGTATTGATCCAGCAAATACCGGCTTGCAATTGGTGAATCACCCGGTGCGCGCAGCTCAGGTTTTCAGTGATCAAACCGGCAGCCAGACCGTAAGGTGTGTCGTTGGCGCGGCGAATGACTTCGTCTTCGTTGTCAAACACCAAAATACTCATGACCGGGCCAAAGATTTCTTCACGCACGATTTTTTGGTCATCGGTGCAGTCGGTAAATACGGTCGGTTGCACATACGTGCCGTTGGCAAACGCCGGGGTCAGCTCCCGCTCACCGCCGGTCAACAAGCGTGCGCCTTCGGCCTGGCCGCTGGCAATGTAGCGCAGCACGTTGTCCATGTGCGCCACGCTCACCAGCGGACCAAAATTGGTGTCCATTTGCAGTGGATCGCCCATGCGAATACGGCCCACCCGCGCCAGGATTTTGGCTTCAAAGGCGGGCTTGACGGACCGGTGTACAAACACGCGGGTACCGTTGGTACAGACCTGACCTGAACTGTAAAAGTTGGCCATCATTGCCACGTCGGCGGCGCGGTCCAGGTCGGCATCGGCAAACACAATCAGGGGCGATTTGCCGCCCAGTTCCAGTGTCACGTCCTTGATGCTGCTGCTGGCGCTAGCCAGTATTTTTTTGCCCGTCGCGGTGCCGCCGGTGAAGGATATTTTTTCAATACCGGGGTGTTCGGTCAACCAAGCGCCCACGGTGTTGCCGCTGCCGTTGAGCACGTTGAAAACGCCGTTGGGTAAGCCCGCTTCGGTGTAGATTTCAGCCAGTCGCAAGGTTGAGAGCGGCGTGACTTCGCTCGGTTTAAAAATCATCGCATTACCTGCCGCCAGCGCCGGGGCGGACTTCCACAAGGCAATTTGAATGGGGTAGTTCCAGGCGCCAATGCCTGCCACCACACCCAGCGGTTCGCGCCGGGTGTACACAAATGAGCTGTCTCGAAGCGGGATTTGCAGACCTTCAATCGCAGGCGCCAAACCCGCGTAATACTCCAGCACATCGGCGCCGGTCACGATGTCCACGGTGCGCGTTTCCGAGAACGGTTTGCCGGTATCGAGCGTTTCAATTTCGGCCAGCTCGTCGTTGCGTTCGCGCAAAATGTCCACCGCGCGACGCAGCACCCTTGAGCGCTGCATGGCCGTCAACGCCGCCCATTCGCGTTGCCCTTGCCGGGCACTGAGAACGGCGCGGTCAACGTCAGCCCGAGAGGCGCTTTGCACCTCGGCTAGCACTTGGCCCGTGGCGGGATTGAGACTTTGGAAGGTCTCACCGCTGCTGGCGTCAACGCGAGCACCATCGATGTAAATTTGTTGCTGTTTGAATTCAGGCATGTTCAATCTCTGTGTACTTTTTAAAATTTAGCCCATGGCTTTGCCGAGCAGGGCGTGATACAGCTCACTGTCGCCCAAAACGCCGACAATCCGGGGGTTTTCGTCGTCTTCTTGCAGCAGCAGTTTGCTGCCGGTCTGGTAGCGAATTTGCAGCGCCTCGCGCATCCCGATTTGGGCGCTGACCAAGGTCGGGCAGTGGCTCAAAGCCTCAATCGGCTGGCCTGCAACCCAGCGTTGCAGGGGCAGGTTTGCCAAGCCTTTGCGCGCACTTTGGATCAAATCGTGCTCGTCCAGCGTGAACCAGGCATCGCTGCTGGGGTCCAGAGAACGTTCGCCATTCTGAGACGTGCAGTCAGCCAGCGCGCGCATCAGGCTGCGTGCGGTCAGCACGTTGAGCGGGTTGGTGTGAGCCACGAACATGCGCACGTAGTCATCGGCGGGGTTGAGCACAATGTCCTCGGGCTTGTCGTATTGCACAATGCGACCCGCTTTCATGATCGCAATGCGGCTGCCGAGCTTGAGCGCCTCGTCCAAATCGTGACTAACAAAGACGATGGTCTTGTTCAACTTGCGCTGCAACACCAGCAGTTCGTCTTGCAGACCTTGGCGAATCAGCGGGTCGAGCGCTGAAAAGGGTTCGTCCATCAGCAAGATGTCGGCGTCCATCGCCAAGGCGCGCGCCAAACCGACGCGCTGCTGCATCCCGCCCGACAAGGCGTCGGGTCGTTTGTGGCGCCACTGGGTCAGGCCCACCAGCTCCAGCTTTTCATCGGTCAGTTTTTTGCGCTCGGCGCTGGGGCGGCCTTGCATTTCAAGGCCAAAACTGATGTTTTCTTGCACAGTGAGCCAAGGCATCAACGCAAATTTCTGAAACACCATGGCAATGCGCTGGGTGCGCAGGGCTTTGAGGGTGGCCGCAGAACAGGTGGCCACATCGACCTCGGCGCCTTCGTGCTCAATCAGCAAACGACCCCGGCTGACGGTGTTGAGGCCATTGATGCAGCGCAGCAAGCTGGACTTGCCGGATCCCGACAAGCCCATCAGCACACAAATCTCACCGCGCTCGACACTCAGGTTGGCGTTTTCCACACCGACGATCAAGCCTGTTTTTTTGAAAATCTGGTCGCGTGTCAGGCCTTCGTCCAGCAGCGCCAATGCTTCTTTCGGACTGCTGGAAAAAACAATATCCACGTTTTCAACACGAATCAAGCTCATGCGGCCTCCCGTTTGGTTTGGGGTTGTTTGCAGACCCGGTCCAAAATAATGGCCAGCAGCACAATCGCCAGACCGGCTTCAAAACCGAGGGCAATGTCGGCTGTGTTCAAGGCGCGCACCACCGGTTTGCCCAAACCATCGGCGCCCACCAGCGCGGCCACTACCACCATCGAGAGCGACAACATGATGCACTGGGTAATGCCCGCCGAAATGCTCGGCATGGCGTGCGGCAGTTCAATGCGCGTCAGCAATTGCCGACGCGAGCAACCAAAGGCTTTGCCGGCGTCCATCAACTCGTCGGGCACATCGCGAATGCCGAGGTAAGTCAGGCGAATCGGCGCCGCCACGGCAAACACCACGGTTGAGATCAACCCCGGCACCACGCCCAAACCAAACAGGGTTAGCGTCGGGATCAGGTAAACAAACGTTGGCACGGTTTGCATCAGGTCCAACACCGGTTGCATCACGGTGTAGAAGGTCGGTTTGTGCGCCGCAAAAATGCCCAACGGCACCCCAATCAAGACGCAGACCAGCGTGGCAAAGAGCACTTGCGCCAGCGTTTCCATCGTCTCTTGCCAATAGCCGAGATTCAGAATCAGCAAAAACGACAGCACGCAAAACAAGGTCAAGCCCCAACGGCGCTGAATCAGGTGCGTTAGCAGACCAAACAGGCCAATCAGTGCCAGCGGGTTAAACCAGGTTAGCCCGTGCGTGGCGCCGCTGATCATGACTTCCAGACCGTCAGAGAAGGCGTCAAAGTAATCGGCGCCAACGTAGGTGAGCCAGTCCAGAAAATCAGCGATGTACTGACCCAAGGGGATTTTTTGTGCAGTCAACATACCGCCGATCCGGGTTATTGCGCCAACCGGGCTTTGACTACGGCCAGAGCGGGTTGGCCGTCACGGCTCACCACGTTTTCCAGCCAGGCATCCAGCACCTGTGGATTGGCTTTGAGCCAGGTTTGGGCGGCCACATCGGGGGCTTGGTTGCTGTTGAGCACGGCATCCATCAGCGCGTTTTCCATCTCCAGCGTAAAGACCATATTGCGCAACAACTGACCGACGTTGGCGCATTCCTGCACATAGCCTTGGCGCACGTTGGTGTAGATGGTGGCGCCGCCCAGATTGGGGCCAAACACGTCATCGCCGCCTTCCAGGTAATGCATTTTGAAGCGGCTGTTCATGGGATGCGGCTCCCAGCCCAAAAACACCACCCACTGATTGCGCCGTTCAGCGCGTTGCACCTGCGACAGCATTCCCGCCTCGCTTGACTCGATCATTTTGAAATCGCCCAAGGCAAACTGATTCTGATCAATCATTCCCTGAATCAGGCGATTCCCGTCGTTGCCCGGCTCGATGCCATAAATTTTGCCGTCCAGTTGCTCGCTGAAACGGGCGATGTCAGCAAAGGTTTTCAGGCCCGCCTGGTAAGCGACGTCGGACACTGCCAAGGTGTACTTGGCACCTTCCAGGTTGGCGCGCACGGTTTCCACACTGCCGTTGTCACGATAGGCTTTGATGTCGTTTTCCATGGTTGGCATCCAGTTGCCCAGAAACACATCAATGTCCTTGTTTTCCAATGACTTGTAGGTCACCGGTACCGAGATCAGGTTGGTTTTGGTGGTGTAGCCCAAGGACTCCAGCACGGTGCTGGCCACGGCGGTGGTGACGGTGATGTCGGTCCAGCCGACATCGGCAAACCGCACCAGGCTGCACGATGCGGGCTCCGCCGCGTGAACGAGCAGCGGCAGACTGAGGGCGGCGGCCAGAAACAAGGATTTTGAAATTTTCATGCTTTGATTCCTAAGGGGGATGAACGACAAAATTCCGCGAAGCGAAAGGTCGTGGGCATGTTGAAGGCACGCAGACGGCGCGATTCGCCAAGCGCGTGTTGGTCAAGATTTTTTTGGGTAGCCAGAAAAAGAAACGACAGGTGATGACCTGTCGTTTCTTTTTCTACTTCCTGATAAAAAATCGCTTTTTATTTTATTTAAAATAAAATTTAATTATTTTTAAGACACCGTATTTCCTTACTACATAGCCTATCGGGGCGTTAACGTGGTCTTAACGCAGAATCAAAACCGGCACTTCACTCAAGCGCAAAAGCGTGGTGGTCGTGCTGCCAATGATCAGTTGACGAATGCGCGAGTGGCCGTAGGCGCCCATCACCAGCAGGCCAGCACCTTGGGCTTTGATGAGGGCGGGAATGACTTGTTCAGGCTCACCGGGAGTAAGTTCGACGGACACGTCAAAGCCCGCTGCAGCCAAAACCTGGTGAGCATCTTCGAGTTGCTGGCGCGCATGTGGCGTGTCGTCACCGGCCATCACCACCAACACGGACAGGCCCGTGAGCATTGGGCTGCGTGCCACGGTGGCGACCGTTTTGCGGCCTGTTTCGCTGCCGTCAAATGCGATGACAAAGCGTTTGGGGGTCACAAAGGGCGCTTCCGTGGCGACCAGCACCGGGCGTTTGACGGCCCGAATCACACGTTCGATGTGATGATCCAGATGAATTTTTGAGGCATCAGCGGCCCGCTCATGTTCGCCCAGCACAAAGAGCTTGGCATCCGGCTCCATCTCCAGCGCGTTGTCCACCAACTCACCGTGGCGCAAGCGGGTGTCCAGACGCGTCACGCCAGCCGCAAAAGCCCGCTCGCGGGCAACTTCCAGCAGTTGCCGACCGGCCTCCTGGGCTAGTTTGCCGCGCGTTTCATCAAGCGTGCTCAATTCTTGCAACAGCGAATCCTGAGCGCCAAAACCGATAGAGCCGCTGTAATTAATGGGGGCTGAATGCGCCGGGCTGCGCTCCAGAATATGAAGCAACTCCAGTGGGGCATCGAGTTGCAGGGCCGACCAAACGGCCCAGTCGATGACCGCTGGCGTTTTGGCAAGTCCGTCAATGCAAGCGTAAATCTTGTTCATAGCGTGTCTCCTTGGGGTTAGTGATTAGTGCAGGGCTTGTTCAACCGCGCCGGGCTTGTCGTGAACGCCAAACTTGTCCACCAGCGTGGCGCTGGCTTGATCCAGGCCGATGACCTCGACCTCGGTGCCTTCGCGCCTGAATTTGAGGACGGCTTTGTCCAGCGCACCCACAGCGGTGATGTCCCAAAATTGGGCACGACTCACGTCAATGCGTACTTTGGCGACGGCTTCCTTGAAATCAAAAGCACCTAAAAATGCCTCTGAGGACGCAAAGAAAACCTGGCCGACGATGTCGTAAGTGCGCACCTGGCCCGCCACACTGCTGTGATTTTCAATGCGCAACATACGCCCGACTTTGCTCGCAAAGAAGATGCCCGACAGCAACACACCAGCAAACACACCTTTGGCCAAATCGTGCGTGGAAACGGTGACCACCACGGTGGTCAGCATCACAAAAGAAGAGCTTGACGGATGCTCACGCAGCTTGCGGATTGAGGCCCAATTGAAGGTGCCGATACTGACCATGATCATCACCGCCACCAACGCGGCCATCGGAATCTGCTTCACCCACGGGCCGAGAAACACCACCATGAGCAGCAAAAACACACCGGCGGCCAGGCAAGACAAACGTGTGCGACCACCTGATTTGATGTTGATCACCGACTGACCAATCATGGCGCAACCGGCCATGCCGCCAATGAACCCGCTGGCAATGTTGGCGACACCCTGACCGACGCATTCACGGTTTTTGTTACTCGGCGTGTCGGTCAGTTCATCCACAATGGAGGCCGTCATCATGGATTCCAGCAGACCGATCATCGCAAGGGTGGCGGCGTAGGGCAGGATGATTTTGAGCGTCTCCAAGTTGAGCGGCACATCGGGCCATAAAAAGACCGGCAAGGTGCTGGGCAGTTCACCCATGCTGCCGACGGTGCGAATGTCGAGCTTGAGTGCCATCGCCACGCCCGTCAGCACCACGATGGTGACCAATGGGGATGGGATCGTTTTGTTGAGGTACGGAAAGCCATAAATGATGACCAGACCGGCTGCCGTCATGGCGTAAACCACCCAGGAAACGTGGGTGAGTTCGGGTAGCTGCGCCAAGAAGATAAGGATCGCCAAGGCGTTGACAAAGCCGGTGACCACCGAGCGCGAAACAAAACGCATCAGCGACCCCAGTTTCACCATCCCGGCGGCGATTTGCAGCACGCCAGTGAGCACCGTGGTGGCCAGCAGATATTGCAAACCGTGGTCTTTCACCAGCGTCACCATCAGCAGCGCCATCGCGCCGGTGGCCGCTGAAATCATGCCAGGCCGCCCGCCGGTGAAGGCGGTGACAACCGCAATACAAAAGGCGGCGTAAAGCCCCACTTTGGGGTCCACGCCCGCAATGATGGAAAAGGCAATAGCTTCAGGAATGAGGGCCAGCGCAACCACGATACCGGCGAGTAAATCGCCCCGGATGTTGGAGAGCCAGTTGTGGCGGATATAAGAATAAATCATAGGCAAAGCAGGCCGTGACCGGGCAGAGCCGGGCAGCCGTGAATCAATTTTAAAAGTCGGAAATAAACCTGGCCGCTGCGTTGCGGCGGGTTAACGAAAAGACAGGGAAGTGTGCGCGTCAAGGCGGCACGCGAGTGACAAATTAAGGCGGTGTCACAGAACAAAAGTAACCACGCGGCAGTTCTTTACGGGCGCGATTGACCCCGGAAGTCAAGAAAGTGTGGCAGCGTTTGTGCATCGCAACATTCTAGCAACCGGGTTTGATAGATGCCTTAAAAGGTCACTCAAGACGCGCGCTGGCCTACGCTTCAATCAATTGGTCGCGCACTTTTTGCATCAACAAGTCGTCAAACGTATAAAAACCATTGTCACAATGGCGCAGCTGATCCAGCGCAAAAGCGGCGCCAGTGCCAAAGGCTTCGCGCCGGATGGAGTCATGAATCAGGCGAACCGTTTGGAACGGAAACCCGAAAATCACCTCATGGTGACCGACGATGCCACCCAACCGCAGCGAGGTGATGCGCTCGCCGTCAATCGACAGGCTTTCGGCAATTTTGCGGGCCGTGCCAGAAATTTCAGTTTTCTCCCGGAAGTGCTGTTCCAGAATCTCTATGTCGGCAAACGGCGCAATCGTGCGCAGCAATTTGGCCGCCAGAATCAAAAAGTTAATGCCCAGGGTGATGTTGGGGGAACACAAAACCCGTGCGTCGTTGCCCAGACTGCGAATGTATTCAAGGTCGTCCTCGTTGTAAGCCGAGATGGCGCTGACCAACATCAAATGGCGCTTGCGCACCTCTTCGCCATACAGACGAACCGCGTCGGGCTGCGAGAAGTCAACCAGCGCATCGACCGGATGGGTATCCAGCCAGTCACTGAACACGACGCTGTCAAGACCCATGAGCGGGATGTCCGTGCCGGGCACGCAGGCTTGACTGGCGTTCGCCGTGCGTCGGGCCACCCAACACAACTCATAGCGTGGGTCAGCGCGCAGCACCTCGGCAACCGCCTGGCCTGCTTTGCCGTATCCCATTAGACCAACTCGAATCATGACATTCCCCTTTTCTGTGAGCATTGTTTTTACTTTAAGGTGATAGTGATTACATTTGATGCAGTGCAGCAAATGTTTGCATACAAATGCATCACAAAGAGTATCCCATGCGTCCACAACCCCCAATTTTCCCTACCATCAAACAAGAAATATTTGACTGGCGCCTATGGACGGGGCGCGCCGTGGTGCTGGCTTTTGCCGCATTGGCAGGTTTGACGGTAGTCGTCTTTACCTGGATGACCGAGCACGCCGCCGCCTATTTTTCAAGTTTTGAAAAAAGTTTCTGGTGGGGTCCACTGCTTTTGACGCCTGTTTGCACCGCCGCGATTGTCTGGCTCACCCGACGTTACGCGCCCGGCGCGGCAGGCTCCGGAATTCCGCAAGTGATGGCGGCGATTGAACCTGAAGTACCTAAAAATTCGCGTCACATTTTTGTCTCTCTCAAACTAAGCGTGATCAAAATGCTGCTCACCACTTGGGGCTTGCTGGCCGGTTTATCGTTGGGACGCGAAGGCCCGTCCGTGCAAATCGCCGCTGGCGTGATGCACAATGCCCGCCGCTGGCTGCCCGCTCGGTCACAGGTGTCGGACAACGGTCTATTGGTCGCCGGTGGCGCGGCAGGCATTGCAGCGGCCTTTAATACACCGCTGGGTGGCGTGATGTTTGCCATTGAAGAGCTGTCGCGCAAGCCCGAAAATCGCAGCAACGGGTTGATCGTGGCTGCTATTGTGCTGGGCGGGTTAATGTCTGTTTCGGTGTACGGCAACATCACTTATTTTGGTGTCATACAGGTTCAAAACTTTGGTTGGGCGCTGTTGCTGCCCGGCTTGTTAGTGGCGGTTTGTACCGGCGTGGCAGGTGGATTGTTTGCCCGGTTGCTCATCATTTCACTGGCTGGCGTGTCGGGTGACTGGTTCAGCCGCTGGCGCCGCAAAGCACCCGTTCGATTTGCTGCGGCCTGCGGTTTGGCGGTGGCGGTACTGGGTTTGGCAAGTCATGGGGACACTTTTGGCAGTGGCTACGACCCCACGCGCGCCATGCTCGATGGCGACGGTGACGCCTCGCCGCTTTATGTGCTACTCAAATTTATGGCGACCTGGATCACTACTTGGGCGGGCGTGCCGGGTGGACTTTTTGCCCCGGCGCTGGCGATTGGCGGTGCCATGGGCAACGACATCGCCCAGCTAACAGGTTATGTCAATGCCCCGACGTTGATCGCTTTGGGCATGGCCGGTTTTCTGGCCGCTGTGACCCAAGCGCCTTTAACCGCTTTCATCATCGTGATGGAAATGGTGAGTGGTCACGCACTGGTGCTCAGTCTGATGTCCAGCGCGTTGATTGCCAGCGGTGTGTCGCGCTTAATCAGCGCCCCGCTTTACACCGCGCTGGCTGAGTTGCAGTTGCAGCGCTTGCCCACGCGAGGGTGACACCGCTGACTGGGTTGGCTTGTTTGGCTTGAGAAAAGACAGCAACTCTTTGTCGTTGCGACGAATGTGCAGCGACAACCAGTCGCGCAGCACGGTGGACAATTGCGAGGCCACCGTGATACTGCCCGCCTTATATTTCTGACGCAGGTCATGCAAACTGTCGATAAACAGACGATGACCCAGCTTGTGTTTTTCCAGATTCGGAAAGTTGACAGACGCCATTAACTGCTCTTCCATGCGCAGGTGATCTGCCGTGTAGTGAATCAGGGCATCCAAAATTTTGGCCACGACGACTTGACCGCCGCCTTGACTGGTCGCCGTATGCAGTTCGTTGACCATCGCAACCAACTTGCGGTGATCCTGGTCAATCGGGCCGTGATCAATCACCAAGTCATCCGCCCATTCAAAATATGCCATAGCTCATCCTTTTGTGTTGCATTGACGACTCTTTTACGCCAATGCCAAGTCACCCCGGTGACCCAGCTTGAACACGCTCACCACTTGCACCATGCCATTGGCCTGATGCGCCAGCGATTGCGCCGCTGCGGCCGCCTCTTCCACCAAAGCCGCATTGGACTGGGTAACTTGGTCCATTTGCGTCATAGCCTGGTTAATTTGGTCGATGCCCGCTGTCTGGTCCTGACTGGCCGCCGTGATTTCGCCCATGATGTCGGCGACGCGGCGCACGCTCACCACAATTTCATCCATGGTGCTGCCCGCCTGCTCGACTAACTTGCAGCCTTCGGTGACGTTGTCCACCGACGCGCCAATCAGCGATTTGATTTCTTTGGCCGCGATGGCGGAGCGTCCGGCCAAAGAACGCACTTCGCTGGCGACCACGGCAAAACCACGCCCTTGTTCACCCGCCCGTGCGGCCTCCACTGCCGCGTTCAACGCCAGAATATTGGTCTGAAAAGCAATGCCGTCAATCACGCCAATGATGTCGGCAATTCTTTTGGATGACACGTTAATCGCCTCCATCGTTTGCACCACTTGGGCCACAACGGCCCCGCCTTGAACGGCCACCGATGAGGCCGACCCGGCCAGTTGGTTAGCCTGTTTGCCACTTTCAAAGTTTTGTTTGACTGTGGCGGCCAGTTCTTCCATCGAGGCCGCTGTTTGCTCCAGCGCACTGGCCTGTTCTTCCGTGCGCGAGGATAAGTCCAGATTACCCGCTGCAATCTGGCTGGTCGCTGTGGCCATCGCGTCAGAGCCTTGGCGCACGGTACTCACCACCATGGTTAAATTTTCCTGCATGGCCTTGAGTTGGGCCATCAGGCTGGTGCTGTCACCGGGTTTCAGATCAATGAGGACGTTCAGTTGGCCCTCGCCCACGCGCTTGGCAACCTCAGCCGCCTCGCCCGGTTCACCGCCTAGCTGGCGGCTGATCGAGCGCACGGTGAGCAAGCCAAAAAGCCCGGTCAGCAAGATACCGCCCAAAATGGCGGCGATGGAGAAACTGCGAATCGTGTCGTAGCGTGCCGTGGCTTGGGTGAACTCTTTTTTAGCCACGTCCACTTGAAGCTTCATCAGCGCTGTGACGCTGACACCGACCGGCAAATACAAAGTGCGCACTTTATCAAGCGCGATGCGTCGGGCGTCTTCCAGGTCATTCGCCCGCAAGCTGGCAACGGCGGCCTGCAGACCTTCCCGCACAAATTGGGCGCGGTCTCTGGCGAAGTTTTGGGACAACGCCTGTTCCTCAGCCGTCAACTTGGTCTGCATATAAGTGGCCCAGATTTGGCTGATGCTGGCGATATTGGCATCCACTTCGGCGGTGTCGCGACTGATTTCCGCGGGGTTGGGACTGAGCAAATTACCGGCAATCAGCAGGCGGTTACGCAGAATTAAGGCGTTGATGTCAGCAATTTGGCCCATTGGAACGGTACGGTCCAGGTACACCGATCTGAGAGCCTCGTTGGACTTGCTGATGCCAAACAAGCCAAGGGCGCCAATACCAATCAGTCCTAATGACAGGCTACCCATCAAGAGAATCAGGCGGGTCGATATTTTCAGGTTATTGAACATTTACGGAAATTATTTGAATTATTGCTTGGCGCCAAGCGCTAACGCGGCAGCGCGTGAGTGGGCCAGTTCTTGGGTATCAGGCGCCGTCTGAGTCGGCCAGCCTGCCAGGTGTTGCAGGGTTAACTCGCACAGCGCTGTGAGCCAGATCGGGTCATCGTTAAGACAGGGGATGTAGTTAAATTCCTGACCGCCTGCCAGTAAAAACGCGGCCCGGCCTTCCATGGCGATTTCTTCCAAAGTTTCCAGGCAGTCGCTGGTAAAACCAGGACACACCACATCGACCCGCTTGACGCCCGCTTTGCCCATGGCAATCAGAGACGGTTCGGTGTACGGCTCCAGCCACTTGGCGCGGCCCAGGCGCGATTGAAACGTGACTTTGAACTGGTCTGGTTTAAGTCCCAGTTTCTCAGCCAGCAGCCGTGCGGTTTTAAAACATTCGCAGTGGTAGGGGTCGCCCAGGTGCAGCGTGCGTTCGGGCACGCCGTGAAAGCTCATGACCAGTTGATCGGGTTTTCCATTGATTTTCCAGTAGCTTTGGATGTTGGCCGCCAACGCTGCAATGTAGCGCCGGTCGTCGTGGTAATGGTTAATAAAGCGCAGTTCCGGGATGTTGCGCACTTTGCCCGCCCAGGCATAGACCGCATCAAACAGGCTGGCCGTCGTGGTGGCTGAATATTGAGGGTAGGCGGGCAAAATCAGCACGCGGGTCGTGCCCTCGGCCTTGAGGGCATCGAGCTGCTCCTGAATGGACGTGCTGCCATACCGCATGGCATAGCGCACTTGCACCGTGTGCCCGCGTTGCGCCAGCCAGCCTTGCAGCATCTTGGCCTGCTTTTCAGTCCAGACTTTGAGCGGTGAGCCTTCAGCGGTCCAGACGCTGGCATATTTGGCCGCTGATTTGGCAGGCCGAAAGCGCAGGATGATGCCGTGCAAAATCAGCCACCAAAGCAGCCGGGGAATTTCGACCACGCGCGCATCGCTTAAAAACTCGCGTAAAAAACGACGTACATCAGGGGTTGTGGGCGTGTCGGGCGTGCCCAGGTTGCAAAACAGCACGGCGGTGCGAGGCACCTGACCGTGGGTAAATGGGGGTTCTGTGGCAAAGGCGCCATGCTTGTTTGAGGTCATGCAGTATTCTCTCGCACCTATGCTGGATATTTCAAAAATCAAGGTAATAACACTCGATCTGGACGACACTTTGTGGCCGATCTGGCCCACGATTGAGCGCGCTGAAAAAGCACTGTCAAGTTGGCTGGAGCAACAAGCGCCTGGCGCGGCGCGCGTCTTTGCCGATCTGCCGACCCGGCTGGCGCTGCGTCAACAAGTCGTGCGCACGCACCCTGAGTTGAGTCACGATTTAAGCGCCTTGCGCCGTGAGTCCATCCGCTTGGCGCTGCACCATGCGCAAGAAGACCTGCAGTTGGCTGAACCCGCCTTTGAGGTGTTTTTTGCCGAACGGATGCGGGTCGATTTGTTTGATGACGCGCGCCCGGCGCTGGCTTTTTTGGCAGCGCGCTTTCCGGTGGTTGCTTTGTCTAACGGCAATGCTGATGTGGCGCGCGTGGGTTTGGGCGAATTCTTTGCCGCCAGCCTGAATGCCCAGGAATTTGGCGTGGGTAAACCCGATCCGCGTATTTTTCATGCAGCCGCGCAAAGCGCAGGCGTGCCAGCGGATGCGGTGTTGCATGTGGGTGATGACGCCGCGCTGGATGTGTTGGGCGGCTTGGGGGCCGGGATGCAAACCGTGTGGGTAAACCGCAGTCAACAAGCGTGGGCGCATGATGCACGCCCTCACGTCACGGTTGAGACCTTGCGTGAGTTGTGCGACTTATTGGCCTCAGTGCCCCCTACCGTCGAATCAGTTGCCCGTCGGTAGATAGCCCGTGAGGCACTAAGTGCGGCATCACCAGTGTGCCTTGGGCGTTAGTGATGGCCTCGATGTGGATCACCGGCGCGGCCCCGACAACGCCACCGAAAATCGTGGCAAAAGCGGCATCGGCGGCATCGCGCCCGGTGCCAAAACGCACAAACCCCATAGGAATGGCTACGCCGGAGGGGTCAAACAAATACCAGCGCTCGCCCAGATACACCTCGACGTAGGCATGAAAATCTGACGGGCCTAACGCAGGGTCGGCGCCAAAGTCAATCCCGGTGGCAAAGCGGGCCGGGATGTTGAGCGCACGACACAGGGCAATCATCAAATGCGCAAAGTCGCGGCACACGCCGACCTCTTCGACCAGCGTGTCAATCGCGGTGGTGTTGCCGTTGGAGGTGTTGGACTGAAAGGTGACCCGTTGGTTGACCCAGTCACAAATGGCCTGCACCCGGCTGTAGCCTTGCCACAAATGACCAAACTCATGGGCGGCCAGACGGAGCAGCCGATCCGACTGACAGTAGCGGCTGGGGTAGAGGTACGGCAGCACTGGCCCCGGCAGGTTGGCAATCGGCATTTCATGAAGCTGATCCGGTTGGGCCGTGTGGTGATGCACGTCCACCGTGGCCTCATAACGAACCTGGAGTGGCCCCGCCAACGCTTTAAGACGCAAAAAACGGGTGTGCGTGACCAAGTCGGTGTAAAGGTCTGACACCAGGGTTTGACTGATGTTCAGCGACTCACTGACAACGGTTTGGTGATGGGTTTGTGCAGCATGGATATTGAAAATGAAATCGCAACCGGGCGGCGCGATGTCGTAATTCAGTTCTATCGAGAATTTCAATCTGACCATGGGCAACTTTCTGTGGAGGAGTGTCAAAAACAGTCACGCAGGAAGTATGCCGGATCATGATGAATCAAAGGTCGGGCGTTAGCGTCAAGGTGCTGCGGGTGTTGGCTGTGACATCGGCCTCGCTCAGATGCTGCACCACGTAGCCGCCCGCTATATAAGTTTTGGCCTGGTCTTTGTAATGCGTATCAAAGAGCACGCCGCTTTGACCAACCGGGTTGATCCCGAGTGCCTTTTCAGGCGCCGCAAAGTCGATCAGGCGGCGCGTTGACGGGCCATAACTCACCGCCCAAGGCGCCGGGCCTAGCGTGTAGGACAGGTTATTGGGCACTTCGCGCCCGCCGGGGGCGGCAAAGGGGCCGATGTTGAACAGCTTGTCCAGCGGTTTTTGGGCCGCTAGCGGGTGGCCGTGCGTCAAGGTGTGGGCTTTGCCCCAGCCCCAGCCGGAAGGGTCTTTACCCAGCGTGGTTTTCAAGTGGTTGAGGGTGGCCCGCCAGATCTGTTCGAGCGTGTCAGCCTGACTTTCTATGGCGGGCGTGTGGCGGTTATCCCACCAGGGTGAGTGGGCGTTCGCAGCCAACCGGGGCAGGGCAAAGTCCAGGGCGCGGGTGTTCAATAGATTTTTAAACTGAACTTCGCCCATTTCGTCCGCCATGGCGCCGTAGGCCAGTTCGTAGAGAAACTGGGTGAAGAGGGTCGGGGTGACGCTGTTGGCGTCGTAGCTGCCGTTCCATTGCGAGAGGCTTTCCAGCAAGGCCTGCTCCAGCGGGTCGGTGACGCGCGTAATTAACACCCCAAGCAAGGGCTGAAGGATGCGGGCGCTGTAGCCATTTTGAACATCGAGTTGCACCCGTTGACTGTTTTGGAGGTCCCATGAAATACGCTCGTCGCTCAAAATATCGTTCAAACGCTGGGCACGATCGGGTAGGTTGTAATAACCGGCCACGGGCACACCACTGCGAGGTGTGGGTTGATGGTTAGCCGAGACGATGTAGCCCCGCGCTGGGTTTTCTTCTTGGGGGTTGTCGCTAAAGCGGTAGAAACCCAGTTTATCGGCGTCGGCGCTGCTGCCGTCCAAAATGAAGTTGGGGTTCACGTTGTCGGGACGAATTACCAGCTTGGCCGCCGCCCACCAGCCAATGTCGCCGCCCGCATTGGCCCACACAACGTTCAAGCCAGGCGCATGGATTTTGCTGGCCGCGCCTCGGGCTTTGGCCAGCGTGTCGGCCCGGTTGAGTTCATAAAACGCCTCCAGTATCGGGTTCTCGCTCTCCAGAAATGTCCACCACATCGCCACTGGCGTGGTGCCCAGACTGTCCGCAAAAGCGTCGGTAATGATGGGGCCGTGCGGCGAGCGGCGCAAGGTCAGCTGGACCGGCGCGGCGCCTTTAACCAGAATAGTTTCCGTGCGGCTTTGCATCGCCACCCACTGACCTTGATACCAGACTTGGTTAGGGTCGCCGGGTTTGGTTTTTTCGGCGATCAAGTCCATGTCGTCGTTTTGGAACATGGTCACGCTCCAGCCAAATTGGGTGTTGTGACCGAGCAAGGCGGTCGGCGTGAGCGCCTGATGGTGGCCGTACAACTCGAATCCGGGCGCTGACAGGTGCGCCTCGTACCAGACCGAGGGTGCAGAAAAGCCGACATGGGGGTCGCCCGCCAGCAGCGGCTTGCCGCTCACGGTGCGACTGCCCGACAGCGCCCAGGCGTTACTGCCTTCAAATTGCGGTAGACCCGCTGCGGCTAGCGCAGTTTGGCTGAGTTGGGCAATCCGGTTGAGTTGCTGCCAGACGGGCGGATTCAAAGCGGGTGATGTGCGGGCGGACAACACGCCTTGCGCGTGCCAGTCCAGATCAAAGACGCTTAAATAGTCGGCACCAAGCTGGTCGCGCACATGGGTCAACGCGGGTTCTGTTTTGAAGGCGGCAGCAAAACTGTAGGCGAGATAACCGGTGACAGCCATCGTGTCTTGGGCGGTAAAGCGCCGTTTGGGGATGCCCAACAGGTCAAACTCAAGGGGCGAGGGATGCGTGTCCTGGTATTGGTTGATGCCGTCCAGATAAGCATTTAAGGCCTTGGCAGCTGGGCTTTTCAGGTTCAGTTTGGCGGCCTCGGCCTGCGCGTGCTCGCGGATGCCGAGGGTGCGAAACAAGCGGTCAACGTCGAGCAGTTTTGGCCCCAGTATTTCGGCGAGTTCACCTTGCGCGAGGCGTCGCACCATTTCCATTTGAAACAGGCGGTCTTGCGCGTGGACGTAGCCCAGCGCGCGGTACATATCGAGTTCGTTGCCAGCGCGGATGTGCGGCACACCGCGCTCGTCATAACGTACGCTGACAGGCGCTTTAAGATGCGTCAGGATTATTTCCCCGGCGCGTTGTGGCTGTTTGGTGTAGAGATACCAGGCGGCAGCCGCGAGCGCCATCACGATCAGCGTGGCAAGCAGAAGGGCGGTTATTTTGAGAGTACGTTTCATCGGGCCATTGGGTGTTTAGTGCGGGTTGATAGAAAAGGTTTGATCAGTCATCAAGCACGCTTTGGCGGCGGTTAAGCCGCTCATAATCGCGCCCTCTAGCGTGGCCGGATAGGGGCCATCCAGATAATCGCCGCAAGCCACCAGTCCGGCGACGATGGTCTGGGCTGGACGCTGCAAACCGGGCGTGCAGGCAAAGGTGGCGCGCTTTTCAACGACGGTTTGAACGGCTTGCAACGAGAGGCTGAGTTGCTTTTGGGCTTGAATGAGGACTTGGGCTTGCAAGACTTCGCGCTCACCTGTGCTGGCGCTGATGACAAAGGCCAGCAGTCCTGGGGGGCCGCCGAGTTGCCCCCGGTCGAACACAAATTGAGCGGGGGCAGGGGCGGTTTTGGCGTCGCCAGTGTGGCCGCGCAAGGTCAACATCGGATGCGCCAATGTGACGCCCCGGCCCCAGCCGTAAACGGTGGTGATGGCTTCAAACGACAGGGCGCGGGCGGTGCGAACCCAATTCTGTATTTTTTCGGCATGGCCAGCGTTCGTGATCAAGGCGCTGCTTTCAAGCACGCGGGCTGATTCTGAAGCGCTGGCGGCCAGGATGACGGCATCAAATAGTTCACCATTCACTTGCCACTGTCCGTCTTGTTGGGAGAGGGTGTTCACCCGGGTGCCCAGCCGTATTTCTCCGCCTTGTTGCGTGAGCCAGCGGGCGGCGGCGTCAGGAAAAAGTGCCGAGAGATCAACCCGGGGCAACAACAAATTAGCGCCGCCCTGGACGCCAAACAACGCATCTTTCAGAACCCTCAAAAAGACTTGGCCGCTGGCGCGATCAGACGGCGTATTAAGTGCAGACACGCACAGCGGCTCAATCAGTTGATCCAGCACGCGAGGGCTTAAACCTTGGCACAGTTGGGCCACGGACAAGGCCGCATCACACTGAAAACGACGCCATTGCCAGCCGGTCGCGGCCCGCAACAGCGACCCTTTGTCTGCCAGCGTCCAGCCGCGCGCCGTGGCGATACCGGCCAAAGCGTCCAGCGGCGTGGGCCAGTTGGGAAATTGCACGCCTTGACCGTCGGGCGATAACAAGGTCATCGGCAAGCGCTGCAGCGCGGTGGCGGGCGACACGCCGACGAATTGCATCAGGCGCAGGGTTTCGGTGTAGGCGCCAATCAGAATGTGCTGACCGTTGTCCAGCGTGACGGGTGTGCCGTCGGGCAAACGGCTGTTGACGGCTCTGGCCCGACCGCCCAAGGTGCGCGAGGCTTCAAAAACAATGGCGTGATGGCCGACCCGTGTCGCCTCGACCGCAGCGGCCATCCCGGCCCAACCGGCGCCAATGAGGGCAATTTTCATCCGAAAGCTTGGACTTTCCAGGCCAGCCACAGCTTACGCAAAGGCGTGAGACTGACGCGCTGGTGCAGCACCTGAAAGTTGTCGCGTTCAATTTCGTTGAGCAAGGCGCGGTAGATGCTGGCCATCATGAGTCCCGGCTTTTGGGCGCGGCGGTCAGCGGGCACCAGCAAAGCCAAGGCTTCGTCGTACAGACCTTGGGCACGGTCTGCCTGAAACTTCATGAGGGCGGTGAAGCGGTCCGAATACGTGCGTTGAAGAATTTCATTGGCCTTGACATCAAACCGTTGCAAGTCGTTCATCGGCAGATAGATGCGCCCGCGCAACGCGTCTTCACCAACGTCCCGGATGATGTTGGTGAGCTGTAAGGCCTGACCTAGTTTGTGTGCGTAGGCGGTGGTTTGCGGCTGGGTTTGACCAAAGATGTTGGCGGCCACTTCGCCCACAATGCCCGCCACCAAATGACAGTAGCGTTGCAAACCGGGGTAGTCGAGGTAGCGGGTTTGCGATAAATCCATCTGACAACCTTCAATAATGGCTTGCAGATGACGTTCTTCAATGGCGTAGTCGGCCACCAGCGGCATCAGCGCCTGCATCACCGGGTGACTGGGTTGACCGGCAAACGACTTGGCAACCTCTGATTGCCACCAGGCCAGTTTGGTGGCGGCGACACCGGGGTCGATCATGTCGTCCACCACGTCATCGACCTCGCGGCAAAAAGCGTAAAACGCGGTGACGGCGGCGCGCCGGGGCTTGGGTAAAAACAAAAAAGCGTAATAAAAGCTGCTGCCTGAGGCAACTGCTTTTTGCTGGACGTAGTCTTGTGGCGTCATGTGTTGTGTAGGTTGAATCGGCTAAGTTTAAACAGAGTGCATACGCCAGGCCCGCCACAGCAAAATTGGGCTATCCCGCAACCCTAGCTTCGGACGTGTCCGCCAGGTTTCATGGTTCATGGCCTCAATCTTGTCCAGAATGCGCAGACCGCCTTGCACGACTAGGCGCAACTCCCACCCCGCACGTCCCGGGATGCGACACGCCAGCGGCGCGCCTGCCTGCATCAGGGCGCGTGCGCTGCGGGTGTAGGCAGCGATTAGTTGTGTGGCGTTGACACAGGCGCGGTTGGTTTGCAAATCAGCGTCTTGCACGGCGTGCTGTTGCATGGCTTGCACGGTGGTGTACCAGCGCGCGCGGGGCGCATCCACACTCACATCCTGCCAAAAATTGATCAGCTGCAGCGCACTACAAATCTGGTCACTTTGTGTGAGCGAGACGGCATCCTGGATGCCGTAAAGATGCAGCAACAAGCGCCCCACCGGATTAGCCGAGCGGGTGCAGTAGTCGAGTAACTCGGCATCGTTTTGGTAGCGGCGCTGGTCGGCGGTGAAACGCACGTCTTGCGCAAAGACGTCCAGCAGTTGAGCCAGCAAAGGCGTCGGCAGTTGGAAATCACGTAACACGCGCCCTAACGGGTCAAAGACACCGGGCCAGCGACCGCTGTGAGGCTGACCGCTAGCCAAGGCTTGTAAGTCACGATTGAAATGGTCGAGGTCGGCCAGTCGTTCGGCACTGGACGCATCCCCTTCATCGGCGATGTCATCGGCGGTGCGGGCAAACCCGTAAATGGCGGCAATGGCCGGTCGCAAATGGGGCGGACACAACCAGGAGGCAACGGGAAAGTTCTCGTAATGGTCGGCAGCCGGGGGGGGTAAATCAGTTTTTGTCACGTTTTAAAAGCAAGGGCAATAAATTGTTGGGGATGTCGTTGCGATTCAATCTAAAATTAATAACCATTTGGTCATTAATTTAAATTCTGTGTCTTTGGGGCGATGCCTGTCATGAATCCTGTCAAGTTTATTAAGTCAATTAACGCCGGACTATGGCCTTTGGCGGCGGTGTTGCTGCTGGCCGGTTGTACCAAACCCGTCCCGCTTGCCGAGCCGGTGCGCGCCGTCAAAGTGATCACTGTGGGATGGCAGAGTATGCAGTCTGGCACTGAGTTTGCGGGCGAGGTTCGCGCCCGTGTCGAGTCGCGACTGGGTTTTCGGGTCAGCGGCAAGCTGATGGCGCGCTTGGTCGAGTTGGGTCAACACGTCCAAGCCGGTCAAGTGCTGGCGCAACTGGACCCACAAGATTACCAACTGGCCGCCGATGCCGCAGGCGCCCAAGTGAGCGCGGCCTTGACGAACCGTGACTTGGCTGCAGCCGACTTCAAACGCTACCAAGCCTTGAAAGATCAAAACTTCATCAGTGGCGCTGAGTTGGAGCGCCGAGGCGCCACCTTGAAAGCTGCCCAAGCGCAGCTTCAGCAGGCTCAGGCACAAAAATCGGAGCAGGGCAATCAGGTGGGTTACGCCACGCTGGTAAGCGCCGTAGCGGGCGTCGTCACCGCCGTTGAGGCGGAGCCGGGACAGGTGGTCGCCGCAGGCACGCCCATCCTTCGTGTGGCGCAAGATGGCCCGCGCGATGTGGTGTTTTCAGTGCCGGAGGATAAGGTGGCCGCCATCAAGTCCGGCGCCGAGATGACGGTGCGGGTCTGGGCTTCGGGCCTCTTGCTCAAGGGCGTTGTGCGCGAAGTCTCGGCCAGCGCTGACCCGGTGACCCGCACTTTTAGCGTGAAATTGGCGCTGCCGGTGCAAGAGACTCCCGCGTTGGGCACCACCGTGTCGGTGCTGGCGCCCTTGCGGCAACGCCCTGCTGAACCGGTCATCAAGTTGCCCACCAGCGCCTTGCGCCAGGAGGGCAAGTCAACCGCTGTTTGGGTGCTTGACCCAGCCACGCTGACCGTCAAACTGCAAGGGGTGCAGATTGCCACGGCAGATGGCAATGAGGTCGTGATTGCGAGCGGTTTGACGCCGGGTCTGCAAGTGGTGGTCGCCGGTGTGCATGTGCTGTCGCCCGGTCAAAAGGTCACTATTTACAAAGAAGAGTGAGACGGTGATGAACCAAGATCAACCCAAACCGGGTTTTAACCTTTCCAAATGGGCGCTCGATCATGCCGCGCTGACCCGTTATTTAATGATCGTCTTGATGCTGCTGGGCCTGGCGGCTTACTTTCAGTTGGGGCAGGACGAAGACCCACCGTTTACCTTTCGCGTGATGGTGGTGCGCACTTATTGGCCGGGCGCCACCGCGCAACAAGTCGCCGAGCAGGTGACCTCCAAAATCGAGCGCGCCTTGCAAGAGGTGCCCTACGCCGACAAAATCCGCAGCTATTCCAAGCCTGGCGAATCACAAATTATTTTTCAGGTTAAAGACTCGTCCAAAGCCAGCGAGGTCGCTAATCTTTGGTACAGCGTGCGGAAAAAAGTGGGGGATATGCAGGGCACGCTGCCCGCCCATGTGCAAGGTCCCTTTTTTAACGATGACTTTGGTGATGTGTTTGGCGTGATCTACGCCTTGGAAGGTGAGGGTTTTAACTATGCCGAACTCAAAACTTTGGCGGATAACGTGCGCCAGGAACTGTTGCGTGTGTCCGATGTCGCCAAGGTGGAGCTGTTCGGGCAGCAAGATGAGAAGCTGTATGTCGAAATTTCCCAAAAGCGTCTGGCACAACTCGGGTTGGATTTGAATCAAGTGTTGGCGCAGTTGGGCCAGCAAAACGCGGTGGAATCAGCCGGGGCCGTACAGACGCCGCTGGATGTGGTGCAGGTGCGCGTGGCGGGACAGTTCAACACGCTTGATGAACTGAAAGCGATGCCGATTCGCGGCGCCGGGTATGGGGTCGAGACGCGCGCCGCCAGCCAGCAATTGCGACTTGGCGATATTGCCACCATCACGCGCGGTTATGTGGATCCGCCTACCGTCAAGGTCCGCCATCAGGGTCGTGAAGTCATCGCGTTGGGCGTCTCAATGGCCAAAGGAGGCGACATTATTGCGTTGGGCAAAGCGCTGAAAGAGGTCACGCACGGCATCGAAAGAAGTCTGCCGCTGGGCGTTAATCTGGTGCAGTTACAAGACCAGCCGCAATCGGTGGCGAAGTCGGTCAACGAGTTTGTCGGTGTTCTGATTGAGGCGGTACTAATTGTGCTGGCGGTGAGTTTTATTGCGCTCGGCTTTCATCGGCGCCCCGGCCAGCATCCGCTTTGGAAGCGCTGGACGATTGATATGCGTCCGGGTCTGGTGGTGGGGATCACGATTCCGCTGGTGTTGGCCGTGACCTTTTTAGCCATGCATTTCTGGGGCATTGGCTTGCACAAAATCTCGTTGGGTTCGCTCATCATCGCCCTGGGTTTGCTGGTGGACGATGCCATTATTTCGGTCGAGATGATGGTGCGCAAGCTGGAAGAAGGCTACGACAAAGTGCGCGCTGCCACCTTCGCTTATGAAATTACGGCCATGCCCATGTTGACGGGCACCTTGATTACAGCAGCGGGCTTTTTGCCTATTGGCATGGCGCGCTCCACGGTGGGAGAGTACACCTTTGCCATTTTTGCGGTGACCGTGATCGCGCTGGTGTTGAGCTGGCTGGTTTCGGTGTACTTTGTGCCCTATCTGGGTACTTTGCTGCTTAAGGAAAAACATAAAGCCGTTGAAGGCAGTGCGCATCAGGGGCATTTTGATACGCCGTTTTATAACTTTTTCCGTCGTGCGGTCAATGCTTGTGTGCAGCACCGCTGGCTGACCATTGGCGTCATGCTGCTAACTTTTGCCTTGGGCATTGTGGGCATGGGCCGCGTCCAGCAACAGTTTTTTCCGGATTCCATACGGCCTGAAATTCTGGTGGATATCTGGTTTCCGGAGGGCACCTCGTTTGCGGCTAACCAGTTAACGTCCAAGCGTTTGGAGGCACGCCTCATGCGCGAGGCAGGCGTTGAAACGGTCAGCACTTGGGTTGGCTCGGGCGTGCCGCGTTTTTACTTACCCCTAGATCAGATATTTCCGCAAAGCAATGTGTCGCAATTCATCATCGTGCCGCAGGATTTAGAGCGGCGGGAGTTGCTTCGCCTTAAGTTGCCTGGCTTGCTGGCGACGGAATTTCCGGAGGTGCGCGGGCGCGTCAAACTCTTGCCCAACGGGCCGCCGGTGCCGTTTCCGGTGCAGTTTCGCGTGGTGGGTCTTGATCCGCTGCTGCTGCGCGAGCGTGCCGACGAAGTCAAAGCCGTTTTGCGCGCCAGCGCCAACACCCGAGGCGTCAACGACAACTGGAACGAGTCGGTCAAAGTGATGCGCCTTGAAGTTGATCAAGCCAAAGCGCGGGCGCTGGGCGTCACCAGTCAATCCATTGCCCAAGCGGCACGAACGATGCTGTCGGGTGCCACAGTAGGCCAGTTCCGCGAGGGCGACCAGCTCATTGATATTGTGCTGCGTCAGCCGCTTGCCGAGCGCAACGCCATCACGGATATTGGCAACGCCTACCTGCCCACGGCGTCCGGACGCTCAATTCCGTTAACGCAAATTGCCAAACCCGTCTTTGCCTGGGAGCCTGGCGTGATGTGGCGTGAAAACCGCGATTACGCCATCACGGTTCAAAGCGATGTGGTGGAGGGCTTGCAAGGCGCGACGGTAACCAATCAGTTGCGTCCTGCCTTGAATGCGCTGGAGGCGCAGTGGCAGGCCGCCGGTCAAAGCGGCTACCGCATTGAAGTAGCCGGGGCGGTGGAGGAGAGCGCCAAAGGCTCGGCCTCCATCGTGGCGGGTGTTCCCCTCATGCTGTTCATTATTTTCACTTTGTTAATGTTGCAGTTGCACAGCTTTAGTCGCGCCGTGTTGGTTTTTTTGACTGGTCCGATGGGCATTGCAGGAGTGGCGGGCGCTTTGCTGCTGCTCAACCGTCCCTTTGGCTTTGTCGCCTTGCTGGGCGTGATTGCCTTGATGGGGATGATTCAACGCAACGCCGTGATTTTGATTGACCAAATTGAACAAGACCGGGCTAAAGGCGTGCCCGCTTGGGAGGCGATTGTGGAATCCACCGTGCGCCGGGCGCGTCCCATTGTGTTGACCGCTGCCGCCGCCGTATTAGCCATGATTCCTTTGTCGCGCTCGGTTTTTTGGGGGCCGATGGCGGTGGCGATCATGGGCGGACTGGTGGTCGGTACCGTGCTGACGCTGTTGGCTTTGCCAGCCATGTATGCCGCTTGGTTCAAAGTTAAGAAAGAGCAGCCCGCAGCAGGTTAAAATAACCGACTAACCAATTTTTTGGGGTGGTTTTCAAACCGCCCCTTCTGTTTTTTGCGCGGGTGGCGAAATTGGTAGACGCACCAGGTTTAGGTCCTGACGCCAGCAATGGTATGGGGGTTCGAGTCCCCCCCCGCGCACCATGTTTGAGAATTAGCAGGACAGTCTGCCCCCCAACGGTGGCAAGCTCTGTCCCAACTGTTTGTAAAAAATTGGAGATACACAATGGCCGTTACTGTTGAAACTTTAGAAAAGCTGGAACGAAAAATAACACTGACTCTGCCTTTAGGCACGATTCAGTCTGAAGTCGAAACCCGTCTCAAAAAGCTCGCTCGCACCATCAAGATGGACGGTTTTCGTCCCGGTAAAGTGCCCATGAACGTCGTGTCGCAACGCTACGGCTATTCAGTTCACTACGAAGTGATGAACGACAAAGTGGGCGAAGCATTTTCCAACGCCGCCAATGAAGCCAAATTACGCGTAGCCGGTCAACCCCGCATCACAGAGTCAGAGATTTCGCCTGAAGGTGAAATGGCTTTTGATGCCATATTCGAGGTTTATCCGGATGTCAAAATCGCGGATTTAACCACCGCTGAAGTTGAAAAAATTAGCGCCGAAGTCACCGATAGCGCCATTGACAAGACACTTGATATTTTGCGCAAGCAACGTCGCACCTTCACACCGCGTGCCCCAGAGGCTGCAGCACAAGATGGCGATCGCGTCACCGTTGACTTTGAAGGCAAGATTGAAGGCGAAGTTTTCGCGGGCGGCAAAGCCGAAGACTTTCAGTTCATCCTGGCTGATGGCCAAATGCTCAAAGAGTTTGAAGAGGCCACCCGTGGCATGAAGTCGGGCGAGAGCAAGACCTTTCAATTGGCTTTCCCCGCTGATTACCACGGCAAAGACGTCGCCGGCAAAACCGCTGACTTCATGGTCACGCTTAAGACCATTGAAGCCGCTGAACTGCCTGAAGTGAACGAGGAACTCGCCAAGTCGCTGGGCATTGCCGAGGCCACCGTCGAGGGCTTGCGCTCGGACATCAAGAAAAATCTGGAACGTGAAGTCAAGTTCCGTTTACTGGCACGCAACAAGCAAGCTGTGATGGACGCGCTGGTCGCCAAGGCTGAGTTGGACTTGCCCAACTTCAGCGTGCAGTCAGAAATCAAACGTTTGCTTGAAGGCGCTCGCGCTGAAATGAAACAACGCGGCATCAAGGATGCTGAAAACGCCCCGATTCCTGATGACGTATTCCGTCCGCAAGCCGAGCGCCGTGTGCGTTTGGGTCTTGTCGTCGCCGAGTTGGTTCGTTCCAACGCACTGCAAGCCAAAACCGAACAAATCAAGGCCCACATTGAAGAGCTGGCTGCCAGCTACGAAAAGCCCGCTGATGTGATGCGCTGGTACTACAGCGACAACAATCGACTGGCTGAAATCGAAGCCATCGTGATTGAAAACAACGTGACTGAATTCGTGTTGGCACAAGCCACCATCAGCGAAAAGAACGTGACTTTTGATGAGTTAATGGCTCAAAACTGATAAGTGAGTCGCCTCGCGCGACACAAATGGGGCTTATGCCGGGCTTGTAGTCTTGCATCTAAGCCCCATTTTGTTTTTGGCGTATATTTTCGCTACAGTTAGCCCTATTTGGAGAAAACATGAACGTTCGATTTGGTGCAATGGACACGCAAGCCTTGGGAATGGTCCCCATGGTGATTGAGCAATCAGGTCGCGGCGAGCGGTCTTACGATATTTATTCACGTCTGCTTAAAGAGCGTGTGATCTTTCTTGTTGGCCCGGTTAACGACTATGTGGCGAATTTGGTGGTGGCACAGTTGCTGTTTCTGGAAAGCGAAAACCCCGATAAAGATATTTCGTTCTACATCAACTCGCCAGGTGGCTCCGTCAGCGCCGGGATGGCTATTTTTGACACGATGAACTTTATCAAGCCTGATATTTCAACCTTGTGCACCGGTATGGCCGCCAGCATGGGCGCATTTTTGATGGCCGCTGGAGCCAAAGGCAAACGCTTTTCTTTGCCTAATTCAAAAATCATGATTCACCAGCCATCGGGCGGTAGTCAAGGTCAGGCCACAGAAATTGAAATTCAGGCTCGCGAGATATTGAAAACACGCGAACAACTCAATAAGATACTCGCTGAACGTACCGGTCAACCGCTGGAACGCATTGAACGCGACACTGAACGCGATTACTACATGTCAGCCGAGGAGTCCTTGGCTTATGGGTTGATCGATAAAGTTATTACGAAGCGTGTGTAATCACACAATGATCGCGGTGTTTTCTTTTGCAGAAAGCACTGTATTTAATTAGGTATTATTCGGAAATATTCCGAAAAAGGCATAGCTCACATGGCCGAAAAAAAAGGCTCCTCTAGCGAAAAAACTCTTTATTGCTCTTTTTGCGGCAAAAGCCAGCATGAAGTCAAAAAGCTCATCGCTGGTCCATCGGTATTTGTTTGCGACGAATGCATTGATCTTTGCAACGAAATTATTCGCGATGAATTACCGAGCAGCACCGAGGCGCTGAAAGCGGGTAACGAGTTGCCGACACCCTCTGAAATCAAGACAAATCTTGATAATTATGTGATTGGTCAAGAACCAGCCAAACGGACACTGGCCGTGGCGGTTTATAACCATTACAAGCGTTTGCAGCACAAAGAAAAAGCTAAAAAAGACGATGTTGAGTTGACTAAAAGCAATATTTTGCTGATCGGTCCGACCGGTTCAGGTAAAACGTTGTTGGCGCAAACTTTGGCGCGAATGCTCGACGTGCCTTTTGTTATGGCGGATGCCACCACGCTGACCGAGGCCGGTTATGTGGGTGAAGACGTTGAAAACATTGTTCTCAAGTTGCTGCAAAGCTGTAACTACGATGTGGAACGTGCGCAGCGTGGCATTGTTTACATTGATGAAATTGACAAGATTTCACGCAAGTCTGACAACCCTTCAATAACGCGCGATGTATCGGGCGAAGGCGTGCAGCAGGCCTTGCTCAAACTGATTGAAGGCACGATGGCTAGTGTGCCACCGCAAGGCGGTCGCAAACACCCCAATCAAGATTTTGTTCAGGTGGATACCACCAATATTTTGTTCATTTGTGGCGGCGCCTTTTTTGGTCTCGAAAAAGTGATTGATAACCGCACTGAATCTTCGGGTATTGGGTTTGGCGCTGCCGTCAAAAGCAAAGAACAACGCAGCTTGACGGAAGTTTTCAAAGCCGTTGAACCTGAAGATTTGATCAAGTTTGGTTTGATTCCTGAATTGGTGGGCCGTATGCCTGTGGTCGCCACGTTGGCCGAACTCACCGAAGATGCGTTGATCCAAATTTTGACCGAGCCTAAAAATGCACTTGTGAAGCAATACAGCAAGCTGCTGTCGATGGAAGGCGTTGAGCTTGAAATTCGGCCTTCCGCTTTGAAAGCGATTGCTAAAAAGGCATTGGCTCGCAAGACTGGCGCACGGGGTTTACGCTCTATTCTGGAGCAAGCCTTGATCGACACCATGTACGAATTGCCCAATACCTCTAACGTTGACAAGGTTGTGGTGGACGAATCTACTATCGACGAGAACAAGCCACCTTTGTTGGTTTATCGTGAAAACGCCAAAAAGGCTTGATTTAACGAATCAATCATTCGTTGTGGGCTGAAAGCCCACAACGCTGATCCCTATTTAACAGGTTATAAAAAGGTCTCCCCATGTCTGGTCATACCCCATTACCTGCTACACCCCTCGATTTGCCGCTGTTGCCATTGCGCGACGTGGTTGTTTTTCCGCACATGGTGATTCCACTCTTCGTGGGTCGCCCCAAGAGCATCAAGGCGCTGGAAGCCGCGATGGCGACTGATCGCTGCATCATGCTGGTCGCGCAAAAAACAGCAGCTAAAGATGATCCGTTGGTCACTGACATGTTTGATGTCGGCTGTGTTTCCACCATTTTGCAAATGCTCAAGCTGCCAGATGGCACCGTCAAGGTGCTGGTTGAAGGGCAGCAACGTGCACGCGTGAATAAGATTGAAGAAGGAGAATTGCATTTTTCAGCCAACGTCACACCGGTTGAAATGCAGGTTGAGCCTGACGTCAAATTACGCGGAAAAGCCAGTGAAATTGAAGCCTTGCGCCGTGCGGTGATGCAGCAGTTTGACCAATACGTCAAGCTCAACAAGAAAATCCCGCCTGAAATTCTCACCTCGATTTCCAGCATTGACGATGCCGGACGCATGGCCGACACCATTGCCGCCCATTTACCCCTCAAGCTGGACAACAAACAGGCCGTGCTGGACTTGGCGAATGTCAAGGATCGACTTGAAAACCTGTTTGAACAAATTGAGCGTGAAGTTGACATTCTGAACGTCGATAAGAAAATCCGGGGTCGTGTTAAACGACAGATGGAAAAAAATCAGCGCGATTTTTACCTGAACGAACAAGTCAAAGCCATTCAAAAAGAACTCGGTGAAGGCGAAGACGGGGTGGACATCGAAGAGCTGGAGAAAAAAATAAGATCGGCAAGGATGCCCAAAGAGGCGCTGAAAAAAGCCGAAAGCGAGTTGAAGAAACTCAAGCTGATGTCACCGATGTCGGCAGAGGCGACCGTTGTGCGCAACTATATTGACGTTTTGATCGGCCTGCCTTGGGCTGGCAAGACCAAAATCAGGCATGACCTGGGTCACGCGGAGCAAGTACTCAACGAAGACCACTATGGTCTTGATAAAGTCAAAGATCGCATCCTTGAATATCTGGCGGTTCAACAGCGCGTTGAAAAAGTAAAGGCGCCTATTCTGTGCCTGGTCGGCCCCCCCGGCGTTGGCAAAACTTCGCTAGGCGAGTCGATTGCCAAGGCCACCGGGCGCAAGTATGTGCGCATGGCGCTTGGCGGGATGCGTGACGAGGCTGAAATTCGCGGTCATCGGCGTACCTATATTGGTGCCATGCCCGGCAAAGTTTTGCAAAACCTTGCCAAAATTGGTACACGAAATCCCTTATTTCTACTCGATGAAATCGACAAACTAGGCACTGACTTTCGGGGTGATCCGTCAAGTGCTTTGCTTGAGGTGCTTGACCCTGAGCAAAATCATAAGTTCGGCGACCACTATGTAGAAGTTGATTTTGATTTGAGCGATGTCATGTTTGTGGCAACCTCTAATTCGATGAATATTCCGTCCGCTTTACTGGATCGCATGGAAGTGATTCGCTTGTCAGGCTACACGGAAGACGAAAAAACCAGCATTGCCATCAAGTTCCTATTGCCCAAGCAACTCAAGAATAATGGCGTTTTGATTGAAGAGTTGCTCATTAGTGATGAAGCAGTACGCGACATTGTTCGTTACTACACACGCGAAGCTGGCGTGCGTTCACTGGAACGAGAACTTTCCAAGATATGCCGCAAAGTCGTCAAAGGTTTGCAACTCAAGAAGATGGTCGGGCAGGTGAAGGTAACACCCGATAATCTCAACGATTTTCTGGGAGTTCGAAAATATAGCTATGGCCGCGCCGAGGAGCAAAACCAGGTGGGTCAGGTTGTTGGTTTGGCGTGGACTGAAGTAGGCGGCGATTTGCTGACTATTGAGGCCGCCATGATGCCCGGTAAAGGCGTCATCACCCGCACCGGGTCATTGGGCGACGTGATGAAGGAATCGGTAGAAGCGGCGCGCACGGTGGTGCGCAGTCGTTCACACCGGCTGGGGATCAAGGATGAGTTTTTCGAGAAGAAAGACATTCACATCCATGTGCCGGATGGGGCAACACCTAAAGATGGACCTAGCGCGGGGGCCGCCATGACGACCGCTTTTGTCTCAGCCATGACAGGCATTCCGGTGCGGGGCGATGTCGCGATGACGGGAGAGATTACCTTGCGCGGTGAGGTAACTGCTATTGGCGGTTTGAAAGAAAAATTATTAGCCGCATTGCGTGGCGGCATCAAAACCGTGATTATTCCTGAGGACAATGCCAAGGATCTGCAAGACATTCCTGAGAACGTCAAAAACGGTCTGGAGATTATGCCAGTGCGCTGGATTGACAAGGTGCTGGAAATTGCCTTGGAGAGAATGCCTACGCCCTTGCCTGAAGATGAATCGGTTGTGGTTGCCGCAGAAACAGCGGCTCCTATTGTTGAGTTGGCCAGGTCGGTTAAACATTAAAAACCTTTGTTCAGATTTCTTGGAAGGTCTGAATAAATACGCTATAATTTGAAGCTTGAAACGCGGGAATAGCTCAGTTGGTAGAGCGCAACCTTGCCAAGGTTGAGGTCGAGAGTTCGAGTCTCTTTTCCCGCTCCAGTAATAATTGGATTGCGTTTCTTTAGTTAGTATTTTGCGGGAATAGCTCAGTTGGTAGAGCGCAACCTTGCCAAGGTTGAGGTCGAGAGTTCGAGTCTCTTTTCCCGCTCCAGTTTTAAAAAAGGAAGCTTAGGCTTCCTTTTTTTATTGGTGACCCGATAGAAAATCGGGTGGTTAAGAGAATTTAAACTTTCAAGGAAAGCGGCTTCTTCAACAAGCTGGCACAACTTGGGCAAGGGGCAAGCTGTCGTTTAAAACCTAGGAATAGGCGCGTACCGTCTGCATCATCAAAGCTGATAGCCCTCACGCTGCTGGCGACGCAGCCAAACTCAAACAAGAAAAACTGTTGACCCAGTCAGAAATATCTTGATCCTTTATCTGACTGCACTGGAAAAATTTCCTCATGTAGGAGAGGCGAAAGCTACTGAAGTCGTCGTGAATAAAGATGGGCAACTGTCCCAAGGTCGAGCACGACCTGCTGGTCAGCTGGAATCATTGCACCTTGAGTCCATGAAGGTGTCAAACTGTATCCCGTTTTCTAAATAATCCTGCTATGTCCACACTCCCCCCGATTGTTCTTGCCTCTTCTGACGAGGTCGAGCCGGTTCGTCCTGGCACCTTTGTACGCTTTCCCGATTCCCCGTTTGAGTTGTACCAGCCTTATCCGCCTGCTGGTGATCAGCCCGAAGCCATCAACAAGTTGGTCGAGGGCGTCCATGACGGTGAAGTGTTTCAAACGCTGTTGGGCGTGACCGGCTCCGGCAAAACCTTCACCATGGCCAACGTGATTGCGCGTCTGGGGCGTCCGACCATCGTGTTTGCACCCAACAAAACACTGGCCGCACAGTTGTACAGCGAGTTCCGCGAGTTTTTCCCCAAAAATGCAGTGGAGTATTTCGTCAGCTATTACGACTACTACCAGCCTGAGGCCTATGTGCCGCAGCGTGATTTGTTCATTGAAAAAGACTCCGCTATCAATGAGCACATTGAGCAAATGCGCCTGTCGTGTACCAAAAGCGTGCTGGAGCGGCGCGATGTGGTGATTGTGGCCACGGTGTCCGCCATCTACGGCATCGGTCAGCCCGAGGCCTATCACCAGATGGTAATGACACTACGCACCGGCGACAAAATGGGCCAGCGCGACATGATTACGCAGTTGGTGCGGATGCAATACCAACGCAACGATATGGATTTTTCACGCGGCAAATTCCGCGTTCGTGGCGACACCATTGACGTGTTTCCGGCCGAACACAGCGAAATGGCGATTCGCATCGAGCTGTTTGACGACGAGATTGAATCGCTGCAACTGTTCGACCCGCTCACCGGGCGCATTCGCCAGAAGATTCCCCGTTTTACCGTGTACCCCAGCAGTCATTACGTCACGCCGCGTGAACAGGTGCTCACGGCGGTTGAAGCCATCAAGACCGAGCTATCAGACCGGGTAAAAGAATTCATTGGGCAAGGCAAGCTGGTTGAAGCACAAAGGCTGGAGCAGCGCACCCGTTTTGATCTGGAAATGCTCAACGAAGTGGGACATTGCAAAGGCATTGAGAACTATAGTCGCCATCTCAGTAGCGCCGCGCCGGGTGCACCGCCCGCCACGCTAACCGACTACCTGCCCAAAGACGCGATGATGTTTTTGGACGAGAGTCATGTGTTGATTGGCCAGTTTGGCGGTATGTACAACGGCGACCGCTCACGTAAAACGACGCTGGTGGATTACGGCTTTCGTCTGCCCAGCGCGCTGGACAACCGTCCCCTCAAGTTTGAAGAGTTCGAGACCAAGATGCGCCAAGCCGTCTTTGTGTCGGCCACGCCTGGCCAGTGGGAAAAAGACCATACCGGGCAAGTCGTGGAGCAGTTGGTGCGCCCGACGGGTTTGGTCGATCCTGAAGTGGAAGTGCGCCCCGCCGTCAATCAAGTGGATGATGTGCTGCAAGAAATTCGCATCCGGGAAGAAAAGCACGAGCGGGTGCTGATCACCACGCTGACCAAGCGCATGGCTGAACAGTTGACCGATTATTTGAGTGACAACGGCGTCAAGGTGCGCTATTTGCACAGCGATATTGACACCGTGGAGCGGGTGGAAATTCTTCGTGACTTGCGCTTGGGCACCTTTGATGTGCTGGTCGGTATCAACTTGCTGCGTGAAGGGTTAGATATTCCCGAGGTGTCGCTGGTAGCTATTCTGGACGCCGACAAAGAAGGCTTTTTACGCTCCGAACGCTCGCTGATCCAAACCATTGGCCGGGCGGCGCGTAACGTCAATGGCCGCGCCATTTTGTACGCCGACAAGATCACCGAGTCGATGAAGAAAGCGATGGGTGAGACTGAACGGCGGCGCATCAAACAGGTGGCGCACAACTTGGCAAACGGCATCACGCCGCGCTCCATCGTCAAGGAAGTGAAGGATTTGATTGACGGCGTTTACAGCGAAAAGGCGGGCAAGGAAGCCGAAAAGCTGGAGCGCGATGCGATGCAGCGGGCGCAAGTGGAGGATATGAGCGAGAAAGATATTTCCCGTGAAATCAAGCGGCTGGAGAAACTGATGCTGGAACACGCCCGCAACCTGGAGTTTGAGAAAGCGGCCCGCGTGCGCGATCAGTTGGGTATTTTAAAATCGCAAGCGTTTGGTAGCTCTGGCGCAGATCATGTCGTTGTTTAATTTGGTTGAGAAGGTTCATAATGTGACCGTACGGTATTGATACCCGAGCAAATTGCTTGGTTTTTTGCTATACTCGACAACAATAGTCAACTTAATACGACTGAAGGAACATGCCATGCGTTTAACTACCAAAGGCCGCTTTGCGGTCACCGCGATGATTGATTTAGGTCTGCGCCAAAGCAACGGCCCGGTGACCTTGGCTGCCATCAGTCAGCGTCAGCAGATTTCTCTGTCTTACCTGGAGCAGCTGTTTGGCAAATTGCGCCGCCATGAGTTAGTGGAGTCCACACGCGGCCCCGGTGGCGGTTATACCCTGGCGCGCACGCCCGCCGAGATCACGGTTGCTGACATTATTGTCTCGGTCGATGAACCTATTGATGCCACTCAATGTGGCGGTAAAGAAAACTGTTTGGGCGAAGGTTCACGCTGCATGACACATGACCTGTGGTCCTCACTCAACACCCGAATGGTGGAATTTCTGGAATCGGTCACCCTGCAAAAGCTGGTCGATGAGCAATTGGCCAAAGGTCTCCAGATTGAAGACAAACCGACGCTCAAGCGCGCCATTTCAAGTATGCCCGTCTCCAAAACAATTCGTATTAATACACCGAACTCAGTTTTTGCATTGGGCAATGCGTTTTCTAAAATGTAAAACGTTTTCAAATAAACGAACAAAACAAGTGAGAGCATGATGGACACGACACCGCATTTCCCTATCTATATGGACTACAGCTCCACCACGCCCTGTGATGACCGGGTCGTGGACGCCATGATTCCCTGGTTGCGCCAGCACTTTGGCAATCCGGCTTCCCGCAGTCACGCTTGGGGCTGGGAAGCCGAAGCCGCCGTTGAAAAAGCGCGCGAGCAAGTCGCCGCGTTGGTGGGTGCCGACCCCCGCGAAATCGTTTGGACTTCCGGCGCGACTGAGTCCAACAATCTGGCTTTGAAAGGTGCCGCTGGCTTTTATAAGACCAAAGGCAAGCACATCATCACCATCAGAACCGAGCATAAAGCCGTGCTGGACACCTGCCGCGAGTTGGAGCGTCAAGGCTTTGAGGTGACCTATCTAGAAGTGCAGTCCGATGGCATGGTTGATCTGGACGCCTTCAAAGCAGCGATTCGCCCGGACACCATGTTGGCCAGCGTCATGTTCGTGAACAACGAAATTGGCGTGATTCAGGACATCGCCGCGATTGGGATGATTTGCCGCGAAAACGGCATTGTTTTCCACGTCGATGCCGCGCAGGCAACGGGCCGGGTTGAGATTGACTTGAGTACTTTGCCAGTTGATTTGATGAGCCTGACCGCGCACAAGACTTATGGCCCTAAAGGCATTGGCGCTTTGTTTGTCCGTCGCAAACCGCGTGTGCGCATTGAAGCGCAAATGCATGGCGGTGGTCACGAACGCGGTATGCGTTCCGGCACCTTGCCCACGCACCAGATCGTCGGCATGGGCGAGGCTTACCACATTGCCAAAGAAGAAATGGCGGGCGAAAACGTGCGGATTCGCGCCCTGCATGACCGCATGTTGGCAGGTCTGAAAGACGTTGAACAAGTGTTTGTGAACGGTCATTTGGACAAGCGCGTGCCGCACAACCTGAACATCAGCTTTAACTATGTCGAAGGCGAATCTTTGATCATGGGCATCAAGGGTCTAGCCGTGTCCAGCGGTTCAGCCTGCACGTCGGCCAGCCTAGAACCCAGCTATGTGTTGCGCGCCTTGGGCCGCAGCGACGAGCTGGCGCACAGCAGTCTGCGCATGACGATTGGTCGCTTCACCACGGAAGAAGAAATTGATTACGCCGTGGAAACCATCAAAGTCAATGTCGCCAAGTTGCGCGATTTGAGTCCGCTTTGGGACATGTACAAAGAAGGTATCGACATCAGCACCATTCAGTGGGCTGCTCACTAAACCCCATTAACCACACGAGGTAAACAAAATGGCATATTCAGAAAAGGTCGTTGACCACTACGAAAACCCCCGCAACGTCGGCTCGTTCGACAAGGGTGATGACTCGGTTGGCACTGGCATGGTGGGTGCGCCCGCTTGCGGTGACGTGATGAAGCTGCAAATCAGGGTCAACCCGGAAACCGGCGTGATCGAAGATGCGCGCTTTAAAACCTACGGCTGCGGCTCGGCCATTGCCTCGTCATCTTTAGTGACCGAGTGGGTCAAGGGCAAGACGCTGGACCAAGCTGCTGCGCTCAAAAACAGTGAGATTGCCGAAGAGTTGGCGCTGCCGCCGGTCAAAATTCATTGCTCCATCTTGGCCGAAGACGCCATTAAGGCAGCCGTGAACGACTACCGGCAAAAGCACAACGCCCAACAACTGACGCACTAACATGGCCGTCACGCTGACTGAAGCTGCCGCCCGGCACGTTACCCGCTACCTTACCAAACGAGGTAAGGGCGTCGGGGTGCGTCTGGGTGTCAAAACCACAGGCTGCTCGGGCCTGGCTTACAAATTAGAGTACGTGGACGAAGTCGAGCCGGAAGATATGGTGTTTGAAGGTCACGGCGTCAAAGTGCTGATTGAGCCTAAAAGCTTTGCTTACCTCGATGGCACTGAACTCGATTTTGTTCGTGAGGGCCTGAACGAAGGTTTCAAATTTAACAACCCAAAAGAGCGTGATCGTTGTGGTTGCGGGGAATCTTTCCGCGTATGAATCTTCAATCCAATGACTTTGAGTTGTTTGGTCTTGCACCGCAATTTGCGCAAGACCGTGCCGCTATCGACGCCCGCTGGAAAGACCTGCAACGCGAAGCGCATCCCGATAAGTTTGCCGCGCAAGGCGCTGCCGCACAGCGCGTGGCGATGCAGTGGTCGGTGCGCATCAATGAGGCCTACCAACGGCTGAAAGACCCGCTTCAACGGGCCGCTTATTTGTGCGAGTTAAACGACGCGCCCATTAATGCGGAAAATAATACGGCCATGCCGACAGCATTTTTGATGCAGCAAATGGCGTGGCGCGAGGCTCTGGATGAAGCGCAAAGTGCCGCTGAGTTAGATGACCTTAACGCCAAAGTTATCGCCGCCCGTCAGGCAGCGCTGCAAACATGCGGCCAACTGCTCGATGAGCACCACAACTACACGCAGGCGGTACAACAGGTCAGAGCGCTGATGTTCATCAAGCGCTTTGCCAGCGATGTTGACGCCCGCCTCGACCAAATGGACACGGCAGACGGGGGGCACTAAGTCCCCTATCTTTTAAAAAAATACATGGCGCTTTTACAAATTTCCGAACCCGGTCACACCCCCAATCCACACGAACGCCGCATTGCGGTTGGCATTGATTTAGGCACCACGCATTCACTGGTCGCCTCCGTGCGCAATGGCGTGGCCGAATGTCTGCCGGACGCGCAAGGCCGCGTTATCTTGCCGTCGGTCGTGCGTTACCTGCAAGGCGGCGCACGTCAAATTGGTTTTGAAGCGCAAGCGGCGTTAGCGCTGGACCCTGAAAATACCCTGGCCTCCGTCAAGCGCTTTATGGGACGCAGTCTGTCTGATGTGGTGGGACACGACAAACTACCTTATCGTTTTGTGGATCATCCGGGAATGCTCGGGCTGCAAACCGTGCAAGGTGAGAAGTCGCCGGTCGAGGTCAGCGCCGATATTTTGGCCACCTTGCGTTACCGCGCTGAAGACACGTTTAACGATGATTTGTTTGGGGCCGTCATCACCGTGCCCGCTTATTTTGATGACGCCCAGCGCCAAGCCACCAAAGACGCCGCGCAATTGGCGGGCCTCAACGTGCTGCGCCTCATCAATGAACCCACAGCTGCCGCTATTGCCTACGGACTGGACAATACCAGCGAAGGCGTTTATGCCATTTTTGACTTGGGTGGCGGCACCTTTGATATTTCTATATTGCGGCTGACGCAAGGGGTGTTTGAAGTCGTGGCGACCGGCGGCGACTCCGCACTAGGCGGCGATGACTACGACCATGCACTTGCCGACTGGGTGCTGTCGCAAGCCGGCACCTCAGTGGTCACCGCGTCTGACAAGGCGACTGTCAAAGTAGCGGCACGCGCTTGCAAGGAAGCTTTGTCGCAAGCGACGTCGGTAGTCTTTGGGGCCACATTAAGCGGCGGCGCCATCGCCTTAAAGGTTGAAAAGGCACAGTTTGACGCCGTGACGAAAGACCTGACCGCTCGAACCATCACTGCCGTGCGCAAAGCCTTGCGCGATTCAGCGTTGTCTGTTGATGAGGTCAAAGGTGTGGTTATGGTGGGTGGGGCCACCCGGATGCCACAAATACAACAGGCAGTGGCAACATTTTTTGACCGCGAACCGTTGACCAACCTGAACCCCGATGAAGTCGTGGCGCTGGGCGCTGCCATTCAAGCCAACCAGTTGGCGGGCAACAATACAACGGATGATTTGCTGCTGCTGGACGTGATTCCGTTATCGCTTGGCATTGAAACCATGGGCGGTTTGGTCGAGCGCATCGTGCCACGCAACGAAACCATTCCGACCGCCAAGGCGCAAGATTTCACCACCTTCAAAGATGGGCAAACGGCTTTGGCCTTACACGTTGTTCAGGGTGAACGTGATTTGGTGGCCGATTGCCGCAGTCTGGCGCGCTTTGAGCTACGTGGCATTCCGCCGATGGTCGCCGGGGCGGCGCGTATTCGCGTCACCTTCACGGTGGACGCAGACGGGCTTTTAAGCGTCACGGCCAAAGAACAACTCAGTGGTGTCGAGGCCCGCATTGACGTCAAACCGTCGTATGGTTTGGGGGATGATCAAATCGCCGAAATGCTGCAAGACAGCTTCACCACGGCTGAGTTCGACATGAAGGCCCGCGCACTCGCTGAGGCCCGAGTCGATGGCGAGCGCATGTTGCTGGCAACCCTGAGTGCGCTGGCCGCCGATGGTGATTTGCTCTCGCCTGCAGATCGCACCGCCATTGACGCACTAATGGCGGCGCTGAAGCTCGCGCAACCGCTGCAAGATGCGGTTCTGATTGAAGCGGCTACGCTGGCGCTGGCCAAAGGCACCGAAGCGTTCGCAGCGATGCGAATGAACCGGGGCATTCAAAAAGCGTTGGCCGGCAAAAACATTGCGACGGTCTAAATCAGACTTACTGGAAAAATCCATGCCTATTATCAAAATACTGCCACATCCAGAATACTGTCCTCAGGGTGCTGAAATATCTGCGCCCGCTGGCACCTCTATTTGTGAAGCCTTGCTGGACAACCACATCAACATCGAGCACGCCTGCGAGATGAGTTGTGCGTGCACCACCTGCCACGTTATCGTGCGCGAAGGGTTTGCTTCGCTCAATGCCGTGGATGAGAATGAGGATGACTTTCTTGACCGTGCCTGGGGTCTGGAGCCAAATTCGCGTTTGAGCTGCCAAGCTATCCTTGCGCAAAAAGACCTGGTTGTCGAGATTCCAAAATATTCCGTCAACCACGCTAAAGAGCTTCACTGATTTTTATGCGTCAAATTTTTCTCGATACCGAAACGACGGGCCTGTCCGCTGACAACGGTGACCGTGTGATTGAAATTGGCTGTGTCGAGTTGCTGCACCGTAAGTTGACGGGCAACAACAAACACTTTTACCTCAATCCCGGCCGCGAAAGTCATGAAGAGGCGCTGAAGATTCACGGCATTACCAGCGAATTCTTGAAGGACAAGCCCCAGTTTGGGGCCGTCGCCGATGATCTGCTGGACTACCTGAAAGATGCTGAAATCATCATTCACAATGCCGTTTTTGACGTCGGGTTTCTGAACAAGGAACTCAGCTTGACGGGTCGCGCCCCGCTGAAAGCGACGGTGGCGCGCGTGACCGATACGTTGGTCATGGCCAAGGAAATGTTTCCTGGCAAACGCAACTCATTGAATGCGCTGTGTGATCGGCTAGGCGTTGACCGTTCTGGCCGCACCCTGCATGGCGCCTTGCTGGATGCAGAACTGCTGGCCGATGTTTACATCAATCTCACACGCGGACAAAACGCGCTGCAAATGGAAGGTGGCGCTGACGAGAGCAAGGGGTTGACGCTTGTCAAGCTTGACCTGCGCGGCATTGCACTGCCGGTGCTGGCGGCCAACGACCAAGAGCGTGCGGCCCACGAAGAGGTACTGGCTCAGATTGATAAAGCCAGTAAAAGTAAAACAGTCTGGCGCATAGCCGCCTGAAACTAAGGCATAATTGGAGGCTTACCTGATACCAATTCAGGGCGATTAGCTCAGGGGTAGAGCACTGCATTCACACTGCAGGGGTCGCAAGTTCGAAACTTGCATCGCCCACCAAACAAAGCGTTATAAATCAAGGACTTAGCAGAAATGCCAAGTCCTTTTTTTATTGCTGGTGTCTAAAAAGTGTCTAAAACGCACGTGGACATGGCTGGACAACCACGGACCATTTGACTGATTTTTAACGTCCGAGCTCAACTTGGGCGAGAGCGATTTTTCTCAGGTCAATCATGGCCAATGATCCTGAAAAATGAAAACGTTTGTTTTTTGCGGCAGCATCGTTTTCATGCTGTCGTACCACTCCGAAAAACATTCCAATGAGCCTAATGTGTTGCACTTCAGAATAGATCTCGATTCTGCACCTGTTCGTTAAATTTGTGTACACTATGATTCACAAATGTGCAATTTCGCACGAAAGGTGATGATCATGGAAGCAGCTAAAGTTGGTATCCGAGAGTTTCGTGCGGGAATGGCAGAGTTCATTGCATCCAGTACGCCTGTGGCGGTTACGCGCCACGGTCATACTGTCGGCTACTTTATTCCCACGAAAGGCAAAGCCGACGCCGACATTGCCGCATTGAAGAATGCCAGCAAGACCCTGGATCGGTTGCTGGCGGCACAGGGCGTCGATGTAGAAGACGTGGTGACTGAATTTAAAGCGGCCCGCAAACAGACAAGCGCACACAAAAAATCCAAGGCTACTGTTGCATGAGTAATAAGGCCATCGTCCTGGATGCCAATATCCTGATTCGAGCGGTGCTTGGCAAGCGGGTGCGAGAACTGCTTCTTGAATATGCGGTAACCGTCAAATTCTTCGCGCCTGATGTGGCGTACGCCGATGCCCGCAAGTACCTGCCAGCGTTGCTGGAGAAACGTGGTGTCCAAAGTGCATCTGCCATGGCAGTTCTCGACACCCTTGAAGCAATTGTGCAACCCCTTGAACTTGAGCTTTACGTGGGCTTGCAACAACAGGCACTTCAACGAATTGCCATGCGGGATGCCGATGACTGGCCGGTTCTTGCCTGTGCCATGACGATTGGCTGCTCCGTATGGACAGAAGATGCTGATTTTTTCGGGACGGGCGTGGCAACGTGGACAACTGACCGTGTTGAGTTGTATTTGGCTGGTTGATTTGGCCACCTTTGGCACTGGATTGCAGCGTGACCATAGCGACCGGCCACAGCTGTATGGGGCCTCAAAGGGAAGGATGTCCAATCGCAGTTGGTGCTGTGCCTGCGGTTTCTTGCACCACTTTCAAGGCCTGGCGTGATCGCGCTGAATGATGGTGCGATAAGCACCCGCAGAGAATGTCGTACCCCAAGAATGTTCACATAAAGTGATGTTGGCGGCACAAGAACTGCGCACTGGAGCCTGTGTTTCTATTACCGCAAAAAATGTCAGCCGCATTATCGATCTGGTTGTTCCAGACCGGTCGCTCGGCTGTGCACTGAAAAGTCGGCAATGTGGCGATGATTTCACCACTTGGAGTACCCGGACTCGACCAGATCCGGTCACTGGAGACTACTCACCCATAGCTGCCATTGACCAGCGTGATCAAGCCCGCCATTGAAAACCTATTTTATCAATGGTTAAATAACAAAAGAAAAGCCAACCGAAGCGGCACGACGATTGGAGTTGAGTATAGAAATCGAACGGATGGAAGGTGACGTTGCGACGTTTGTCAAAATTTGAGCGCGAAGTGCGCATATGGATCACTTGGTGAGGCTTGATTCTCATATTGATCTGCGCTTGAGTAGTAGCCTGAGACGGGTCCCCCGAAAGCAGAGCATTGTTGGCCGCGGGGTGAAGCAGGAATCTAGCCAGCCAATACGCTAACTCGGTCCGTTCGATTCGAAGGAGACAGTCGCCAGAGTCCATCAACACCACACTATGGCGCCGCTAACCATCGAAATCATCGCCATATTGCCTACCTGCGAGCAGAAATCGGCTGTTTCAATATCGAGATCCGTCGCAGCTAAGCAGTACGTGGCAGCCTACTTAACTATTCATTTGAACCTTACTTCGCAATTGAATAGTTCAGGTACTCAGGGTTGGGACCTGACTACATTCAAGCCCGGCTGCATTCGTGGTTGTTCGATTAAGGTTAAGTATCGGGAGTCAGGAAATTCTGTTCAGATCGGCGTAAACATGGAATTTGACTTTCTTGTTTGTGTGGTTCGAAATAACTCGTTGAGGATTGATTCGAGTAATCTTCAAGGTAAGCTATTCAGCGGCGTTCCAGCGCTTCCTGCTCGGCGACGAAGCCGGCCTCAAGCACTGATCGTCCAAGGTCGGGCCAGCCGGCTGCGCAAGCGAAGTGGTGGATGTGCTCAAGGGTCCGAGAAGAAGCCTTAACCCGCATCGCAGTGGGTACATCGTCAGGTGACATCGAATAGGGCTGAAGCTTAAAGCCAGCTGCCTTAGTAACGGCCGCTATCGTGGAGGCAATCCGAAATCCCCCCTCATCGATATCCCCCCAGTGAAAAATAGGGGTAGTCGGCGACAGGCTCACCAGTAGCCGCATGTACATGGCGCGCCAGGCCGGGGAGGGCATACCGGCAGTGTAGACAAGAAGCACCTTATCGTCTTGGCGCCTCTTCGCCTCACTGTGAAACGTGGTCTTGTTCTCAATGGTGATGACTTCAGTCACCTTGCTTGCCACTGCCTGAATGGTTGCAGCTGGCAGTCCTAGGTATGGAGCGTCGATCAATCCAGTGGTGCGGTCGCGCGCAATGTGCACGTGACCGGCCAACAGCACGGGATGCTCCTCACGGAACAGTCCCAGCTCTTGCCACACCTGGGCCGCAACCCTTGGGGTCTCCTCGATGCTGCCACTCAGCAGGACGTCGAGCTGGGGAGTGAGGGCTTCAATCCGCTTGCTGTCCTGGAACAACCGCGCGCTGAATTCGCGGACCGGGGCGGCAACCGAGTCCTGGCTGCGCGCTGCGCAGGCCCGAATGGTTTTGGCTGCATCGATCCAGGCGCCCGCGTCCTGCGGGCCCAAGCCGCGCACCTTGGCCATTTCGGACCAGCGCGAAACTATTTCCAGGATCACAGGGAACTCTGCCTTCAATAGCTCCAGCTGGCAAATGGTCTGGGCTAGCTGGTCCGCATAGGTGCTGCGCCCCAGAAAGCGTGCAAGCGCCTGCACGTCCACCAGGTCAATGCGCTCAAACAGGCCATCTTTCGGATTCAGCTTGTCACGTTGCAGTGTGACGGCAGCGGCGTCGCGCGCGGCCAAAAACGTCTCATCGCATTCCTGCTTTTGCTGCCAGCTTCTGAGGTCGCTGTAGGGTTTCAAGTGCGTGGCTGTCAGTGCTGGTGCGCGCGCACGTGCGCCAGCAGCGTGCTTGTTGCCGGCCTCCAGCAGTTTGATCAGCAATTCCCTGGCGATGGCGCCTGCGCTCATGATGCGGGGGCGACGCCAGGTCGCGTGATGGACTCCTGACGTACGGCCAGCAGCTCCGCGTCTAGCAGCTCAGGGTGGTATTCCCACATATCCTCCCGGAACTGCTCCCGCATGGCTTCGCTGACCCTGCGCTCCTCCACCTGGATCACATGACGAGTTTCATCCTTCATGATCTCAAAGTAGCTATGCAGAAAGGCCGTCAGCGTTGGCAGGTTCTCGCCGGGGCTGGCAAGCAGCACCTGAAGTCCGAGTTTTTCGAGGTAGCGCATGGTGGCCACGATGTTGGGCGTGTCCATCTTGTCAAAGGCTTCGTCCAGGAGGATAAGCCGCAAACCGTCCTGGTTATTCTCGTCCATGCGGTAGGCCGAGGACAGTGCAGCGCCGGCAATCACATAGAGCGGCGCGCGGTGCTCACCACCAGATCCCGGGCCAATACGTTTACTCAGGTGCCCTATGGTCTTGGTGACGCCTGTCACCGGATCGTCGGTTTCAATCTCGATGTCGAACTCGAAGAACTCCCGGTAATCATCCAGCGGACTCTTGACCGCAGCATTGCCCAAGGTAGTTTTCTCGCGCAGCAACTCTTCAAACTGGGCGGGTATGACCCCGGGATCGCCAAACAGACCGCCTTCAGCGCCGAAGTCGGCGATGTTCTCGATGAACTTCTTCAATGGCAACAGGTCAGGACGGACCTTGGCCTGGAACTGGTATCTCTCACCGTTGGTGAAGGCGGGGGAGGCCTTGAGCGCATCATTCAAGCGCTTGAACGTAGTGGTCTGGTACTTGAGGTTGGCGTGCAGGGCCAGTGCCACGTCCTGCCGGAAGGTGTTCTGTGATGCAAGGTAGGCTTCCTGGGCCTGCTCTTTGTACGATGGCAACTCTGTGTTCTGCAGCCTAGTGACTTGCTGCTCCATCCAGGCCTTGGCCTTGCGCCAGTCGGACGTCACCTCATCGCTGACGGCTTCGCGGTGGTCAGTCAGGAAGGTCCCCAACAGCGTCTGTGCGGGGCCCAGGTGGCGTACCATAGCTAAATTGCAGCGCGTGGATTGGGTTTCGCAGTGGTTCGCCATGCTTTGGTAGCTCTCGCCGAATTGCTCCAATAGCGGGTCCCAGCGATCTGATGCGAAGCCTGGGTCATAGTCGGCATGGCCACGGCAGGCTTCATGGGTTGATCGTTTACCTTGAAGTTCCTCCAGCTTGGCCTGACAGGCGGTCACCAAGCCGTCTAGGATTGTCTGGGCCTGCACTGCTTTGTCTCGCGCGACTCGGGCATCCTTCTCCAAGGGTTGCTTGCGTTCCCGCAGAGCCGCGAGTTCTGCGGACAGGGCCTGATATTCAGCGCTGCTGCCGCCCGAGAGCCGCTGGTTGGCGAGCTCTTTCTCTGTGAGCGCCTCGCTGAGCTGCTCTGCGTATCCGAGCAGCAGGCGCAGGGTCTCTGGTGACGACAAGCTCTGGATGACCTGACGGATATGGTTGGTGCTCCCTTCGCGTTGTTTGAGGTCAGCAACTTCTCTGTTCAGGATACGGGACTCAGCCGTCAGTCCGTCGACCTGGCCCTTGGCGCCTGATCCGATCTGCAAATCGGCCTCCGGCACCAGTTTCAGCCGCTCAAAGTCCCCGGGGCCCACCAGCATGCCATCCATCGTCAAGGTACGTTCACCCCGCAATGCCTCTTTGGCGGTATTGGCACGTTTGAGGTTGCCCAGCTTGCCACGCAGGTAGGCCACGGCAACCTGGTTGCTGCCCTGTATCAGGCTGGCCACCGTATCGGCGGCCGGCTGGACCTGCCCAGTGCGGACTTTATCCGAGCGTACGATCTTGACTCCATAGATGATGCGTTTTCCTTGCAATGCTTGGTAGATGTCAAAGGCTTTTTGCTCTTCCACCAAGTCCCTTAGCAAGATGGCTTCTACGTTCTTAGCCAAATAGGCTTCGATGGCTGGCTGCCATTGGGGATCGGTCACTTTTACCAGGTCACAGACGGGGGTAGGGTGCAGGCCGTGGTCCAAGAACTCATGCATCAGTCGGGCCGTGGAATCACTGACCTGCACTCGGTTAGTCTTGGCGCGCTCCATGCCCAAACCAATCGTCGTGAGCCGATCATTGGCAATCTGGAGTTGTTCCTTGACGATGTCGTGTTGGCCATTCAGGTGCGCCGTGGCGGACTTCAGCATTGCTCCCAGGTCCCGGAGGATTTTTTCCAGCCCGTCCTTGTCGACTTGGTTTTGCTCCCAAGAAAACTGACTGAGCTGTTGCGCGGCCACCGCAAGCGCGGGTTGCCACTGGGCCAGCAGTTCGTTGGCGCTGGCGTTCTGAAGAAGGTGCTGAAAATTGTTCAACTCTTTCTTCAGGTCGGTTTCCCGGCGGGTGGTTTTCTCCTGTGCCTTTGCAAGGGCCTGCTGGGCGCCCGCATTCTCAGCGTGGTCCATGTGGGCAAGCTGCATTTGTGTGAGCTTGCCTTCTTCTTGAATCCAGGCCTCCACTGCTCCATCTGCGGTTTTGCTGGCCTCGTTGCACTTCGCGACGACTTCTTCCTGCACAAACTGATCGGCAATCAGCTTTTCGTGGGACGCATTGGTCAACTCGTACGCTGCGGACGCCTGCAGGCCGGTCCAGGTAACGGATTTCCGGGCTTCGGCCAAGGCCGCGTCAAAGTTCTTGGTCACATCCAGGCCCTGGGCGATCATTTGTTCGACACCCACGACCAACTGGTTGATCCGCTTGAAGGTCTCCACCAGCTGCTTAAACCTGGCGATGTTGGTGGGCCGGTCTTCCAACACATCTTGGCGAACAATCTGGTCCACCGATTTGGAGAAGCTCATGCGCAGCGCAAAGCGGAAGGCGCGCGCAAACGCGTCGTAGGACGCGGGGCCCGCTTTGCCGCGCAGCATGAACAGCACCTGTTTGACGTAGCTGGCGCCATCGTCAAACAGCGGTTCCTCCCCTGTGATCCTTGACTGCTCCAGCAGCCGGTGACGGAAGCTGCTCCAGGGCAGCGGCATGGTTGCCCCGTCCACCGTCTGCAGGTGCTCGGACATGGACAGCTCCACGCCGCGGATGACATAGCGCCCCAGCACCTTCTCCGCTTCGTTGCCCAGCGAAGCCTCTATGCATACGCCCATGGAGACCGGCTCATTGGTCTCGGTGTCACGCCAGACCAGTGTGACGTAGGTGGTGGCCTGTGGTCGCGCGCACTGTTCAATGGTGTCGCCGTACTGCCCCAGGCAGTAGGACCGCAAGGTACGGCTCTGGTGCGACTTGGCATCGGCCTGGGCATTGAAGTGCATCAGGTTCTTGTTGGCACCCATCATGGCGATCTGCACGGCATCGAGCGCCGAGCTCTTGCCGCTGCCGTTGCGGCCGAACAGACCAGTGATCTCTTCCAGGCGGAATTCCTGCTGTTCGTACAGCAGGAACTGCACCAGTTTGACGCTCTCAAGCCGCTTCATTGTTCATCTCCTGGTTGTCCTCGATCGCCACAGACTCGCCGGCGGCACCATCCGCATGCGCCTCATCCCTGACAGTTCTCCAATGCGCCAATCGCATCAAGGCAGTCTCGCCCAGCACGTCGACGATGGCCGGGCGGATGGCCAGGCCACCGGCTGACTGCTCCTGCAAGGGGGTGAGATGGCCGCTGTCATCGTCTTCCAGGCGCCGGGCGATGCCCCAACGCTTAGCGGAGCGCAGCAAGGTGTCGAGCTCGCCACGGGTGGGCAGGTCGCGCCCGGTCATGAGGTGGAACTTTTCCTGCAACTCGATGTAGTCGCACAGGACCTCACCGTCTTCGGTGAGCCCACCCGCGCGCACGCCTTCGTCATAAAGGCCGCGCAGCACCAGGGCAAACAGCGTCTGGGCCACGGTCGCTGTACCGGCTTTGGCGTGCCGAGGCAGGGCCGTGACATAGCGCAGCTGTCGGTTGATCGACAGCGACACCCCAAGCGGGGCCAATACCTTGGCGAATTCACGCTCGTAAAGTTCCAGGATGGCATAAGTCATCCGGCTGCTCCGGTCGGAGTGGTAGATCACCTGTTCGGCCACCAGCCGGTAGGCGGCGGTCTCGAAGTCTTCGACGGCATAGATGCCATCCAGCCGGCTGGCCAGATCCTCCCAATCCCGTTGGTTGCTCATTTTGTCTCCCTGTTTTTAGTCTGGCGTTTGCGCCAGCTCAATGTGAATGGCTTGCCGCTCAAATACGGGTGTTCTGCAGCCTCGTCGTTGGTGTAGCGCAACTCCATGCCTGGGGCCGACGCCCGGCCTTCCATTTCCAGCCGGGCGATCCGGGAGTTTGTGGCCATGGCTACGCTGGTCAGGGCCTGGAAGACGCGCAAGTCCTCGATGGACCCGCAAGGCAAGGTGTTGCTGCCGACGGTGGCCGTGTCCTGCAGCACTTTCTCGGCATAGGCGCGCAGCTTCATGGGCGTGATGGACCGGCGCTCTTGGGCACGGCGCACCAGGTTCCCGATGGCGCGCGTGCGGTCGGAGATGATCACCTGGCGCAAAGGCGTGGGCGCCAGCCGAGACACCTCCCTACGTGGCTGGGCCAGGCGGGCACCACCCATCAGGGCATCAGGCGGAAAGACAGGGGCAACATCCAGGTCAGGGTAGGCAATCAGCTGGTCCATGGTCTGCCTGAGCAGGTTGTCGATGGGTCGTATTGCGCGCAGCTTGTATTCCAGGAAGGCCAGCGCGCGCCTGTTGGCGCTACGGATCTCTTCGTCCAGGCGCTCCAGGTACTCCTCGATCCGGTCGAGCTCATAGAGGCGCTGCAGGTCGCGCTGGAACGCGGCCTGGCCTTTTTTATCGTCTCCGCTGCAAAGGCGATTGACATACCAGTCCAGTAAGCGACTGCGATGCTCTGGCTGGGTGTCTATGTCTGTGACGGCGTCCAGGATTTGCTGACGCTTGGACAGGGGATGTTCCCGCGTGCGCAGTTCCTGGTAGTCCCCAATGAAGACCTGCTGGATGTAGTCCTGGAAGAAGGTTCGGACATATTGGGCAGTGGTCGGCTGCGCGCCAATGGCGACCATGAGGTCGCGCACGTTAGTCCCTGTGTTTCGGATGTAGACCAACAGGTTGCGGCACTGCTCGGCTGCCTCCCGCAGAAGGTCGCCGCTGGCCTCGCCTTTATGCACCTGCGCCACGGCGGCGTCAATCGAACGGATCTTGCCCGAAACAAACACGGGGCCTGTCTCTGCGAAGTTGATAAGCTGTGTCAGCAACTGCCCGACGGTCGGCGCCATATTGACGGTCTTCTCGATGCCGTACTTTTCCAGACGAAACCAGCCTGCGTCGAGCAATCGGTTGAAGATCCCGATGGCCCGGATGTTCTGAGGCGTGTCAGGTTGCTCGCCGGACTCCGGCTGCCACTCATCGGCATATTTGAGGTGATCCTCAATTTCCTGGATAATTTCGCGCTGCAGGAAGCCATAGCTCGGTGGCAAGGGAGCGTCAGGACCAAATCGCCTGCGATGCAGGTGGCACAGCAGTGCCCAGTATCCGTGCCGGTTTTGGGATGCCAGCGGACCGAACAGCCGGTCCGGGATGCGCTGGAACAGAGCTATCGAAGCGGGGGCTACGATGGGAACAGCCATTTGCGTACCTCCTCGATGTTTTCGACAGCCATCTGGTACTCAGGCGGCAATTCCTTGGTCACGTCCAGGGCTAGCCTCAATTCCTGGACTAGGTAAGGCAATAGGGCGCCGCGGCAGCTGTGTACGCGTGCGGCAGTCCCATCGAAATACTCGCTTCGAACAAGGTCCTGCTGGCCGGGCGTCAGCTTGGGATGCGCTTGGATGCGCACCTTTACAACTGCAGACCATTTGGCGTCTTCCGCTGACGTGGTTTCGGCCTTGTGTTCCAGCATGGAGATCTTCGCGATGCGCCCCAGCACGAAGTCCCTGAAATCACTTGTCTCCAGGCAATAGCCGCGAATGTGCCAGCGCCGACCGGCCTGGACCAGACTATGCGGCTCAACCGTTCTCGCGTGTGGCTCGGGTGTGCGCATGGAACGGTACTCAAGCATCAAGCGAGTGCGCTGCTCAATAGCCAAGCGGATGCGCGAGAAAACATGTGGGTTTACGTGGGAGAAGGCCCACGGGGCCACCGTGACTGGGCCCGCACCAGGGGCGAGGTCCGCGTGGATATCAGCTTCGGCCAAGTAGGCCGCCAGACTCAGTTCAGACGTACCAGCCTTGAGCTCAACATTAGTCTTCCGGTAAGCGGCGTCGGTCACATAGTAGGACTTGCTCTTGTTGTCCCATTCAAGCCAGTTAGGGTTCTCCTCGCGCACTTCCCTGAGTAACTGGCTTGCCCGTATGCCACTGAGACCCAAGACATTCATCAGACGGCCACGGCTCAGGCGCCCCTCCCACAATGCCATGCGACGAATGACCTTGTGTCGGTTTTTTTCTAGCAAATTTGCTTGCTTCATCTCGTTTGCAGTTGACATGATATATTTAAATATATCATATATAAAACTATACGATATAGGGCGTCATAGTATCTTCGGAGAAAACCGTAGCGCCTCGAAGTGTTGACAGCCGGAGGGAGGAAGGCCGTGCACGTGGCTAGAACTGTGAGTCACCGCATGGCTAAAACCGAGCTCAACGGCTGTATAGCCAACCCGGTTCCCGACTATCTATTTTTTACAGGAAAGATGCCCGCTTTGTGGATTTGACGTCAGAGTCGAGGTCTTATTTTCCGTGCCACAAGGGCGATTGCACAACCCGATGAAATACCTGTCGAATGCGGCGTCATGATCTGGATTGACGGCAAGCGGGAAGAGGCCCGCGCCGCACCCAAGCGCCCCTCGGCGCAACTGCCATTTGCGATCTGGATGGCGCTGGCGAAGGCCTCGCCAGTGCAGGCCATGTCATGGCATGAGGAGGGTGCCTATGATGGACTGCGGTAAGTGCACGGCGTTCACAGATCTTCAACATTTCCCTTGCCATATGGCCCTATGTAAATAGGCATGATCAAACTGGCAACTTCAATTGGGCAGGATGCGGCTCATACGCTAAAGCATCACTGCCCCCGAAAAGATTGCAATATTTCAATGTAATACGACATGAATTGACGCACTGCTGCTGACAATTTTGCACATGACAAGTGACACCAATCCTTACTTGAATGACGCGCTTATTGTGTCTTCAAGGCAACTCCCGTTGTTCCCACTTGATCCGTGGGGCGCTGAACAGGCGGTCGCTTTGTTGGAACGACCCTGTCCAGGAATAGCGCGCGCCATGATCGGCCCCTTGTTTCCTGGCGACGGATCCAATACGCTGGACATCGCGCTGCGGTGTCTTGCCGTAACACAAGACGGCACTTTTGCTGCCTCTATAGCAATCGCTAATCAAAATGCAGCCAGAAGTATAAATTTCTATCGCCGCTAAATGTGAAAATACGAGTATGCAGAAATTTCTCTCTATCAGCCAAAGATCGGCTCTCAAATCAGCCCATAAAATCGAGCGTGATCGAA
>CAIJRK010000054.1 GCA_903823025.1 uncultured beta proteobacterium
AATGGGTTTGCAAGTTGATCCAGCTTTGCGCGTCCGTGCCAAAGAAAACGCTAAGAACGTGTTTACGATCTCCTAAGTATCAGCGCCAAAAAAGCCAAATGCACGAACTGTAGGCTGGTGTTGATATGTCGCTCGCAATTCTTCCACAACCGCCGGTTCTTCTCCAGCCAAGCAAAGCTTCGTTCAACCACCAACCGCTTGGGAATGACTGCGAATTTGTGCAGTTCGCTGCGTTTGGCAACCTGCACCGTCACATGCTCACCCAGTGCTTCTCGCACGCCTTGCGCAAATGGCTTGCCCGTATAGCCGCTGTCGGTCAACACACTCTGAACCCGACCCAAGCCCGCCTTGCACCGGCCTATCGCCTGTAGTGCTCCCGTGCGATCCGTCACCTCGGCCGTGGTTACCTGCACTGCGTGCGGCAAGCCCTGCGTATCCACCGCAATGTGGCGCTTGATGCCAGAGACCTTCTTGCCCGCGTCATAGCCCTTGTAGCCCGCCGTGTCCGTGTTCTTCACGCTCTGCGCGTCCACGATTAATAGCGTCGGCTGTGCGTTTCGCCCCAGTCTCTCGCGGGCCGCGCCAACCTGATTTTTTTAAAGCCCGCTCCAGCACGCTGATACCGTCCTGGTCGAGCTCGCTCCATCGAGCGAAGTACGAATGAACCGTGCGCCACTTGGGAAACTCTCCGGGCAGCATGCGCCACTGGCAACCACTCTTGAGCAGGTACAGCACGCCACAGAACACCTCGTACAAATCGACCGTGCGTGGTTTTGTCTTTTTACGGGTGCTGCTCAGCAAGGACTCGATCTGTTCAAATTGCTCGCGACTGATATCACTGGGGTATTGCTTGGTTCTCATGAACCTATTTTTACAGGCTTAAAGATCGTAAACAGGTTCTCAGTGGATTTCTATCCTGGGCCATGGATGAGAGCAGATTGGCCGCCATGCGCGCTGTTGCATCGGACGTGGCCCCCTTATCGAAGAACTCGACAGTTCATGAGGGCTGGCTATGGGGTTAGCGAATATTTACAGCCCTGTCAGAGCGATGAGTTCTCCTTGCAAGGCAACAAATCTTTGGACAGTCACGGGACTCAGGGTAGTATTCATGGGCGGGCATCAAGTTCAGATTTCGATACCCTGATCTTCCAGCCTTTTAGGTGGTGCCCGCCTCTTTTTTTGCCGCAAACTGCGGGTAATTCGACTGGTTTGTCGAATTCTGCAAGTTCCTCATATATAAAAATAAACCGATATGACCGTATTCAACTCAACCGGCGATGTGGACCCCTTTCTTCACGTTGCCCTGACAAAAGGCGACCGGATTTACTGCGAGTCCGATGCCATGGTAATGATGGAAACCACGCTGGATCTGAAGGGCAGCATGAACGGCGGCATTGGTCGGGCGCTCTTGCGCAGCTTTGCCAATGGCGAGTCGTTTTTTCAGCAGGAGATCGAAGCTGTGCGCGGCGACGGGGACTGCCTGCTCTCGCCGGTATTGCCAGGCGCGCTGGAAATTATCGATGTCGGCAGCCAGCAGTATTTGCTCAATGACGGGGCCTTCGTTGCCGCCACATCGGGCACACAAATGAAGGTGCGCACACAAAGCCTCGGCAACGCTCTGTTTGCACAGTCGGGTGGCTTTTTCGTGATGGAAACCTCCGGCACCGGCCAGGTGGTGGTCTCGGGCTTTGGCTCGCTGTTCCAACTCGAAGTCTCACCAGGCAAGGACATGATCATCGACAACTCCCACGTCGTTTGCTGGGACAGCACCCTGCGCTACGAGATTTCAGTCACCACTGGCAACAGCGGCAGCGGTCTGGGCGGTATGCTAGGCAACTTTGTCAATAGTTTTAAAAGCGGCGAAGGCATCGTGTTGCGCTTTAGCGGCAGCGGCAAGATTTATGTGTGCTCGCGCAATCGTGATGCCTTTGTCGAATGGATGAAAAAAGAAACATCTGGCACTAAATCCAGTCGTTAACCATACCCGGCACGCATTTCACCTGCAGCATTCTCTGCGTGGTGATCATTTTCACAATTCACTCAACCCATTCCATCAAGGAGAGCAGCATGGCAATTAACCTGCAAAAAGGTCAAAAAATTTCCCTCGACAAAGAGGCTGGCGTCAAACTGACAAAAATCGTCATGGGCCTAGGCTGGGATCCGATCAAAACGAAAGGATTTCTCGGCTTTGGCAGCAAGACGCAGGCAATTGATCTGGATGCGTCCTGCATTCTGTTCGACGAGCAAGGCAATCAGACAGATGCGGCCTGGTTCCGCCAATTGCAATCCAAAGACGGCTCGGTCATTCACACGGGCGACAATCGGACTGGCGCGGGCGATGGTGACGATGAGCAAATTAGCGTCGATTTGACACGGGTTCCAGCGAATGTCAAAAGTCTGGTATTCACCGTCAACAGCTTTACCGGCCAGAACTTCTCGCAAATCGAAAACGCGACCTGCCGCATCACCAATGCATCCAACAATCAGGAAGTGGCCCGTTTCAACCTGTCCACGCTGGGTTCGCACAACGCGCAAATCATGGCTAAGCTTTACCGCCATGGCGGCGAGTGGAAAATGCACGCGATCGGTGAAATCGGCAATGGCCGCACTTTTGACGAATTGATGCCGCAAATCACGCCGCACCTGTAAATCACCATGCAACGGGTCTGGTTCAATAAAACATTTTCATCTGTCGGGTCTGCCATCCGCCTCATCCGCGAGGCAGATCAGGCGGGCGATTACCAATTGTTGTGCAGCAGCACCAATGCACATACGCCGGCTTTTCTGGCCGCGCATGAGTACGCTGTCGAGCCCAGTGGCTTGAAAGGTCAGGACTATCTAGCCTGGTGTCTGGCTTTTTGTCAAACGCACCGCGTCGGGATTTTTATTCCCGGCAAAGAGGCGGGCCTGATCAGCGCCGAACGGGCTCGGTTCGAGGCACAGGGCACGCACGTGCTGTGTACCGCATCCCAGGAAATGCTGCTCCTGCTTGATGACAAGGCACGTTTTTACCAGGGCGTGGATTGCAGCACGCCGCCGGCCGAATTTCGGATTGTTGAAACAGCCGTAGCGTTCGACGCGGCTTACCGCGAGCTGAGAAAAACGCATGCCAAGTTGTGCATTAAGCCCACGGTGTCGGTGTACGGTTTGGGTTTCAGTGTTCTTGATGAAGAGCGATCCAGCGCGCAGCTGCTGCTCGAAGGCGTGCCGTACCACATCGGACTGGAAGACCTGCGGCGCGGCTTTGCGGCGATGGAGACGTTTCGCCCCATGCTGGTGATGGAATATCTGGACGGCTACGAGTTCAGCGTCGATTGCGTTGGCGACAATGGCCGGTTAGTCTGCGCCATCCCACGTAAAAAACCGCTGCTTGTCGGCCAAGGTCAATTAATTGATCTGCGCGATGACATTCTCGAAAGCACCCGCCAACTCACCCAAGCCTATGGCCTAAACGGCGTCTTCAATGTGCAGTTTCGCGAGGGCCGAAACGGTCTGGGCCTGTTGGAGATCAATCCACGCATGTCCGGCGGCATTGCCATGGCCTGTTTAGCCGGTCCCAATCTGCCATACCTGGCCCTGGCCGGATTTGACCGGGGTTTTGAGAATTTACCGATTGCGCCAATTCGCGTCGGCCTTCGTGTGGGTGAACTTTCACTTGCGACGGAGCTGCCGTGAGCGCCGCTGTTCAGTTGTCATTGGGTGGCCAATCGCCATTAGCCGCCAATGAAGTGCGGCGTGTGACGCTCCCTACCGGCCTGATGGAACTCAAAGTCGATGCCGGACCGTTTCGCCTAGACGAGTTGATCGGCTTTGCTGCACGCGCCAACACACGCCGCGGTTTTCTGTTTCTAAGCAAGGTGCTGGGCAAGCATTGGCCGGTCACGCCGAGCCTGATGCATATGATTCACACCGAACTGGCAGCGCGGGTTCCGGTTGATTTGCAGGGGCCGGTGGTTTTTATCGCTATGGCTGAAACGGCGATTGGCCTTGGACAAGGCGTTTTTGAAGCGTATAAAACCGCGCATCCCCAGCACCAAGCACTGTTCCTGCACACCACGCGCTATCACGTCGGCGACGCGCCCATCATCGAGTTTGAAGAAGCACACAGCCACGCACCTCGGCAATTTCTGCACCAGCCGGGCGATGCGATGCTACAAGATTTATTACTTAGCGCCCGCTCACTGGTGTTAATCGATGACGAAGCCAGCACCGGCAACACTTTTTTAAACCTGAGCGCTGCTTGCCGCATCCTTAATCCAGCGATTGAGCACGTTCATTTGGTGGCTATCACCAATTTCATGGGTCGTGAGGCTAATGAAGCCCTGTCAGAGCGCTTTTGTCTGCCGGTCACGGTCGGCGTGGCGCTTAGTGGCGAATATGCATTCACCCCCAGCCAGTTGCAACCGGCCAGCGGCGCGGCGCAGCTGTTTGAAGCTCATACGGACCGGGGCGCCAGCGCCTGTTTTGGCCGTCTCGGCGTGAATCGGCTTTTAACACCGCCGACCACGCTGGCCGAACGCCTGGGCGCAGACATCGGCCCGAACGAGCGCGTGCTGGTGTTGGGCACCGGCGAGTTCATGCACATGGCGTTTTTGCTGGGCCGGGCACTGGAAGCTGTCGGCGTCGATGTCGCAGTGCAATCAACCACCCGCTCGCCCATCCTGCAGTGGGGTGCCGTCAGTCATATTCTGAAATTCCCCGACAACTACGGCGAGGGCGTAGAAAATTTTATTTATAACGTCGCACCCGGCCAGTATGACCACATTTTCATCTGCCACGAGACGCCGCACAACGCGGCATTGCAGCAGCTGGCAAAGACTGTCAAGGGCCGCCTGTTTTACTTCCTATCCGAGAGCCATTTTGAAGAAATTTCTGTTCGTTGATCTGGATGACACATTGTTCCAAACGCCCGGCAAATGCGCCGACGAAAAAGATCTGCACCCTGCCGCCTATTTGAAAGACGGCTCCGTCTGCTCCTTCTCGACGCCCCGCCAGCGCGCATTTTTTGAACTGATGGACCGCGAAATGACCTTGATCCCAGCCACGGCGCGCAACCGCGATGCCCTGAGTCGGGTGGGTCTGGCGTTTTCCAGCCACGCCATCATCGACTATGGCGGCGTGGTACTGACACCCAACGGTGCGCCCGATGACGACTGGCTAGACCTCATGCGCACCGACATGGCGCTCGCTCTGGACGGACTGAAGGAGGTCACCGAAGTTATTGATCGTTATTCTGCCAGCGTCGGCCTGAAAGGCCGTGCCCGTCTGATCGAAGACTACGCCACGCCCTTTTATGTCGTCGTCAAAGATCCGGACAAGCAGGCCGAGTGTTTGGCGCGCATCGAGCGCGAAGCCTTGGTGAGCTGGATGGCTAGTAAGACAGGCCAGAATTTTTATATTCACCGCAACGGCAACAACCTAGCCGTTCTTCCCAAAACGCTGAACAAGGCCCGCGCCGTTCACCACTTGCGCCAGCGCCTGCAGGACGAATATGGCGAGATCATGACGCTGGGCATGGGCGACAGCAAATCCGATGCACGTTTTATGGCCGCGTGCGACTACGCCATCGTTCCCAGTGGCACGCAGCTCGCGGCCCTGACGGTGGCCGCGCTATGAATTTTTGTGGAAGCTATCGACCGGAAGATGTCACTTTTTTGCTCAAGTGCCTTCCACCGCTGCCCTTTGTCGATGTCGCGGATAAGGAAAAATTGATCCAATCGGGAAAGCGGCATTACAGCGAAATGCTTTCACCCGAAGCCCTGCCGTCACCGCGCTATCTGGAAATTTTCCGCAACGCCTGCGAATCCAACCGCTCTCAGATGGCCCGCGACTGCCTCACGCTGGCTGCCTTGATTGCCGCGCGGCGCAGCGGTTCAATAACACTGGTGTCGCTGGTGCGCGCTGGCACACCCATCGGCGTGATCCTCACACATTTATTGCGGCAGGTGCTGGGGCGCGAGGTAAAGCATTATTCCGTCTCCATCGTGCGCGACAGGGGAATTGACGAAGTGGCGCTTGGCCATATTTTGAAACAGGGTCATGCGCCCGAATCCATCGTCTTTATTGATGGCTGGACGGGTAAAGGCGTGATCTCACGGGTGTTGACGCAGGCCATCGAGGACTTCAACCAGCGCCATGCCTGCGCCATCGATCCGGGCCTGTACGTGCTCTCCGACTTGGCCGGCGCAGCAGTCTGCGCCGCGTCCTATCTGGACTACCTGATTCCGTCGAGCATCCTGAACGCCACTGTCTCGGGCCTTGTCAGCCGCTCGATACTGAACGAATCCATTGGCCCCGGCGACTTTCACGGCTGCGTTTATTACAAAGAATTTGAAGCGCACGATTTATCACGCGAATTCGCCGACAGCCTGGTGGCAGAGGGCATCGCGTTGGAAAACAGCGAAGGCATGAGCGCGCCGGAGCCGATTGACCGCGTCCACGCAGCAGCCATCTCCACTGAATTCCTGGCTGCTGCGATGACGCGGCACGGTATTACCGATGTCAATCTAGTCAAGCCGGGCATTGGCGAGGCTACCCGCGTGCTGCTACGCCGGGTGCCGCGCTTGTTGATGCTGCGCGATCCAGAGGCGCCAGATGTAGCGCACCTCAAGGTGCTCGCCAGCGAAAAATCTGTCCCCCTAATCGTGGATGTTGGCCTGCCCTATCAGGCTGTATCCCTCATCCAGAGTGCATTAGATGGCTGAAAAAATAATACTTGGCGCCTCGTTGTACGTACCCGCCACCCATAAAGACTTGCAGAAAATCGCCCATGGCGAGTTGCTTGACGATGTGCGCTCGCTCATCTTTTGCACCGAAGATGCCGTGGCTGACAGTGAGTTGAGCTACGCCCTGTTTAACCTGTCGCTGTCGCTGACGCAAATGACGCCGCGACCAGGTACGGATCGCTTTGTTCGGGTGCGTAACCCGGACGTCCTGCGGCGTGTACTGGAAATGCCCGGATCGGAAAAACTAAGTGGCTTTGTGCTGCCCAAGACCACTAGGCACAACTTCGACGATTACTTCCGCCAGGTTCATAAGAGCCCTTTCCTGCTCATGCCGACACTAGAGACTGTTGATGTATTTGATGAAACTGAAATGAAACTGTTTCGCCAGTGCCTAGATCAGCCCGGCGTACGCGAACACATTTTGGCGCTGCGCATCGGCGGCAATGACCTGCTGGCGCTGCTGGGCATACGGCGCCCGCGCAGCATGACGATTTACCACACGCCACTCGGACCGGTGATCTCTCGGCTAGCCACGACGTTTTTGCCCTATGGCTTTGGACTAACCGCACCAGTGTTCGAGCACCTAGACAATCCCGCCCTACTGACTCAGGAAGTGCAAGAAGACCTGGCTCACGGACTGGTGGGTAAAACCGCCATTCACCCCAGTCAGGTCGCTCTGATTGAGCAGCATTACCGCGTCCACTACATAGATATGGAAGCGGCGCTGCGCATCATTAACCCGGACAGCCCAGCCGTCTTCAAGATGCACAACTCGATGTGCGAAGTCGCTACCCACCGTGCTTGGGCGAACGGTGTGGTCGAACAGGCGCGAATTTTTGGCGTCGGCAAGGCCGAGACCCTACTGACGGCGAATGGGGTCTGAGGTGCAGTGGAACAGGGAAGTCAGTTAAGGAGGTTCAATGAAACCTTCGTTTTATCGAATACCTCGATGACTTACGTTCTTTAACTGGAAACGCTCATAAGCGGGGCGTTGTTGAATAAATCAAAAACCTGCCATGACTTCCGTGAACTGGCATGATGTCCCTCCTGATTCCAGCGCCAAAAACATCCCGTGCCCTACAAACATAGCGAAAGCCGTCGCCACAAGTTCACCAAGCCCAAATACAAGGTGACCAACTGGCCCGAATACAACGAGGCCTTGCGTCGGCGTGGAGATATTACGATCTGGTTTACCGAGGCAGCCATCACTCAATGGCACCCGATCAAGACGGGCACGCGTGGACGCCCGCTGGTGTATTCAGATCACGCCATCGAGACCGCTATTTTGATCCGTCAGGTGTTTCACCTGCCCCTGCGTCAAACCGAAGGCTTCATGGTCTCCATCGCCCGTCTCATGAACGCGGCTATCAGCATTCCTGACTTCAGCAGCATCTCCAAACGCGCCATAGAGCTACCCCGCCATGTGCTGAGTAAAGCGTTGGCGCCTGGCAGCTTTGTGATTGTGGATTCCACCGGACTGAAGGTCTACGGCAAAGACGAGTGGCACTAGGAGAAACACGGGGTTCCCGCTCGCAGAACATGGCGTAAACTTCATCTGGCCGTTGATGAGAACCACCAGATTCTGGCCTGTGAACTGACGACACCCGAAGTGGGCGACCCCACGGCAGTGCCTGACCTTCTGGCCCAAATTGACACCCCGTTTGAGACCTTCATGGGCGATGGCGCCTACGATGGAGAACCGGTAGCCAATGCCGTATTGACCCAGCAGCCGCAGGCCCAAGTGGTGGTGCCACCACACAAGACAGCCGTGCTTTCAGCTGCAGGAGACACGCAACGCG
>CAIJRK010000055.1 GCA_903823025.1 uncultured beta proteobacterium
GCGCAAGGCATGCAGGTCATCATCCCCAGCAAGGCCAACCGAAAGATACAACGCCCCCTGGATAAGGAGCGCTACAAAGCCCGCCATCTGGTTGAAAACCTCTTTCAGCGCATGAAGGTTTTTCGTCGCGTGGCGACCCGCTTTGACAAGCTTGACACCCGCTACCTGGGCTTTGTGCACATCGCCGGCATCATGAAGTGGATTCATTGAACTTTCCGAACAGGCCCTAGAGGATTTCATCAAAGTCTTTCGTGCACTGGTCTCTTCGATTGATCATTTTGACTTGGTTTGTAAAGAGTTCAGGGACAGGGACGGGTACAGCGAGCATCCTTTGGACGTAGAACGTCGTATGGATGGACTGCTACGGGACAAAGGTTTTCAAAATCGTGATGTGAGGGTTGTCGCGTTGAAGGGGTCAGCCAAGAGTTTTCATGACCGTCAAATTGACGTGCTGACCGTGAGCAATGAAGGTTGCGATGAATTCCACCGGTTCTTTCTAACCGGTGGAATTGACTACCTAATGGATGAGAACGCAGAGACCAAAGTATTTCATATACAGATAGCAGAGTAGTCGTCGTTAATTGTCAAGCTTCGTCGATTTACACACCCGATAACTCTCGTCAATTTCATTGAACACAGGCGTGTTAATCGAGTCTTTAATCTCCTGATAAGGGCCGGTGCCGCTGTGCGAGGCGGTGGATGCCGGAATAAAAGCCCCACTTTTAACGTCAAACACGTGCACCTCACCCTCTTCAATCACGTAGTGCCAACCATGCAACGCCACGGCGCCGGTCTCAACCTGCTCGCGCACCATCGGATACCCCATTAAGCGCTCCAGTTGCAACACCACGGCGCGCTGTTCGGTGCGGCGCAAGGCCTCGGGTGTGACTTGTACCGGCAGTGCTGCCTCGCGCCCCAGCTCCAGCCAGGCCGCCAGATTGATGGCGATCGGATCAATCTCTTCATAGAGCGCCCGAATGCCCCCGCAATGGCTGTGGCCGCACACAATAATGTGGGAAACCTTGAGGTTCAACACCGCAAACTCAATCGCCGCAGCGGTGCCGTGGTAGCCCGCTGAACCGTCATAAGGTGGGACAAAAGCGCCCACGTTGCGCACAAGAAACAGTTCGCCAGGTCCCGTTCCGGTTAACAGGTACGGAACCAGACGCGAATCTGAGCAACCAATGAACAGAATGGTCGGGTGCTGCCCGTTCTTGACCAGGTCCTCAAAGTGTTCTTGCACGCCCGGAAACGTGTGGTCGTGAAAGCTGCGAATGCGCTCCAGTAATTCGTCAGGCACGGAAACTTACCTCAGGCCTTGCTTACTGCACCAGCGGCGAGTCAGCAGCGTCTAAATCCACTCCGACCAGAACGGCTTGACCGGCCAAAAGCTGCAAGTATTGGCGCAAGGCGGTGATGTAGGTTTTCTGGCGCAGCGACATCGACACGGCACCATGAACGGCTTCAAACGCTTGTTCAACGCCCGGCTCACGCGCCAGAACTTCCACCACATGCAGACCAAAGCGGCTATGCACCAGGCGCGGCAAAACGCCAACCTCGGCATGACCAAAAAGTTCTTTGGCAAATTCCGGCGCGCAGTCTGCGGTACTGAGCCAGCCCAAGCTGCCACCTTCTGCGCCACTGGGGCAATTGGACAAAATGCCCGCCGATTTGGCAAAGGTGTCTTCGGTGTTGTGGCCGTCATGACAGCGCACATCGAGCAGCGTGGTTTCGGCGCGGTTGCGCAGCGCCACCACGTCAACGCCTTGCGTCACGGCAAACAGAATGTGCCGCACATTGACCCGCTCACCCGTGCTGTAGATCGCCTGGTTGGCCGCGTGGTGGCGTCGGCACGCCGCATCGGACGGCTCGGGCACTATCAGGTTTTTTTCCAGCAAGGTTTCGATGGCGCTGGACGCTTCTTCGCTGAGAACGCCATCGGTAGAAGGCGTCTCGTTGTTTGACAGCAAACCTTGTGCGATAGCGGCTTGGCGCAGCAACTCTGAGCAGGCGCGTTGGCGCAATTCATCAGCCGAGAGGGGAGCCTCTGCGGTGTTCAATGCCACGCCGTTAATGCAGGCAATTTCCGGCAGGGTTGGGGTTATCGTTTGCATGACTTCATCCTTAAACGCCAGCGCCAGGACGACGTGGCTGATTTTGATCGGCGGGCACATTCAGGCGGCGAGCGCGCACCACTTGGGGCGCGCGGAACAAATAACCGACTGTGGCAAAGCCACTCCAAACGTGCACCAGACGGGTGAACGGAAAGATCAGGAAGATGCTCATCCCCAGGAACATGTGCAGCTTGAAAATAAAGCCTGCCCCCGCGAGGAGCTCCGGCGCACCAGCCTGGAAAGTCACGATGCGCTGTGCCCATTCGGCCAGCTTCATCATCATGCTGCCGTCCAGATGTTGTGCCGACAAGGGCAGTGTTGCCAAGCCCAGTGCGAGTTGTAGCCACAACAACACCAGCAACACGATGTCGCTGGTTTTGGAGTTGATGCGAATGCGTGGCTCAAACAAACGACGGTGCAGCAGCAAGTTCACCCCGATAAAAGCCAGCAGACCGGCGATACCGCCCGACACGATCGCCATCATCTGTTTGTTGCCCGCGCTGATGAACGCCTCATAAACAAAGTGCGGCGTCAACATGCCAAAAAAGTGGCCAAAGAACAGAAACAACACGCCGATGTGAAACAGGTTGCTGCCCCAGCGCAGTTGGCCTTGTTTGAGCAACTGTGAAGAATCGCTTTTCCAGGTGTATTGGTCCCGGTCAAATCGAATCAGACTGCCCAGCAAAAAGACGGTGAGCGCGATGTAGGGAAACAAGCCAAACAAGAAATTATCAAAGGCATTCATAGTGAGACTCCCTGTTTTGCAGCGGCCTTCGCGTTGGCGTTGATCGCTTCATTTTTGACAAAGTGAATGGGTTGGGCCTGGCCCGGTTTGGCTTGCCCTTTGGAGGAACAACCATCGAACACAACCGGTTCTTCCCAAGCGGTATCTATCGGTTCATCCGGCACAACTTTGACAGCGTGCGCGGTTTCTCCGGCCAGTTCCAGCAAGGCACCCAGCACGCTGGCGTAGGCACTTTGGCGTTGTTCCAGCGCGCTGAAGATGGCGTTGAAAATGTGCGCCATCTCGCCCAGAAAAGCGCGTGCTTCCTTGGGTGGTTGGGTGGACACAAACTCCAGCACCACGGGCAAATAGTCCGGCATTTCTCCGGGGCCGAGGTAGAGTCCGGCCTTTTCGTAGGTTTGCGCCAAGTCGATCATGGCGGGGCCACGGTCGCGTGAATCGCCATGCACATGTTCAAACAAGTGCAGCGATGTCGCGCGACCCCGGTCGAATACTTCAACGTAGTCCGCCTCGTTTTCGAGGGCATCACCTTTTTTGAGCGTGACCATGAGGGCGTCAAGTTCGGCCAGTCGTGCTGGCAACACGTTCTTGTCGGCGTGCAGTGCGGTTTGCATGTCCGACAAGTCGGCTCGGAGTTCCGCGTCCGGGTAGGAGAGCAGCCGGGCCAGAACCCGCAGGCTGATGGAAGCATTAGAGAGTGCCATGATTCAGACCTCCGCCTTGATAGGAATGGTGCGGCGTTTGGCGCCGCCAAACAGACTCGCTTCGCTGGTGCCGTCCGAACAACCGCTGCCAAACGAGAAGCCGCAGCCACCGCGCATGTCAAAGGTGTTTTCGGCGTATTCGCGGTGTGAGCTTGGAATCACAAAACGGTCTTCGTAGTTGGCAATTGCCATCACGTGGTACATCTCTTCCACCTCAGCCTGCGTCATTTGGACCTGATCCAGCGCGGCGGTGTTGATGCGTCCATCCACATGCTTTTCACGCTGATAAGCACGCATGGCCAACATGCGTTCCAGTGCCCGTTCCACCGGTTGCGTGTCGCCTGCTGTCAGCAGATTGGCCAAATACTTGACCGGAATGCGAAGTTGCTTGACGTCGGGAATTTCACCGTTGATGCCGATGTGGCCCGCGTTGGCGGCGGCACTGATTGGGGAGAGCGGCGGCACATACCAGACCATTGGCAGTGTGCGGTATTCAGGGTGCAGTGGCAGGGCGACTTTCCATTCCACCGCCATTTTGTACACAGGACTCTTGCGCGCCGCTTCCATCCATTTATCAGGAATGCCGTCGATGCGCGCTTGCTCGATGACTTTAGGATCATTGGGGTCCAGAAAAATATCAAGCTGGGCCTGGTACAGATCACGATCATGTTCCACGCTGGCCGCTTCCTGAATGCGGTCTGCGTCATACAGCAGCACGCCAAGATAACGGATGCGGCCAACACAGGTTTCCGAGCACACCGTGGGCTGACCGGCTTCAATACGCGGGTAGCAAAAAATGCACTTTTCAGCCTTGCCAGATTTCCAGTTGTAGTAAATCTTTTTGTACGGGCAGCCGCTGACACACATGCGCCAGCCACGACATTTGTCCTGGTCAATCAGCACAATGCCGTCTTCTTCGCGCTTGTAGATCGAGCCGGAGGGGCAGCTGGCGACGCACGCCGGGTTCAGGCAGTGCTCGCACAAGCGCGGCAGGTACATCATGAAAGTGTTTTCAAACTGGCCGTAAATATCCTTCTGGATATCGTCAAAGTTTTTGTCCTTGCTGCGCTTGGAAAATTCACCGCCCAGAATTTCTTCCCAGTTAGGACCCCATTCAATTTTCTCCATCCGCTGGCCGGTGATCAGGCTGCGGGCGCGGGCGGTTGGTGTGGCCTTTGACTCAGGGGCCGATTGCAAATGGGCGTAGTCATAGGTGAACGGCTCGTAGTAGTCGTCAATTTCCGGCATGTTGGGGTTGGCGAAGATGCGCATCAGCAGCTTCCACTTGGCCCCTTGGCGCGGTTCGATTTTGCCGTTCGCTTTGCGAATCCAGCCTCCATTCCACTTGTCCTGGTTTTCCCATTCCTTGGGGTAGCCAATGCCGGGTTTGGTCTCAACGTTGTTAAACCAGGCGTATTCCATGCCGGGGCGACTGGTCCAGACGTTCTTGCAGGTGACTGAACAGGTGTGGCAACCAATGCATTTGTCCAGATTCAACACCATGCCGATTTGTGCGCGAATTTTCATCTTTTTTCTCCTTAGGCGTGGTTTGCTGTTGAGGACGAATCAGCTTCATCATCCAACCAGTCCACCTTGTTCATTTTGCGAACCACGACAAATTCATCGCGGTTGGTGCCGATGGTTCCGTAGTAGTTAAAACCGTAGCTGAACTGCGCATAGCCGCCGATCATGTGGGTCGGTTTGAGCACAATGCGGGTCACCGAGTTGTGGATACCGCCGCGAATGCCGGTGATCTCGGAGCCAGGGGTGTTGATGATCTTTTCTTGCGCGTGGTACATCATCACCATGCCGGGATTGACCCGCTGACTAACCACAGCGCGGGCCGCAATAGCGCCGTTGATATTGAACAGTTCGACCCAGTCGTTATCCTCAATGCCGGCCGATTTGGCGTCGTCTTCACTGAGCCAAACGATGGGGCCACCGCGACTCAGCGTGAGCATCATCAGGTTGTCACTGTAGGTGGAGTGAATGCCCCACTTTTGGTGTGGCGTGATGAAGTTCAGCGCAATTTCGGTATTGCCGTTGGGCTTGATGCCCTGAATACCTGCGGTGGTTTTCAGGTCCACCGGCGGACGGTAGCTGGTAAAGCCTTCGCCAAAAGCCGTCATCCACGGATGGTCCATGTAGAACTGTTGACGACCGGTCAAAGTGCGCCAAGGAATGTTCTCGTGCACGTTGGTGTAGTTGGCCGTGTATGACACGGTCTCGGACTCAATCCCGCTCCAGGTGGGAGAGCTGATGATCTTGCGCGGCTGCGCCTGAATGTCGCGGAATCGAATCTTTTCATCCTCGCGGTGAATCGCCAAATGCGTGTGGTCAATCCCGGTTTGTTTGCTCAACGACTCCCATGCCTTGACCGCGACGTGGCCATTGGTTTCGGGCGCAAGTTGCAAGATCACTTCGCACGCGTCAATGTCGGTCTCAATCTTGGGCATGCCGCAAGTCACGCCGGGTTCAGTCACCAGCCCGTTGAGTTCGCCCAGTTGCTTGACTTCAACTTGCGTATTCCAGCCGATGCCCTTGCCGCCGTTGCCCAATTTGTTCATCAGGGGCCCGAGTGCCGTGAAGCGTTTGAACACGTTCGGATAATCGCGCTCAACCACGGTGATGTTCGGTGCGGTTTTGCCGGGAATCAGGTCAATCTCGCCACGCTTCCAGTCTTGTACGCCAAACGGTTGCGCCAGTTCGGCGGGGGAATCGTGCATCAAAGGCGTCAACACCATTTCGCGCTCAACACCCAAATGGCCGACGCACACTTCGCTGAATTTTTCGGCAAAGCCTTTGTAAATATCCCAGTCGCTGCGTGACTGCCAAGCCGGGTCAACCGCCGTGGAAAGCGGGTGAATGAAGGGGTGCATGTCGCTGGTGTTGAGGTCGTTCTTCTCGTACCAGGTGGCGGTGGGCAGCACGATGTCGGAGTACAAGCAGGTGGTGCTCATGCGGAAGTCCATCGTGACGACCAAATCCAGCTTGCCTTCGGGGGCCTTGTCATGCCACACCACTTCAGTCGGTTTGGCTTCATCTTGGCCGAGGTCTTTGCCTTGCACGCCGTGGCTGGTGCCCAGCAGATGCTTGAGGAAATATTCATGGCCTTTGCCGCTGGAACCCAGGATGTTGGAGCGCCACACAAACAGGTTGCGCGGCCAGTTGCTCGGATGATCCGGGTCTTCGCAGCTCATGGTCAAGGAGCCGTCTTTCAGGCTCTTGACGGTGTAGTCCTTCGGGTCCATGCCAGCGGCTTCAGCGTCGCGCACGACTTGCATCGGGTTGGTTTTTAACTGCGGGGCTGACGGCAACCAGCCCATGCGCTCAGCGCGCACGTTGTAGTCGATCATGCTGCCGCTGTAGAGTTTTTTGTCCGCCAGTGGTGACAGCACTTCTTCCATGCCCAGTTTTTCGTAGCGCCACTGGTCGGTGTGCGCGTAGAAAAAGCTGGTGCCATTCATTTGCCGCGGTGGGCGCACCCAGTCCAGCGCAAAGGCCAATGCCGTCCAGCCGGTTTGGGGGCGGAGCTTTTCCTGGCCCACGTAATGCGCCCAGCCGCCGCCGCTTTGGCCGATACAGCCGCACATCATCAACATGTTGATGACGCCCCGGTAGTTCATGTCAGCGTGATACCAGTGGTTCATGGCCGCGCCGATGATGACCATGGATTTGCCGTGTGTCTTGTCGGCGTTGTCTGCAAATTGGCGCGCTACGGTGATCAGTTGCTCACGCGGTGTGCCGGTGATGCGCTCTTGCCAAGCGGGCGTGTAAGGCGTGTCGTCGTCGAAGTCTTTGGCGGCCAACTCACCGGGCAGACCGCGCGCGACGCCGTAGTTGGCCACCTGCAGGTCGAACACGGTGGCGACCAGTGCTTCGCGTTTCTCGCCTTCTTTGCCGAGTGAAATGCGTTGCACCGGCACGGTGCGCACCAGCACGTTGTTGGCGGCAGCACCCGTGGCGTTGTTGGGAAAGTGTTCGCTTTCAATGCCACCAAAGTAGGGGAAGCCGACCTTGGCGGTCTCAAGGCTGGGGTTCTCCCCTTCCATGACCGAGAGTTTGAGTTTGACTTCAGAACCGTGGCGCGCTTCCTTGGCCTCAATATTCCATTGACCTTCATCGGCGCGGCCATCCGGCCCCCAGCGGAAACCGATAGCGCCGTTGGGCAACACGACTTTGCCGCTGTCATCAAAGGCGACGGTCTTCCATTCCGGGTTGTTGGCCGCGCCCAGCTTGCCATTGAAGTCCGAGGCGCGCACATAACGGTCGGGCACCATGACGGTTTCGCCGGTGGGCAGTTGGTGCTCTTTGAGCATCACCAGCATCGGCATGTCGGTGTAGCGGCGCACGTAGTTGTCAAAATAAGCGCTGCGGGGTTTGCCACCATCGGGAAAGTAAAACTCTTTCAAAATCACATGGCCCATCGCCATGGCGACGGCGGCATCGGTGCCCTGCTTGGGCTTCATCCAGATGTCGGACAGTTTGGCGACCTCGGAATAGTCGGGCGTCACCGCCACCGTTTTGGCCCCTTTGTAGCGAACTTCAGTGAAGAAGTGCGCGTCGGGCGTGCGGGTTTGGGGCACGTTGGAGCCCCAGGCAATGATGAAGGTGGAGTTGTACCAGTCGGCCGACTCGGGCACGTCAGTTTGCTCGCCCCAGATTTGAGGAGAAGCCGGTGGCAAGTCGCAATACCAGTCGTAAAAACTGATGGGCACGCCACCAATCAGCGCCAGATAACGGCTACCGGCGGCATACGACACCATCGACATGGCAGGAATCGGCGAGAAGCCAATGATGCGGTCGGCGCCGTGTTGCTTGATGGTGTACACGTTGGCTGCCGCCACCATTTCGTTCACCTCGTCCCAGCTGGAGCGCACAAAACCGCCCAGGCCGCGCACGGTTTGGTAGTCCTTGCGCTTCTCATCGGATTGCGCAATCGAGGCCCAGGCATCGACCGGGTCGTTGCCAATGCGGGCTTCACGCCAGAGCTTGAGCAAACGGCCTCGCACCATCGGGTATTTCACGCGGTTGGCGCTGTACAAATACCAGCTGTAGCTGGCACCGCGTGCGCAGCCCCGGGGTTCGTGATTGGGCATGTCCCAGCGCGTGCGCGGGTAATCGGTTTGCTGGGTTTCCCAGGTCACGATGCCGCCTTTGACGTAAATCTTCCACGAGCAAGAGCCCGTGCAATTAACGCCGTGGGTGGAACGCACAATTTTGTCGTGCGCCCAGCGGTCGCGGTAGGCGTCTTCCCAAGTACGGTCTTCACCGGTAGTGACGCCATGGTCGCCGGAGAACGGCTCTTTGGGTTGAGAGAAGTAGCTAAGTCGATCTAGAAAGTGGCTCATAAGATACCTTCGCAGTAAGCGTTAAAACTGAAATTAAGGGTTTTTGATTTCTGAGCCAGCGCGCAGATAAAACCACCAGTTGAGAATCAGGCACAGGGCGTAGAAAACGGCGAAGCCGTACATCGCCATCTGGGGCGTGCCGGCCTTGATTTGGGCACCAATCACCACCGGGGCAATGAAAGCGCCATAGGCGGCAATGGCAGATGTCCAGCCCAACACGGGGCCGGCCTGTTGCCGGTCGAAAATAACGCCGATGGTGCGAAAGGTGGAGCCGTTGCCAATGCCGCTGGCAAAAAACAGCAGTACAAAAAGCCACATGAAGGGCGCAAAGTACTGTTCCGGCGTGGCCGAGCTGTAGGCCAACATCATCACGTAGCCGACCGCGGCCGAGGCCAATACCATCACGCCCGAGATCACTTGCGTCACGATGGAGCCGCCTACCTTGTCGGAAACCCAGCCGCCCACGGGCCGTACTAATGCGCCCACAAACGGGCCAATCCAGGCATAGGTCAAGGCCGAAGGGGCGTTGGGGTTCTTCAAGGTGTGTTGCATCACGCCAGCCAGATCAGGCACATGGCTGATGCCGAAAATCACCGTGATCGCCAGCGGTAGCGCCATAGAAAAACCGATGAACGAGCCGAAGGTCACGATGTAAAGCGCGGTCAGTGTCCAGGTGTGTTTGTTCTTGAAGATGGCAAATTGCTTGGTGATGCCGTCCTTCATCGTGCCAAAGGCGGTGTACTTCAACACCATCAAGGTGCTGACGATGATGAGCGGCATGGCCAACCACATATTCAGCAAACCCAGCCCCGTCGGTTTAGGCAAGTACAAATACAGGCCAACGCCAGCGGGCACAAAGGACAAGCTATAAAGCCAGATGATTTTGAGAAAGGCGCTGATCGTGCTGCCGGTGTCAGGCGACACGGTTTTCAGGTTGTTCATACCGAAATAGCACAAGGCGGACAAAGGAATCAGCGATAGCAGCCAGGCAAAACCGGCGTTCTGAATCCAGGTCGGGGTGCCAGCGGCAATCTTGCCCAGAATCCAGCCGCTGTCTTTCACCAGGGTCATGGGTTCGCCACCGAAGCTGCCAAACAGGCCGACTGTCATCACCAGCGGAATCACGATCTGCATCGTGGTCACACCGAAGTTGCCCAAACCGGCGTTCAACCCGAGTGCGGTGCCTTGCAAACGTTTAGGAAAGAAGGTGCTGATGTTGGACATGGAACTGGCAAAGTTGCCACCGCCCACGCCCGACCACAGCGCCATTAATTGAAAAACCCACAGCGGCCATTCAGGATGCTGCAAGGCGATGCCGGTGCCGATGGCGGGTGCCAACAACATGGCCGTGGTCAGAAAAATCGTATTGCGCCCGCCCGCCAACCGAATCAAAAAGGCGGCTGGGATGCGCATGGTTGCGCCTGCCAGACCTGAAATGGCAGTCAAAGTAAAGAGTTCAGCCTGGGTGAACGGGAAACCCAGGTTCAGCATCTGCACCGTGATGATGCCCCACATGCCCCAAACAGCAAAGCCGCACAACAGGCTGGGAACGGAAATCCACAGGTTGCGGTAAGCGATCTTTTTGCCTGTGCTTTCCCAAAAACGTTCGTCCTCTGGCTGCCAATCGACGAGGTCAGCGCCGGACTGTTTATTCGTAGTCATAGGGTTCTTTCGATCAAGTTAAATTCAGTGGTTGACGTGGACAGAGGCGGCGTTCTTGCCCAAAATTTCACGACTGCGGACTTCCGTCCAGTACATCCAGATCAGCGAGACCCAGACCACGCCATACATCAACATGAAAGCGCTGGAGCGAATGCCGGTCAGGTCCATCAATGCGCCGAACATGATCGGCAACACAAAACCGCCCAAGCCACCGGCCAAACCGACGATGCCGCTGATCGCGCCAATGTTGGTGGGGTAGTCGTCGCTGATGTATTTAAAGACGCTGGCCTTGCCGAAAGCGAAGGCAATGCCCAGGATGAACATCAAGGCGGTAAAGGTGTAAACGTTCAAGCCAAAGTGAAACGTCATGGGGCCGTTGGCGGTGGCAATGGTGAAATCGGTTTGCGGGTAACTGAGTAGAAAAAGGCAAATCCAGCTCACCCACAAGACCCACCAAGTCACGCTGTGCGCGCCCCATTTATCAGACATCCAGCCCCCTGCGGCGCGCAGCACACCGCCGGGCAACGAGAAACAGGCCGCCAGCAAAGCGGCAGAGCGAATGTCCAGCCCGTATTCGCCTACGTAGTACTGCACCATCCACAGTGACAAAGCGACGTAGCCGCCAAACACGATGCTGTAGTACTGGCAATATTTCATGACCTTCGGGTCTTTCAGCGACTTGAGTTGATCGCTGAACTTGACGTGGCTCGGCACCAAATGCGTCGGGTCGCTGTGACTGAAAAACCAGAACAAGATGACGGTGCCCAGCATGATGGCGGCGTACACCTGCGGCACCACGGCCCAGCCAAAACCGACGACCAGCGCCGGAGCCAGAAACTTGTTAACGGCAGCGCCTGCATTGCCCGCGCCGTAAATTCCCATGGCAAAACCTTGCTGACTCTTGGGAAACCAGCGCGCCACATAAGGCGTGCCGACTGAAAAAGAGCCGCCTGCCAAACCGACAAACAAGCCAATCGTCAGAAAGTGCCAGTATGCCGTGGCGTAACTCATGAGCCAGATGGCGGGCACGGTGGACGCCATCAAAATGGTCATCACAATGCGGCCGCCAAATTTGTCCGTCCAGATACCGAGTGGCACCCGAATCAGGGAGCCGGTGAGTACCGGCGTTGCCATGAGCAAGCCGAATTGGGTGGCGTTGAGATCCAGCGCTTTCTTGATCGGGATGCCGATCACAGCGAACATCATCCAGACCATAAAGCACACGGTAAATGCAAATGTGCTGGCAATGAGCACCGAAAGTGCCTGCCTTTTTTTAGTCATGTCATTAACTCCTTTGGAATGACATGACTTTAGGCGGCCAAGCCTTGGTGCGGTATCCCTCTAAAGGAGCGGAGACCCCGGTAAAAAGAACTAGGTCAGTGGCGAATGGGGTAGTTCTAAAGAACTAGAGGCGCATTGTTTTTGCCATGATTTGCGCCAGATCAAAGCAAACCGTGCTCACTTGCGATGACGGCGGCGTGAACGCGGGAGCTGACGTCGAGTTTGCGTAAAACGTGTTGCACATGAATTTTGACGGTGGTTTCGGCAATGCCGTGTTCGCGGGCAATTTCCTTGTTGCTGGCACCGCGCACGATGCCGCGCAACACATCCAGTTCACGAGGCGACAGACTGGCGATAGCGGTTTCAGTGACGCTGTCGGGTGCGGCAAGTTCTTCCACGGCGACAGGTTCGCCTTTTGTGGCCCCGCGATAAGCGGCGATCAACTTGCTCATCATTTCGGGGGCCACCACACTGTCGCCTTGCATGGCGCGTTGGATGGCTAGCGTTAACGCATCACCTTCGATGGTTTTTAAAAGATAGCCGGATGCACCGCCACGCAAAGCGGCGTCGAGGTCATTTTCATCTTCGCTGACGGTCAACATCAGAATGCGGGCGTTAGGGGCGGCTTCCATCAAAGCGGGCAGGGCGTCAACGCCTTGGACGCCGGGCAAGTGGTTGTCCAGCAAAATAATGTCGGGCTGAAGCTCTTGCGCTTTTCGCTGCGCCTGGCCCGCGTCCGCCGCGTCACCGATGACGTTCAAGCGCGGGTCGCGCGCCAGTAGAGCGGTTAAGCCGCGCCGAAACAAGGTGTGGTCGTCCACCACCAAAATACGAATGGGCGCTTGATCAGAGTGTTGCATGACGGGGATTATGCCGAGACCACAGCGGCTTCGCGGTCTGCTATGGCCGCGCCGGGCATCGGGTGGGCCGGCAGCGGCAAGGTGAGAATGATGGAGCTGCCGTGACTTGGGGTTGAGATCACTTCCAGATCAGCGCCAATGCGCTGGGCGCGCTCCGTCATGATGCGCAGCCCAACATGGGTTTCATCCAGTTCGTTGTTGGGCATGAACCCGACGCCATCGTCACGCACCTCAAAGCGCCAAGCCGGTTGCTGCTGCACATCCAGCCAGACTTGCGAAGCGCGGGCGTGTTTGCGCACATTGGACAAAGCCTCTTGAACAATATGCAGCACTTGGATTTGCAGATCAGGCGACAGCGGCATGCCTTGCCCCTGCATGTTCAGCGACGCTTTCATGCCACTTTGGTGTTCAAACTTTCGCAGCGTGGTTGCCAGCGCGGGCTCGATGTCCTCGGTGTTGGTGCGGGTGCGAAAGTGCAGCAGCAGTTCACGCACGTCGCCATAACTCTCGCGCACGCCCACGTCAATTTCTTCCAGCACCTGTTTGATGTTGATCTCGTTGCCGGACTGCACGGCGTCGCGCATCAATTGCACTTGAATTTTGAGAAATGCCAGCGATTGAGCGATAGAGTCGTGCAACTCGCGGGCCAGCAAGTGCCGTTCTTGCGACACGGCGGCTTCTCTTTCCAGCGCGTTGAGCCGCAGGTTTTCCATGGCGCTGGCCAAATGGCTACTGAGCGCCTCCAGCAAAGAGCGTTCCTCGGGCGATGGGCTGATGCGGGCGTGGTAAAAAAGATCAACCTCGCCCATCAGCCGTTCATGCAGAAAAACCGGGATGTTGATGACGGTTTCAAACCCGGCCTTGGCGCAATGCTGCAGCGAGGTATCGCTCAACGACTGGATGGGAATGACGCGCAACCCGATCTCCGGGGTGACGATGCCGCAATGGCAATCGCCTTTGCCAAGGCACAGTTCGGCATCCACCATAAAGCTGGGCAAGCCGTGGGCCGCCAACATTAAATAGCGCTGGTTGGCCTGATCCGACCAACGCAGCGCGACGCCATCAGCATGAGAAATTTGGGTCATGCTTTTGGTAAAACCCTGCGCCAGTTCGTCCAGCGAAGTGGCCTTGGCGACCAGGGCGGTGACGCCGTACAAGCTTTCCAGCCGTTCATGTTTTTCTTCAAGCTCCGCCGTTTTCTCGGCCACTTTGCGTTCCAGGTGGTGATACATGGACTGCAGGTGTTCAGCCATGCCGTTAAAGCCATCCGCCAGCGTGCCGAATTCGTCACTGGTGACGCGTTCGACGCGAGCACCAAAATCGCCGGACTGTATTTTTTCAATCGCTTGTTTGAGCTGGCCCACGGGTTCCAGCACAAACAGATAGCCGGTGTAAAGCAACACGGCAGCTCCCAGCACAGCCATTGCCAACATGCTCATTTGCAGCAAATGCAGCAGCGCCGTCCAGTGCGCCATGTGCGACTCAATACTGGTCACCAGCGCGTTAATGTTGCTGGAAAATTTGACAGTCTCAGCGCGCAAATCACGCATCACAGTCGGGTTGTTATCGATCCATTGGGACCGAAAACGTGCCCAGTCTTGCTCGACGGTCAAGAACCGGGTTTGTACAGTATTGTCCCAAGGCACAAACAAAGGGCGCTCGGGATCGCCACTTTTCAGGACCGCCAAACTCTGGTCAAACTCTTTGACCTGTTCGGCTAATTCACGGATCTCGCCAGTGCCAATCGACAAGGCCATGCGGTAAGACTGCATCCGCATTCGGCCCGCTTCATTGACCGCGGCCGCGCCGCCGTCAAGCTGCCAAGACACCCACAAGGTAGCCACCGTGGAGAGCAAAGCCAGCAGCAGGAAGGGCGCGCCCACCAGTGCCAGCTTGGCCCCCAGACTCCAGTGTTTGTGAGTGCTCATGGCGCGGCTCTAAAGGCCGCTGTGTCGGTCAGCTGGGCTGATCAAGACACGCGCTCAAAAATGGCGGCAATCCCTTGGCCGCCGCCGATGCACATCGTCACCAGGGCGTAACGGCCACCGATGCGTTCCAGTTCATACAAAGCCTTGACCGTGATCAGCGCGCCGGTGGCACCAATCGGGTGACCCAGCGAAATGCCGGAACCATTGGGGTTGACCTTGGCGGGGTCCAAGCCCAAGTCTTGCGCGACGGCGCAAGCTTGTGCTGCAAAGGCTTCGTTGGCCTCGATCACGTCCAGATCGTTGATCGTCAGACCGGCTTTTTTCAAGGCCATTTGCGTCGCGGGAACGGGGCCAATACCCATGTATTTGGGATCGACACCGGCGTGAGCGTAAGCCACCAAACGGGCCAGTGGTTTCAGGCCACGCGCTTTGGCGGTGCCAGCTTCCATCAACACCACGGCAGCGGCAGCATCGTTAATACCGGATGCATTGCCAGCGGTCACGGTGCCGGTTTCTTTGACAAAGGCGGGCTTGAGTTTGGCTAGGTCGGCCAGGGTGCAGTTGGGGCGGAAATGTTCGTCGGTGTCATACGCCACTTCGCCTTTTCGGCTTTTGAGCATGACCGGCACAATCTGGCTTTTGAAGCGGCCTTCGGTAATCGCCCGCTCCGCGCGGTGGTGGCTTTCAACCGCCAGCGCGTCTTGTTGTTCGCGGGTAATGCCCCATTTGGTGGCGATATTTTCAGCGGTCACGCCCATGTGAATGGTATGGAACGGGTCGTGCAAAGCACCCACCACCATATCGACCATCTGGGTGTCGCCCATGCGCGCGCCCCAACGCATATTCAGACTGGCATAGGGCGCACGGCTCATGTTTTCAGCGCCGCCGCCAATGGCGATATCGCAATCGCCCAGCAAAATACTTTGGCTGGCGTTAATGATGGCTTGCAGGCCTGAACCGCATAAACGGTTGACGTTGAATGCGGGCGTGCCTTCGGCGCAACCGCCGTTGATCGCCGCCACGCGGGACAGATACATGTCTTTGGGTTCAGTGTTGACGACGTGACCAAACACCACATGGCCAACATCTTTGCCGTCCACGCCAGCCCGCGCCAGCGACTCGCGCACCACTTGCGCGGCTAGTTCGGTGGGGGCAATATCTTTCAGACTACCGCCATAGGTACCAATGGCAGTGCGCACACCGCTCACAACAACAACTTCACGACGCATGAAAATCTCCTGGTTTTTATGAATTAAAAGGCGTGTGCAGTGTGCAAGCCAACCCTGATTGGCATCTTACGGAGCGTCGCGCAGGTCGCCCACGGGATGACTGCCAAAGTCAGGCCGGGCCAGGTAATCCAGAATTTGTCGGGCCGCCTCAGCCGGACTGGCCAGTTGACCCTGATTTTTTAGCGCGACAAAATTTTCCCGATCTGGAAACGCTGACGCTTGGGCGCCGCGCAGTTGTACTTGCATATCGGTGTCAATCACGCCGGGTGCCAAAGCGCACACTTTGGCGCCTTGGGGCTTGCGTGCTTCTTCCAAAGCGAGGCAGCGGGTGAAGTGGTCCATGCCCGCTTTGGCCGCGCAATAACCGGTTTGAGAAGCCATGGCCCGGCGCCCCAGGCCCGATGAGATATTGAGGACGCGGCGCGGGACATGCCAGGCTTGTGTGGCGTGCAAAAAAACAGCCGTTAAAAGCAGCGGTGTTTCCAGCCCCACCCGAAGCGCCTGAGCCAACGCCAGCGGATCGGCCTCGCTTAAAGGCACGACCGGGGGCATGACGCCCGCATTGTTGATCAAGGTGGCGCTGGCCCAGGTGTTTGACGTGGCCAGCGCCAGCCATGTGGTGAGTTGGGTGCTGGCCTCAAGGCTGTGTTCCAAATCAAGCGACCACTGCACCAGTTGGCAGCCCACCTGAGTTGCCTGCAGGGCCAAGGCTTCAGCAGGATGGCGGGAGAGGCATAACAGGGTGTTGCTGGGCGCTAACAATTGTTCTGCCATGGCCCGTCCCATGCCACGGGAGGCGCCGGTAAGAATGTAGAGGTGTTGAGTCATGTGGGCATCCTAGCGCAATCTTTGGCGCGTAAGTAACCCAACCAGCCATGCGCAATAAAGATGTTTGACAACGGTTCTTTGTCACGATTTTGGTATGCTACTCACGCTAATTTACTCAAAGGAATCACATGTTTGCCAATAAATCTTTAGACCAGCTCAACCGCCTTGCCGAACAAGCCGCTCCTTTGCTGAACCGCACAACAGAGCAGGTGAGTGCGCTGGCACATCGGGGCGCAGAAAGCGTTCGTGATACATCGCTGCAACTGCGCGACAAGGCTTTGCGGGCCTCGGACAACACCGTTCACTACATCAAGGAAGAACCCACCAAGGCACTTTTAATCGGGGCCGCTGTAGGCGTTGTTTTGATGGCGGCAGTCAGCCTGTTCAGCCGTTCACGCAACCGTCACTAAAGCACTGGGGAGGCGCTTGAAACTTAAATAAGCGCACAATTCCATTCTTTTAACGCACTCAAAAATTATTATGAAAACAGTCAAAATGCTAGGCGTTAATGCCGTGGCCCTCGCTCTTTTACTCAGCCTTGGCGCTTGTGGCAGCATGTCAAAACGCGACCAAAACACAGCCATCGGTGCGGGCGTGGGTGGCGTGGCCGGTTCAATTTTGACAGGTGGCAGCACGCTGGGCACTGTTGGCGGTGCAGCCGTCGGTGGCGTGATCGGTAACCGGGTTAAATAATCGCCACAAACCCCGTGGCGTCAGCCCCGTTAGCTTTAAAAAGGGACCGGGCTGACAAAACGCATCAGTTGGCGGGTGGCCGGATGCGCCAGTTCAAGCACACATGCGTGCAGCCATAAGCGTTCAGCCAATGCCTGCGATTGCAGGCTGCCGTACAAGGCATCGCCTGCAATGCCATGCCCCAAAGCCAACAGATGAACACGCAATTGATGCGACCTCCCGGTCACAGGTTCCAGTTCGATACGGGTTGTCTTACGCGCCGCGTCGTGTGACAGCCAGCGCCAGCGCGTCACGCTGGGTTTGCCGCGTTGGTGATCAATCATGCGACGTGGCCGATTGGGCCAGTCCACAATAATGGGCAGATCAATGACCTGCCAATCGTGCAACGACCCCATCAAATTTCCTTCAACGACGGCCACGTACCGCTTGCTGACAGTGCGATTTGCAAACGATTCGTTCAAAGCGCGCTGCGCGGCCAATCCTCGCGCAAAAACCATCACCCCTGAAGTGGCCATATCCAGTCGATGCACGATTAACGCATCGGGGTAGAGGCGTTGCACGCGGGCGCTTAAACAGTCTTGTTTATCTTCTCCCCGGCCCGGCACCGAGAGCAGTCCGGCGGGTTTATCCAGTACCAGCATAGCCTCGTCGGCATAAAGCAGCTTGACATCCAGTTCAGCAGCGCGCATCAGAGCTTGTCTGCGCCAGATGGAGGCGGTTGCAGGAGTCGTTGCAAGGTTTCGCACATTTCATCGACATCGTTGGGTTTATGAATGAGTGCCCGCGCACCCTCAGCTAGCGCGCATTGCTCAATTTCCGGCGTGACGTAGCCGGAGGCCAGCGCGACCGGGAGTTCAGGGCGGATCAAACGGGCTTCACGCAACAACTCAACACCGCTGTAGCCGGGCATGTTGTAGTCCGTAACCAGCAGGTCAAAGTCCAGTGGATGCGCTTTTAAGGCGAGCACCGCCTGACGCGGGTCAGTGAAGGTGCTGACGACAAAACCCTTGCGTGTGAGCGCCCGCTCCACCAAAAAAACCAACGCTTCGTCGTCGTCAACATACATGACGTGCTTGCCCATGCCTTGCACGGTTTTGGGTTTGGGTTTGGGCGCTACAGGCAGCGGGGGCACCAGCGCCACATGGGCTATCGGGAAATAAAGTGTGAACAGGCTGCCGGTGTTGGGGGTGCTTTGCACCTCCACCGTGCCTTGGTGGGTGCGCATGATGCCGTGCACGACAGCCAGACCCAAACCTGTTCCCTGACCAACGGGTTTGGTTGTGAAGAACGGCTCAAACACCCGCGCCAATGTTTCTGTGTCAATACCGCTGCCGGTGTCTTGTACGGACAAACTGACGTGCGGCCCGCGAGCGCCGCTTCTGCGTTCGACCGAATTTGTACCTAGCTGCAAGTTGTAATTCAGCACAATATGAACCATGCCCCGATGTGGGCCAATGGCTTGAATCGCATTGGTGCAGAGGTTCAAAAGCGCCTGCTCGACTTGGGTGGCGTCGGCCAGCACGGCGGGCACATCGGCAAGAATGCTAACCCGCATCTCAACCGTCGGCGGCAAAGTGACCTTTAACAAATGCACGGTTTCTTCCACCACATCGGCCAATTGAATCGGCACCCGTTGGGGTGACTCATGGCGACTGAAGGCCAATATCTGCCGCACCAGATCGCGCGCGCGCCGACCCGCCTTGTCAATCTCGTTCAGACTGACGAGCGCCGGTGACAACGCCCCTGCGTCTTGTCTGGCTAACTCGACGTTGCCCAAAATGGCGCTGATGATGTTGTTGAAATCATGGGCAATGCCGCCTGCCATGGTGCCGACAGCTTCCATCTTTTGAGACTCCCGCAACTGCGACTCCAGGGCATTGCGGTGGGCTTCAATCTTTTTTCGGGCGGTCAAGTCATGCGCAAAGATGGTGGTAGTGGTGTCGCCATCGGGGTGATGCTCAAAAGACACGCTGGCTTCAATCGCCACGGTTTGTCCGCCTGCCGTGAGGGCCGTCATTTCACCCAATTGCGCATGGGTGGCGAGGTGTGCGTAGTTCAGGGTTTGCACCGCTTCTGGCAAAAACCGGGCTAACTCGCTGCCCATGGCATCGGCGGAGGCGCATTGAAATAGAGCTGCCGCCGTTGGATTGAAGATCGTGATGCGCTTGTCCTGATCGATACAAATAATGGCGTCCAGCGAGGCGTTGATGATGGAGGCCAGCCGGTCTTTACTCAGCTGCAGTTCTTCATTGCGCTCGCGCAAAACATTGGCACTGACTTGCAGCGCTCGGCGTTGGGCCAGCAACGGGCTTTGGTCGATAAAGGCGCAAATAAAGTGCGCCAACTCGTCTTGCCTATTTTCGATACGGGCGATGTGCAGGTCGCCAGTCAAAACGCCATCGGAGCCGCATGAAAAAACGACTTCGGTGATCAGGCTGGTGCCTGTGTTTTTAGCGCTACAAAAACCATTTTTTACCTTGGCGACATGCTCGCTGCTGACCAAAGGCAATAAAAAATTCAGGGGAGGATCGTTTTCCTTGGGTCTGAAAAGACGCAAAGCCATGGCATTGCTCTCTAATACCAAACCGTTTTCGTCCACCACCATCAAGGCCAGTGGGACGTTCGAGAAAAGGGTTAAAAAGCGTTCAGATGCGCCATCAGCAGCAATCTGGCTGTAGCGCAAAGCCTTGTTTTGCGTTTCCAGTTCAGCCTGATATTTGCGCAGATCTTTGACCATCTGCGGCAAGGAATACTCTTTGACAAGTTCTTTTTTTCTATTGCCGTCAGACGGCAAGAGAGACTTGCGGTCAGCGGCAATTTTTCTCATGGGATTGACAGTTCTTGCGGGTTATTCTGGATCAACGCGTGGGGGCGTTTTTGAGCTTACCGCGCACGGCAACCACGGTGGTGACGGTGGGACGCACGGCGTCAGGCGAGACGGGCTTGGGCGGTGCGGTGTCCTTTTTTGGTTTTTTAACCATCTTGTTGCTTTGTTGACCTTTTGCCATTTTTATGCTCCTAAGTTGCAAGTTCCGCGCCTCGAAATGAGGCCGCAATGGCAGTGATTATCTACGCAAGACCGCCTCGTTTGACTCAAAATCTGACGCTTTAAGTGGGCTATGTGCGGCGATGTAGGCGCGCAACACGTCGGCATCCACAAAGCGGGTATTCACAAAACTGGGGTGGTTGGTCAGTGGCGGATAACCGTCACCGCCTGCCGCCTGAAAACTGTTGACCACCAATCGGTACATCCGGCCTGACTCAATCGGCAAACCCTGAAGGCTGGCGTGCGTCACGGCGCCATGCACGATGTCCAGCCTGATGCCCGCAAACTGCGCAAAAGCCCCCGAGCCGGGCGTCATTTGAGCGACCACGTTCAGGTAGGCCATCACCTCGGTGCCGGTGAAGTCCACCGTGACGAGGGTGTTACCAAACGGGTGAACCTTGAGCACATCTTTGTAGGTGATCTTGCCCGCGGCTAGCGAGTCGCGCACGCCGCCGGCGTTGATCACGGCAAAGTCGGCTTTGGTTTTTTCCATCATGGCGCGCGCGACCAAGGTGCCCATGGCGGCGGGCCGGGTGCGCAAAATAGCGCGCTCGCCTTCAAGGCGGCGGTCGGTTTCGCCAATGTCCAAGCCCAGTTGGCGCTGACCAAACGCCTGATAAGGCGACAGTAGCGTCAGCATGGTTGGGTCTTCGGCCACTTGAGGTATCTGGGGTGCGCTTTTCAGGTTGACGGGGATCAGCGCGTAGTGAACTAACTTGAAATTGCCATTGCGGTATTCAAAGTCGGCGCGGCCTACATATTTGCCCCATTCGTGGGCTTGCACAATCCAGGTTCCATTTTGCCGGTCAGGCGTGCAGGCGCTGGCGGGCACATAGGCGCGGTCCAGCACATTTTCAGCCTTCATGCAGGCCGGATTTTGACTGTGGCCGCCCACCACCAAATCAATCCCGTTAACCGCGCGTGCCATTTCCACATCGCCCATCGCTTGCGTGCCGTGATGGCCGTTTTCGTAGTGGCCCATGTGGGTGGCGGCAATGACGACATCGGCTTGTCGGCGCAGTTCGGGCACCACTTGAGTGGCCTCGGCGATGACGCTGCGAAACTCGACGTTCGCTACATGATCCGGATGCACCATCTTGTAAGTGTCCTCCGTCGTCAACCCCATGACGCCAACACGCACGCCGCCCAGATTGAAGATTTTGTAGGGCGCAAACAGGCGTTCGCCATGTTCGTAAATGTTGGCGGACAGCATCGGGAATTGCGCCAGTTGGCGCTGCATCTCCAGCACGGCGCGTGGTTTGTCAAACTCATGGTTGCCTACGGCCATGGCTTGATAACCCAGCAAGTTCATGCCCTTGAAGTCGGGCACTGCATCTTGCAAGTCCGACTCGGGAATGCCGGTATTCACGTCGCCACCATCGAGCAGCAGGCTGTAGCCCCCGTTAGCGGCGACATCATCGCGGATGCGGTCAATCACCGTTTTGCGCGCCGCCATGCCATATTCGCCCTCGCTGTTTTTCCAGAAACGACCATGATGGTCGTTGGTGTGCATCACGGTAATGCGGTAGGTTTTGTCTTTTTCCGGGCCGCTCACGGGTGCGCTGGTGCAGCCCACGAGCGCGATGGATAGAAGCAGATAAACAGCAGGTTGGATGAAGTGCATGGGGGTTTCCTGTTGTCGGTTAAGCGAACTTAAATGGCGATGATTATGGCGTTTCACGCCTTGATCAAGGGGCTGACCTGTTTTCGGCTTTCGGAGAACAACAACCACAAACCATGGCGTCAGGCGTTATTTTGTGCCGTGTCGTGGTTGTCCTCACCCGACGTGCTGGTGGAAAATCAGCACTCTACTCAAGTTACTACATTTCCATGAAATCCCATCCAACACCTCCTGGTCCGCAAGAAATTGAACTCAAGCTGGCGCTGCCCACCCTCGATCCGGCAAGTCTGGTCAAGCGCCTGGCCCGCGCGCCCGTGTTGGCAAGGCGCACGCCGACACAGCAACATTTGCACAATATTTATTACGACACGCCTGATCAACAGTTGCACCAAGCACGCGTGGCGCTGCGTCTGCGCCGTGTCGGCAGCGAAGCGCATCCACAGTGGTTGCAAACCCTCAAGACCGGAGGGCGCAGTGACTCAGCGTTGAGTCAGCGCGGTGAATGGGAGTCGCCTGTGCCCGGTTCGGCGCTGTCGTGGCATGTGCTTAAAGCGACGCCGTGGGCTGATACAGATGCGGATGGCGCCTTGTTTAAAAAGCTCAAACCATGCTTCATCACGCAATTTGAACGCACCAGTTGGCAGGTGCGTCGCCGTAACGGCAGTGTGGTGGAGGTGGCACTGGACATCGGCTACATCGACGTTGAAGGCAAGCAAACACCTATTTGCGAGCTGGAGCTGGAACTTAAAGCGGGCTTGCCTGCTGCTTTGTTTGAAGTTGCACGACAAATCGCGCAAACCATAGCCGTATTGCCCGCCACGATGAGCAAAGCCGAACGGGGCTACGCCTTGGCACAAGACAGTTTGGATCAGCCCTGGCGTGCCCAGCCGCTGATATTGACGCCCAAATTGCCTTTGCCACAGCTTGCCCAGCAGGTGTTGCGTGAAAGTTTTTGCCAGTTCACCCGCAACCTTAATGCGCTGCGCCATTCGGATGACCCGGAGGTGGTGCATCAGGCGCGGGTAGGTTGGCGGCGCTTTAAAAGCGCCTTGCGTTTTTTTAAGCCTGTTTTGGCGCTTGATGCGGTTGCCCCATGGCAGGCCTTGCACGCGCTGCTGGTATTTTTAGGCGAGCTGCGCGATCTGGATGTAGTTCGCACCCAAACACTGCCGCCGTTAGCCGACGCCTACACGGCTGGCGACGACCGGCGCGCACAAAATTGGCACACCTTGTTTCAAGCCTTGAACGACACCACAGACCTTCAGCGTAAAGCAGTGCGCTACGCCCTGCAAGAGCCAGCTATCGGGGTCAGCCTGCTGGCGACGACGCAATGGCTGGAGGATTTGACGTCAGCCAAAGCGTCGGTAAAAGCTAAGCCGGTTAAAAAAGTGTCGGTACGCCGCTGGACCCGGCAACGCGTTTTGCGATGGCAAGCGCAGTTAGAGCGCGCCTTGAAAGCACTGAACAAACAAGGGCGCACTGACGCCTCAAATGCAGCTGACTATGCAGCGCAACAACACCGGGTTCGCCTTCTTGCCAAGCGTGTGCGTTACGCCGTTGAGTCGCTGCAACCTCTTTTATCCGGCCGTCAAATTCAGCGGGGACACCCGTTGGCTGAACGCTTGCAAACCACCCTGGGAAATCAGCGCGATGTCGTGCAGGCCTGTGTGTTGGCCACTCGGCTGTCTGCTGATCGGGGCCTGATTGAGTTTTTGCGGGGCGCAGCGGCCAGTGCGAACCTGAAGCCTTAAGCGCAGGTTTTTTATGTGAAGGGCGACACAGCCGCGCTGGGGTCGCTACTGTTCCTAAATTCATCTGGCTGTTTAGACATGAGCCCGTGACGGGGTGTATCGCCTGACTTCCCAAGTTAACAAATATGTTAAAAATTTAGCAGGTAAAAATTTTACATACTACAAAGTCTCATTGTGAACTTCATGGTTTTTATAGAAAATAAGCCCTGATATTTAGGGCATTAAATTTTGATTTGATCTATGCAGGCCATATACCATGAATCTCATACCTGCATGAAAAAAGGACTCTGCGTCTGAATTTTTACATAATGTAATAATCATAGCCAGCACTATTTGCATCCTGCACATAAATTTAAAGTGTTAACCTGAAAAGAGATAGAAATGACAAATAAAGAAATATGGAAGAATCCTGTATTCTCGATTTCAGCGTCAGTAATTTTATTACTTGTTATTTTAGGCGCAACAATCCCAAAAAAGTTTGGAGAGATAGCTGGAAAATTATTTATTTTTACAACAGTAAACTTTGGTTGGTTTTATTTGCTGGCCGTTTTTATAATTATATTATTTCTAACATTTTTAGCCATCAGTAAATATGGCGCACTTCGACTCGGACCTGACGATGAGTTGCCGGAGTTTTCGTTTTTTACATGGGTCGCCATGCTTTTCTCTGCAGGCTTTGGCGTCGGTCTTGTATTTTGGGGGGTGGCCGAACCAATGAGTCACTTTTTTACCTCTCCAGTATCAGATGTAACAGCACAGACTGAAAAAGCAGCGCGTGTTGCTATGGGCTATTCTTTTTTCCACTGGGGTATCAGTCAGTGGTCTGTCTTTGCGATTGTCGGCCTGGTCATGGGGTTTTCTCAATATCGAAAGAAAAAAGATGGGCTCATCTCAACAGCACTGGAGTCGGTCACAGGAAAAAAGCCGATTGTTAAAACAACCATAGATTCCTTCTCTGTCATTGCCACCGTCATGGGGATTGCAACTTCACTGGGGTTGGGTATTCTTCAAATTAACGGAGGGTTAGATACAGTATTTGAAACAGGGAATTCTTTTTTAATTCAGTTTTTTATTATTGTCATCATATTTATTGCCTACATGCTGTCATCCTCAACAGGACTGGATAAAGGCATTCGCTATTTAAGTAATTTAAATTTGGGTGTCGCACTCATTTTAATGACTTTTGTTTTTATAGCGGGGCCTACAGTTTTTATTCTGGAAACTTTTGTTTTGGCAATTGGCGATTACTTCACCAACTTTATTCACTACAGTTTGCGACTTGAGCCGTACCAAAAAGGAACCTGGGTTAGAGACTGGACTATTTTCTATTGGGCTTGGGCGATTGCCTGGTCTCCTTTTGTGGGCGCTTTTGTTGCGCGTGTTTCCAAAGGACGAACCATTCGTGAATTTATTATGGGTGTGATGGTCATTCCGCCTGCCATTGCCTGCTTGTGGATTGCCATTTTTGGTGGAACTGCTTTGTGGAATGATTTGAACTACCAAACCGGCATTGCAGAGGCCGTCAATATTGATTTAACGAGTGCACTCTTTCAAACCTATTTGCATCTGCCGCTCACCACCATTTTGTCGATTCTGTCCATCTTTTTGATCTTTACTTTTTTGGTGACCTCAGCAGATTCAGCGACCTATATTTTGGCTAGCATGACAACCAATGGAAGTCTTGTGCCGCCCCTGTTTGCCAAACTTGTCTGGGGATTTTTGATGGCAGCGATTGCGGGGGTGTTGTTGTATGCCGGTGGACTGGAGGCACTGCAGACGGCGTCCCTGATTTCAGCTTTACCATTTACGGTAATCTTGCTGATGCTGATTCTTTCGATTGTCAAGTTGCTTAGAAAAGAAGCGATTCCGATCAGGAATGCTGATTTAAGGCGATTTGAACGTTTGCAAAAAGCCAGCAAAGAAAAAGAAAACCAATAACCCGACTGATACCGATTCGCTTTGACGGCGCTAAACCTGACCGCCAAAGCGACGTGTTTTTTGCTGTCGTCCCATCTTCTTCAAGGCACAAAAATGCGGCGACAATCAACCTCCAATTTTTACTATTTTCTTTGGGTTCGCCCCACACTTCCCCATGCCAATTACCCCCATTCTTGAAGTGCGCCCAGCCCATGTGCGCGACGCCAAAGCCATCGCTGAAATTCATGCCAGCGCCAGCCAAGCCGCCTTTAAAAGCCTTGTTCCCGGTGAAAAAATGCCCGCCGTCTCGCTCGATAAAAGTCAGGCTTACTGGCGCGATGCCATTGAGTTTTGTGAGCCGCAGGTTTATGTCGCCGTCGAGGGCGAAAAAATCATTGGTTTCGTCGGATTTGATCGTTCACGCGACAAAGGCACGCCACCCACGACCGGCGAAATCTGGGCTATTTACGCCGCCACCTCGCACTGGGGCCAAGGCGTTGGCCTGGCGCTGTGGGACGCCGCCCGCGACGGGTTGCTTGATGAAGGCTGCACCAAAGTTACCATTTGGTTGCCTTTGGGCAACGAGCGCGCCGTGCGTTTTCACGACATGGCCGGTTTCAAACGCGAAATGACCAGCATAAAAACTGTGGCTATAGGGACAGTTAAAGTAGAAGAAATCCGCATGAAGCGCGATTTGAACTGAGCAACGCCTCACAACTTAACCACCTAATCCCCTAAAAATTATGGCCACCAGCCTGCTTGCCCTGCTTGATGACATTGCTACCGTTCTCGACGATGTGGCAGTTTTGACCAAAATAGCGGCCAAAAAAACCGCCGGTGTGCTGGGTGACGATTTGGCGCTGAACGCCCAGCAAGTCTCTGGCGTCAGGGCTGATCGTGAACTTCCGGTCGTCTGGGCTGTTTGCAAAGGCTCCCTGATCAACAAAGCTATTTTGGTACCGGCTGCGCTGGCCATCAGTGCTTTGGCGCCTTGGGGTGTGACACCTTTACTGATGCTCGGTGGCGCTTATTTGTGCTTTGAGGGTTTTGAAAAACTGGCCCACAAGTTTTTAAGTCGCCACGCAGATGAGGCCGCGCACCAAGCCAAACTTGCGCAAGCGCTGGCTGACCCAGCCATTGATTTAGTGCTGCTGGAAAAAGAAAAAATCAACGGTGCCGTGCGTACTGACTTCATCTTGTCCGCCGAAATTATCGCCATCACTTTGGGAACCGTGCAGGCCAGCCCGCTGATGACACAAGTGGTCGTCCTCAGTGGCATTGCGCTGGTGATGACGCTAGGGGTTTATGGCTTGGTGGCCTGCATTGTTAAGCTGGATGACGGTGGACTTTACCTGAGCCAAAAAGCAGGGATTCATACAGTCGCCCGTCTGCAGCGCCGTCTCGGGTGTGGCGTGCTGACCACGGCGCCTTATCTCATGAAAGGCTTGTCCATCGCGGGAACAGCAGCCATGTTTTTGGTGGGTGGTGGCATTTTGGTGCACGGCATTCCGGGTACGGGTCAGTGGGTTGAGCAACTCAGTCTGAGCGCGGGTTCATCACTCTCGTCGGGCCTTGCTTTGGGACTGAATGCTGGCGTTGGCATCGTGGCCGGTGCGGTGGTGCTGGCGCTTGTGAGCGGTTTTAAAAGTTTTAAAGCACGGGTTTTTTGATCACTCTTAAACTTCACCGCCCAAACGAGCCGTGAGATTAACAAGGTATTTTTCAATCAGCTTGGTAAACTTTTTTTCCACAACGGGGGTGACCATGCCGCTCATAAAGCCGGGCAGGGGCAACTCTAAAGTGGCTGTGAGTTGCAAGGCGATATGCGTCGCCTGGTTTTTCTTGCCAACAGCCCACTCGCCTGACACCAAAGCGTTGCCTTCGCCCTCAACCGGCGTCCAGACTATCGTTTGCTGCACCTTGTCAGCGACATATTTGCAAGCGTAGAGGGTTTGCAACTCAACTTGAGCCACGCTTATTTTTTCCATTTCCCAGCGATAGGTCGCTTCACCGAGGTCAACCAGCTGGTCTAAATTCGGAAAAAAACTGGCGCAAGTCGGAATGTCCGACAAAAGGTCAAAAGCTTCTTGAGCGCTGGCATGGACTGTGAAGTTATAGGCAAGCTCAATAGTGACGGAGATAGTCATGGATTATTTGTAATGTGTTGATGAAATCGTTGAGCGATTGTCCGGCAATTACAAACGCCTGACCCAAGGTCTAACCAAGTCAAAAACTGAAGCCCGGCCTTGAGTCTTTTGCGACAAAATGCTTATCGGTCACAGGCCGCTCTCGTTCTTTTTCTTCTTCGTTTTTACGCCTGGTTTATTTTCATGACTATTATTCTTGCGCCCATGGAGGGCTTGCTTGACTTTGTCCTGCGCGATATTTTGACGCGCGTCGGCGGGGTTGACCGCTGTGTTTCGGAGTTTATTCGAGTCACCAATTCAGTGCTGCCTGATCGTGTTTTTATTCGGGTCGTGCCTGAGCTGCTCAACGGCGGACGGACGTTGGCGGGGGTTCCTGTGCGGGCCCAATTACTTGGCTCGGATCCGGTTTGTCTGGCAGATAACGCCGCCAGTCTGGCCGCCCTGGGGCCTCACGGCATTGACCTCAATTTTGGTTGTCCAGCCAAAACCGTGAATCGCCATGGTGGCGGTGCGGCACTGTTGGAAGACCCCGAACTGCTGTTAAAAATAGTGGCGGCCGTGCGCCGTGCTGTGCCCGCCCATTTGCCGGTTTCCGCCAAAATGCGCCTGGGCTTTCACGACGACTTGCGCGCTGAAGAATGCGCGCTGGCCATTGAGAGCGGTGGCGCCTGCGAGTTGGTGGTGCACGCCCGCACCAAAGCCGATGCCTATCGGCCTCCTGCTTATTGGGAACGTGTTGCCGATATTCGTGAAGCTGTGCGCATTCCCGTCGTCGCGAATGGCGAAATATGGACGGTGCAAGACGCCTTGCGTTGTCGTGAGGTGTCGGGTTGTCACAGTTTGATGCTGGGCCGTGGCATGGTCACCGATCCAGGCTTGGCGCTGGCGATTAAAGCCGCAACCCGTCCACCGAATCAACCGGCTTGGCTCGCGTCCGAGTCGGCGAATGTGGGCGTGACCTGGCTGACACTGTTGCCGCTGATGAGCGACTTTTGGCGCCTGGTGTGTGTGCATCTTGAACCGCGCCAGCAAGCGGGCCGGCTCAAACAGTGGCTGAACTTTTTGCGGCGCCGATATCCCGAAGCCGAACAGGCTTATGCATCACTGCGTACCATCAACTGTCCTGCGGATGTTGAACGCTGGCTGGCGGTGCTTGATTTGGGCGCCAACCTATCCAAAGTCAACGCGCATCCCTAGAATTACAGTCCCTTATTGACTAGACCTTGAGAGAATTTTCATGAAAACAAAAGCTGCAGTCGCCTGGAAAGCAGGCCAACCCCTGACCATTGAAACCGTTGATTTGCAAGGCCCAAAATTTGGCGAAGTCCTGGTTGAAATCAAGGCCACCGGCATCTGCCACACCGATTACTACACGCTCTCAGGCGCTGACCCGGAAGGTATCTTTCCGGCGATTCTGGGCCACGAAGGCGCGGGTATTGTGGTCGATGTCGGCCCCGGCGTGACGACGTTGCAAAAAGGCGATCACGTCATTCCGCTTTACACGCCCGAATGCCGCCAATGCAAATACTGCCTGAGCCGCAAGACTAATTTATGCCAACTCATTCGCGGCACGCAAGGCCGGGGTTTGATGCCCGACGCGACCAGCCGTTTCAGCCTGGATGGCAAGCCTATCTTTCATTACATGGGCACCAGCACCTTCAGCAACTACACGGTAGCGGCTGAAATTTCGCTGGCCAAGATTCGCAAGGATGCGCCGTTTGACAAGGTTTGCTACATCGGCTGCGGCGTCACGACCGGCATTGGGGCGGTGCTGTTCACGGCCAAGGTGGAAGCGGGCGCGAACGTGGTGGTGTTTGGTTTGGGCGGCATCGGCTTGAATGTGATTCAAGGTGCCAAGATGGTGGGCGCAGACAAAATTATTGGCGTGGACTTGAACCCGGCGCGTGAAGCGATGGCGCGCAAGTTTGGCATGACGCACTTTTTGAATCCAAAAGCTATTGAAGCTGCTGGCGGCAATATCGTGGACGCGATTGTTCAGCTCACCGACGGCGGCGCTGACTACAGCTTTGAATGCATTGGCAACACAAAAGTGATGCGCCAAGCGCTCGAATGCACGCACAAAGGCTGGGGCCGCAGCATCATCATCGGCGTGGCCGAAGCCGGCGCTGAAATCAGCACGCGCCCCTTCCAGTTGGTGACGGGTCGCAAGTGGGAAGGTTCCGCTTTTGGCGGCGCACGCGGTCGCACCGACGTGCCAAAAATTGTGGACTGGTACATGGAAGGCAAGATCAATATTGACGATCTGATCACCCACACCATGCCGCTCGAAGACATCAACAAGGGCTTTGATTTGATGAAGAGCGGCGAGTCGATTCGCGGTGTGGTGTTGTTCTGATGGCCGCGCTGGAACCCCTGGAACTATTGAGCGAGCAGGTTTGCTTTGGTGGCGTGCAGCGCTTTTACCAGCATGACTCAAGCGTGATTGGGTTGCCGATGCGGTTTTCGGTGTACTTACCGCCACAAGCCGGACATCAAAAAGTACCAGCGTTGCTGTTTTTGGCAGGCCTGACTTGCACCGAAGAAACCTTCATGGTCAAGGCTGGGGCGCAGCGCGTGGCCGCCGAGTTGGGCCTGGCGCTTATCACGCCAGACACCAGCCCGCGTGGTGCCGGTGTGGCGGGCGAGGCCGAGAGTTGGGACTTTGGGTTGGGGGCCGGATTTTATCTGGACGCCACGCAAACGCCTTGGTCAACGCACTATCGGATGGAAAGTTACCTCACCACTGAACTACTGTCGCTGGTGGCGCAAGAGCTACCGGTAGATACGGATCATTTGGGGATTTCCGGGCATTCGATGGGCGGACATGGGGCGTTAACACTGGCGTTAAAACATCCGGGCTTGTTCAAATCGGTGTCGGCATTTGCGCCCATTTGCGCACCGTCGCAATGCCCTTGGGGTGAAAAAGCGTTGGCCGGTTATCTGGGTGCTGACAAGACCGCTTGGGCGGCGCACGATGCCAGCGCACTGATGGCCGAGTGCCGCACCGCGCCTTACCCGGCTGGCATTCTGATTGATCAAGGTTTGGCCGATAAATTCCTGCCGGTGCAGTTGAACCCGCATTTGCTGGAAGCGGCCTGTGACAAGGTCGCCCAGCCGCTGACGTTGCGACGTCATGCAGGTTACGACCACAGCTATTACTTCATCGCCACCTTCATTGAAGACCACTTGAAACATCACGCAAAAATCTTGAAAATTGCGCCATTTTTGTAAGATTCCTGAAATTGAGTGGTGACCTGCGAAGCCTAAAATATCGCTACTAAACAAGGGGCATTCATGTTTGAAAAGTTTCGCATTACACATCGCTTTATAGCCGCCATTGTCATTTTTTCAATCGCGATGTGGAGTGTGATTGGCATCAGTTTTTGGGCACTGGTATCAGATCGGGACAGCATCAAAACGCTGCATGACGATGCCATGTTGCCCGCCTTGATGGCCGATGAGTCGATTGACAAAATTGTTCAAAACCGTCTGCAAATTCTGCTGGCATTTCAACATGCCCCCGACAGTCCCTTGGCATCTGTTCACGATCACCCAACGCATCTTCATCTGGACGCCATTGCCGCTAACCGCGCCGAAGCCAATCGTCTTTTTACGGCGATGGACAACACGGCTGCCGGGCCTGAAGAGAAGGCTATTTTTGAGGCCACCAAGACCAGTCGAGCGGCTTGGCGCGTCAAGCTCGATGAGGTCATCAAGGCGATTCAAACCGGTGATTTCAGTCCCGCGACCATGGCCTATTTTTTGCAAGCCGGACTGGTTGAAGGTGAGGCGGCCATCAAGGCGCTGACGGTCTATCGCGACTACCAAGTCAAGCAGGCTCATGAGGCCTACATCGCTGCCGAAAATAGATTTAGCTTGGCCTTGTGGGTGTTTGCCTTGTCTATTTTGATTGGCACCGGCTCGGCTACCGCGCTGACCTTTTCACTCTTGACGCGGATGCGAACGGGTCTCAAACAGGCCAATGACACGGCCAGCGCCATTGCCGGTGGCGATTTGTCGCACACCGTGCCGCAGTCAGGACACGACGAAATTAGTGATCTATTAAGCCTGATGGAGGTCATGCGCAGCAACTTGCATCAGCTGATAGGGCAAGTGCGCAACGGCTCTGACGCCATCGCTAGCGCGGCCAGCGAAGTCGCCACCGGCACACTGGATTTATCCAGTCGCACCGAAAGTCAGGCCAGCGCGCTGGAACAAACGGCAGCGGCCTCCGAACAGTTGGCCAGCACCGTGCAAAACAATGCCGACAATGCCAGTCAGGCCAATCAGTTAGCCGCCTCGGCCTCTGATGTGGCGAGTCGGGGAGGCTTGGCCGTGTCGGAAGTGGTGCAGACGATGCAAACCATCAACACCTCATCACGCAAAATTGCCGACATTATTGGGGTGATTGATGGCATTGCTTTTCAGACCAATATTCTGGCCTTGAATGCAGCCGTGGAGGCCGCTCGTGCGGGTGAACAGGGCCGGGGTTTTGCGGTGGTCGCGTCCGAGGTGCGATCTTTGGCTGGACGCAGCGCACAAGCGGCTCGCGAGATCAAGCTGCTGATTTCAGACTCGGTAGAAAAGGTGGGGGTGGGCACGCAGCAAGTGGCGCAGGCAGGGGCCACTATGCAAGAAGTTGTGCAAGGCATCAAACGCGTTGCCGATATTGTGAGCGAAATTGCGGCTGCCAGTCATGAGCAATCGGCGGGCATTGCCCAAATTAACCAGGCGGTGACACAGCTTGACGGTGTTACCCAACAAAACGCCGCTCTGGTTGAGCAGACCTCTGCCGCCTCCACTGCCCTGCAAGCTCAAGCCCGCGAGCTAGCCAGCCTGGCGGCCTCGTTCAAGTTGAGCCCGCCAGGCGCGTTGCGCTAGCTTTTTAAGCCTTAGCCTTTGGCTGAGAAAAGAGCGTAGCCGTCCTCGTCCATCAAATCATCCAACTCATTAGGCTGGGTGAGTTTGATCTTGAAAAACCAGCCCAGGCCCAGCGGATCAGTGTTGGCTAAAGCCGGGTCAGTGCGCAAAGCTTCGTTGACTTGCGTCACTTCGCCCGTGACGGGCATGTAAACATCGGCGGCCGCCTTGACTGATTCGACCACACCCGCCACGGCTTTGGGCGCCAATGTTTGACCAACCTCTGGCAGATCGACGAACACGATGTCGCCCAGCACATCTTGCGCATGATGGGTGATGCCCACGGTGGCCATGTCGCCGTCAACGTTGAGCCAAACGTGCTCATCGGTGTATTTAAGTGTCATGAGATGCTCCAGAGTTTGATCTTACATATCCCCATAATTAGGGCCGCCGCCGCCTTCAGGCGTCACCCAAACAATGTTCTGGGTGGGGTCTTTGATGTCGCAGGTTTTGCAATGAACGCAATTTTGCGCATTAATTTGCAGGCGGTCGGTGTTGTCTTCGTCCTTGACGAATTCATAAACGCCTGCCGGGCAATAGCGGGCTTCGGGGCCCGCAAACTTGGCCAGATTAATCGCGACGGGAACGCTGGCGTCTTTGAGCGTCAAATGCGCGGGTTGTTGTTCTTCGTGGTTGGTGCTGCTGATGAACACGCTGCTCAGGCGGTCAAACGTGAGCTTGCCATCGGGCTTGGGATACACAATGGGTTGGCACTGAGCGGCGGGCTTGAGGTAGGCGTAATCGGGTTTGTCACGGCGCACCGTCCAGGGCATATTGCCTTTAAGCGCAAATTGCTCCAGCCCGTTCATTAGCGTGCCCACGGTTAACCCATACTTGAACCAAGTCTTGAAGTTGCGGGATTTGTTGAGTTCCGTGTACAGCCAACTGTTGCTGAAAGCCTCGGGATAAGCACTGAGTTCGTCATGTTGACGCCCCCCTGTCACGGCCTCAAATGCGGCTTCGGCGGCCAACATGCCTGACTTGATGGCGGTGTGGCTGCCTTTGATGCGGCTCACATTCAAAAAGCCCGCGTCGCAGCCGACCAATGCGCCTCCCGGAAAAACGGTTTTGGGCAAAGACATCAAGCCGCCTGCCGTGATGGCTCGCGCACCATAAGCCAAGCGTTTGGCCGGTTTGAGGCCTTCGCCTTCAAGGTAGTAACGAACATTGGGATGCGTTTTCCAGCGCTGAAACTCTTCAAACGGACTCAAGTAAGGGTTGCTGTAATTCAAGCCGGTGATAAAGCCCAAAGCGACCTTGTTGTCCTCCATGTGGTACATGAACGAGCCGCCATAGGTGCTGTTGTCCATCGGCCAACCGGCGGTATGCATGACAAAACCGGGTTGATGGCGGGCCGGGTCAATCTCCCACAACTCTTTGATGCCCAAGCCGTAGGTTTGGGGGTCACAGCCTTCGTCAAGTTTGTATTTTTCAATGACTTGCTTGCCAAGATGGCCGCGCGAGCCTTCTGCAAAAATAGTGTATTTGGCCAGCAGTTCCATGCCAATTTGAAAGTTCTCGCCTGGCTTGCCGTCTTTGCCAACGCCCAGGTTGCCGGTCGCCACGCCTTTGACCGAGCCGTTGTCGTTGTAAAGCACTTCAGCGGCGGCAAAGCCGGGGAAAATTTCAACGCCAATAGTCTCTGCTTGTTGTGCCATCCAGCGCGTCAAGGCTCCCAGGCTGATGATGTAGTTGCCGTGATTTTGGCTGCACGCTGGCAAGAAAAAACCCGGCGTGGGATAAGCCGACGTTTCACTTAAAAAATTCATAACCTCACTGGTAACGGGCTGATTCAAAGGCGCGCCCATGGCTTTCCAGTTGGGAAAGAGTTCAGTCAGTGAAATCGGATCAAGGATGGCGCCTGACAAAATATGTGCGCCCGGCTCAGAACCTTTTTCCAGTACCACGACGGAAAGGTCTTTGCCTTTTTCGGTCGCCAATTGCTTGAGGCGAATGGCCGTAGCCAGACCAGCAGGGCCGCCGCCAACAACGACAACGTCGTATTCCATGGCTTCACGGGGGCCGAACTGGGCCAGAATTTCCTGGTTTGTCATTGAATAAGCTCGCTTGATAATGAGGATTGATTTTGGAGGAGTCCGCGACCGGTATCGCCAACGGTTGATCTTAGGAGACGCGTTGACCTACCTTCAAGAAACGGTCGTTCTATTCTATTCGGGAGATTTTCTAAATGGCTGACAGCCCAAACTTGACGGGCCGGTTAAAGCGGCTCAAAGATCAGCCTGGCGCGCCATCGCCTTGGACAGTGCGAAACATGAATCGGGGCTTGGTGCGGCACTGGGTCGGCGCCTCCGGCTCGTTGAGCGCACGGCTGGCCGGGGTGGGTGGTCTTTACAGTGTCAAGGTGCTCAATCAAGGTTTGCAAAAACTGCGTTGGGACGAGGCGCGTGCGTTGGGCTTGCCGAGGGGCGCCTCCTGCAGGCCCGGCTATGTGCGCGAGGTGTTGCTGTGCATAGCTGGTGTCGCGGTGGTATTTGCCCGTAGCGTCACCGCACATGCCCCTTCGTTAGGACCGTGGCGATCAGTTCGGGGCTTGGGCACGCGACCCTTGGCGGACGTGCTGTTTAATCGGGTCGGCATGGCGCGCACGCCTATGGCGTTTGCCAAATTCAAGCCAGCCAGCGTAGCGCATCGTCATGTGGCGCGGGCATGGCAACTGGGTACGGGCACCGAGTTGGCGGTTCGCGCATTGCCCGCGCGGCGCTCTGTTTTTATGCACCAGGGTGCGCCGCTGCTGGTGATGGAGGTTTTTGCAGGGGAAGCAGCGCCCTGGTTTATCAGTTGACACCGTTCACCGGTAAAGAAGCGCGGATGTCATTTTCAGGCAGCTCGTGTGCGATTCAGGCTTGTTGACCGTCTTCATTTATTGGGTGTCGCCATCTTCTGACAACTGATGGTTGACACGGCTCGGCATGGATGAATGGCCACGCTAAACTAAAACACATTCAATTACCACCGAAAGAAAAAATGCTTAATAAAACCAGCCCAAGAATTCCTCTTGAAACATTTGATGATTTTGACAACGGCCTGTCCGAACTCATTGACCTCTGGTCAAGTGCGGCCGCCAAGTCCGCCAAAGAAGCCGCACTCACCCAATTCAAAGAAGACTTGGATGCGGCCATCCTCAAATGGATTGACAACCGAGCCAAGTCCAAAAAATACGCCGTCATTGGTGAAGAGTTAGCGGAGTTTGAAGAGGCCTTGAGTCAAGGCTAAGAAAAAGGCGTCAGCCTCTGGTGCTGAAGGGCTGATATCTTCACAGCGTGTAGTGAATAGAGGTTGCAAGCAAGCGTCTGGCCGTTAAACGGCAAAGACGATCAGCGCAACGAAAAATCAGCTACGCCACTTGAATTGATCAACGGCGCGGCTTGAGAGGGTGTCAAAATGCGCCTTTAAACGCACACACAAGAATTTGACTTCTTCACTCCTAACTTATGTCTAAAGGCTACCGACTCACCGCATCAACCGGCCTTCACAAGGGTGACCGGGACTACCAGCAAGATCAGGTTTTATTATTAAGCCACGCGCGCGTCAGCGGCTGTGTGTTGGCCGTTATTGCCGATGGCATGGGCGGGCGCAGTGGCGGACGTAAAGCCTCTAACCAGGTCATGATGACCGCCCGACAATTATTTGAACGCTACGCGCCCGAGACCGATGACGCGGCAGCTGTCCTCACGCAACTGGCCGAAGAAGCGCACACCATCATTCAACTGACGGCGGTCTCGTCTGAAGAAGAGCCTCATAGCACGGTGGCTGCATTTTTGATCAACGCAGGCGGCGATTGTTACTGGATGCATTCAGGCGACTCGCGAATTTATCACTATCGCGGGAGAAATTTTGTTAAACGAACGCTGGACCACTCCTACGTTCAGACCCTTGTCAACCAAGGTGAGATTACTGAAGCGCAAGCCCGTACACACCCGAAATCCAATATTTTGACAGGCTGCTTAGGTGCCGAAGATAGTCCACCAGTCGCCGTTCATTTCATTCCTCAATTACGGGCGGGCGATATTTTGATGGCTTGCAGCGATGGCGTCTGGCATTACTTTGAGGACGAAGAACTTGGCGCCGCACTGGCCTCTTTGTCAGCGCGAGAAGCGACTGAATTTTTAATCGAAAAAGCCAGATCGCGTAGCCGTGGCGTTGGCGACAATCTGTCCTTGGTCGTGGTGAAATTAGAGCCGCTGGAGTCCTAGTTTTTGAGATTAGCCAGTTCCTTGGCTTTTTTAGCTTCGGACTTTTCCTGGAGTTGTGCCAACTTCTCAAGCGCTTTTTGCTGCCGTTCGGCAGTATTCAGTACCAACTCTTGCTGGCGCAGTTGATCCAGTGCGTGACGATGTTGCGCCCGCACATCCAGCACACAATCCGAGACGGCAAACTTCACGTTGCAAGCCGCCTCCCGGGTCTGGTTGCGGGCCTCTTCAAGCGTTCGTTCAGTCTGAATTCGATGCCGCTCATCCGCCGCCAGAGGCTGTGCAAAAACACAGGCCGAAAAGAAAAACAAAGCGACGGGTGCCAACAATTTATTCATGGTTGATCAGGTCAAACGGGTGTCCACAACACGGCGCTCTAACGCCAAATATTCGCTGGATTGCATTTCATTCAAACGCGATACGGTTCGTGGAAACTCATGCGCCAGGGGGCCGTCGGTGTACAAGCCTTCAGGCGGCACGGCAGCCGACATAATCAGCTTGACGCGCCGGTCATACAGCACATCAATCAGCCAGGTAAAGCGGCGTGCTTCAGAGGCCATGCGCACGGGCATGTAGGGCACGTCACTTAAAAAAACTGTATGAAATTGCGAGGCGATTTCAAGGTAGTCGTTTTGTGATCTAGGCCCGCCGCACAGTGTTTTGAAGTCAAACCAGACCAAACCGCCCGCTTTGCGCCGCGTTTGAATTTGCCGGGCTTCAATGTGCAGCATCCGATCTTCATCTTGTGTTTCTGCCAGACGCTCGAAAGCGTCGCGCATGGCCGCATCGGCGCCAGCCCCGAGTGGCGTGTGGTACAGCTTGAGTTTTTCCAGCGTGCTGAGACGGTAGTCGGTTCCGTTGTCCACGCTCATCACCACAAGATTTTGATTCAGCAAGGCAATTGCAGGCAAAAATCGGTCGCGGTTTAACCCATTCGGGTAGAGATCATCGGGTTTGAAGTTGGAGGTGGTGACAAAGCCCACGCCGTTTTCAAAAAGTGCCAGCAGCAAGCGGTGCAAAATCATGGCGTCCGTGATGTCGGCAATATGGAATTCATCAAAGCAGACCAAGCGGTATTTTTTAGCCATGCGTTTGGCCAGCACATCAAGCGGATTAACCGTTCCTTGCAGATCGGCCAACTCACGGTGAACCTCCCGCATAAATTCATGAAAATGAAGCCGCACTTTGCGCTTGAGGGGAACAGCGCTAAAGAAGCAATCCATCAAAAAACTCTTGCCCCGCCCCACGCCGCCATACATATAGACGCCCTGCGGAATATCGGGTCGATAAATCAGTTTTTTAAGCGCATTAGAGCGCTTGATTTTGTAAGCCGACCACGCTTGAGCGCAACGCTCCAGCGCCTCAACCGCACGAAGCTGGGCCGGATCAGCGGTGTAACCACGGGCAGTCAGCTCCGTTTGGTAGGCTTTTTTAACAGTCATTGGAAATACGATAAATCCCGGGACTGGCCCGGGATAACAAGGTTTAGAAGTTCAACGCACGCTTGTCAACGGCCAGCGCGGCTTCTTTGGTTGCCTCGCTCAAGGAGGGATGCGCATGGCAGATACGCGCCAAATCTTCGCTGCTGGCTTTGAACTCCATCGCCACGACGCACTCGGCAATCAATTCGCTGGCCATAGGACCCACAATGTGAACGCCAAGAATTTCGTCGGTCGTGGCATCGGCCAGCATTTTGACCATACCGGTGGTGTCACCCAATGCACGCGCTCGCCCGTTAGCCAGGAAGGGGAAGGTGCCAGCTTTATAGGCGCGACCTTCGGCTTTCAGTTGCTGCTCGGTCTGGCCGACCCAGGCGATTTCGGGGCTGGTGTAAATAACCCAGGGAATCGTATTGAAGTTCACATGGCCGTGTTGACCCGCCATGCGTTCAGCCACGGCGACGCCTTCTTCTTCTGCCTTGTGTGCCAGCATAGGGCCACGCACCACATCACCAATAGCCCAAACACCGGGCAAGTTGGCACGACATTGATCGTCCACCACAATCGCACCGCGCTCGTCAAGATTCAAGCCCACCGCTTCGACATTCAAGCCGAGGGTGTTGGGCACGCGACCAATCGAGATGATCAGCTTGTCAACCTCAAGCGTTTGGGCTTCGCCCTTGGCGTTGGTCCAGGCCACGCTCACCCCTTTTTTGGTGGTCTTGATGTCGCCAATTTTCACGCCTAGTTCAACCTGGAGACCTTGCTTGATAAAAGCTTTGTGGGCTTCTTTGGCAATCTGTTCGTCCACTGCACCCAAAAATGTAGGCAGCGCTTCCAGAATCTGAACATCAGAACCCAGGCGACGCCAGACCGATCCCATTTCAAGGCCGATAACACCGGCGCCAATCAGGCCCAGTTTTTTAGGCATGACGCCCAGGGCGAGTGCGCCTTCATTAGAGAGAATCATCTCTTCATCGAAGGGGGTGCCCGGCATGGCGCGCGCGCTGGAGCCGGTCGCCACAACAATTTGTGTGCCCACTAGCGTTTCTTCAGCGGCGCCAGCCACCTTGATCTCATAACCGCCCTCGACCGCCTTCACAAACGAGCCTCGGCCATGGAAAAAAGTAACTTTGTTTTTCTTCAGTAAGTATTGAATACCGTCGTTGTTTTGCTTGACGACCAGGTCTTTGCGGGCGACCATTTTCGCCACATCCATGCTGACGCCTTTGACCTCAATACCATGGTCGGCAAAGTGGTGTGTAGCGTGGTCAAAATGCTCTGACGATTGCAATAGCGCCTTGCTGGGAATACAACCCACATTGGTACAAGTACCACCCAGCGCCGGGCCGCCTTTGCTGTTTTTCCACTCATCAATGCAGGCGACATTCATGCCCAGTTGAGACGCACGAATCGCAGCAATATAACCACCAGGGCCGCCACCGATGACGACGACATCAAATTTTTTACTCATGAGAATTCCGTTCAGTTAGTTAAAAAAACCCACCGGGGGTATGAACCATAAGTCCAACCCGAGGGTGGGTCTGTCAGGTGACATCCAATTAAAAAGAGCCGTGCTGGGTGCGCCCAAGCGCACCAGCAGTGTCGGCCCCGTCGTGCTTTAAATGTCGAACAACAGGCGGGCTGGGTCTTCCAGCGCCTCTTTCATGGCGACCAGGCCCAGCACGGCTTCACGACCATCAATGATGCGGTGGTCATAGCTCATGGCCAGGTAGTTGATAGGACGAACCACGACCACACCGTTTTCAACCACAGCACGGTCTTTGGTTGCGTGCACGCCCAAAATAGCTGACTGAGGCGGGTTGATGATCGGCGTCGAGAGCATCGAACCAAACGTGCCGCCATTGCTGATGGAGAACGTGCCGCCCGTCATCTCTTCCATGCTCATCTTGCCTTCACGGGCCTTGACACCGTATTCAGCAATTTTCTTCTCGATTTCAGCAAAGCTCATCTGATCAGCATTGCGCAAAATAGGCACCACCAAACCGCGTGGCGAACCCACGGCAATACCAATGTCAAAGTAGCCGTGGTACACGATGTCGTTGCCATCAACTGAGGCGTTGATCATCGGGAACTTCTTCAGGGCGTGAACAGCGGCCTTGACAAAGAAACTCATGAAGCCAATTTTGACGCCATGTTCTTTTTCAAACTTTTCCTGGAAACGCTTGCGCATTTCCATCACAGGCGCCATGTTGACTTCATTGAAGGTGGTCAAGATGGCGTTCGTAGATTGTGATTGCAGCAAACGTTCAGCAACGCGGGCACGCAAACGGCTCATGGGCACGCGCTGTTCAGGGCGGTCGCCCAAAGCGACTGGGGCCATCGCAGCTTGCGGCAATGCAGCTTTAGGGGCAGGCGCCGCTTTAGGCGCTGCAGCGCCGGAGGCCACAGCACCCAACACATCACCTTTGGTCACGCGGCCATCTTTGCCGGTGCCTGACACAGCACTAATGACCAGGTTGTTGTCGGCCAGCAATTTGGCAGCAGCGGGCATGGCGACGCCACTTTTGCTACCGGCAGCTGCTGGCGCGGGCGCAACAGCAGGGGCGGCAGCCGACGTGGGCGCTGGCACGGCCTTAAGTTCTATGGGGCTGACTTCGGGTGTGCCTTCGGTGTCGATCTGGGCGATAACTTCTTCGCTGGCCACCGTTTCGCCGTCATGGCGCAATATCTTCATCATCACGCCGGAGGCGGGAGCTGGAACTTCAAGCACGACTTTATCGGTTTCGATTTCAATCAGGATCTCATCTTCAACCACGGACTCGCCCGCTTGTTTTTTCCAGGTCACCATGGTGGCCTCAGCAACGGATTCAGACAATTGGGGAACTTTAACTTCTACGATAGCCATATCAATTCTTTCGGTGTTTGTTTATTAAAAGTGGGGCGGATGATCAAGGCCGCCCCAGCTGACTCATGCGTTCAGCAAGCTTTATTTGCTGACGGTCGAGCCTTTGATCTTGCCAAAGGCGCCTTCGACCAGTGATTTTTGCTGTTCCTGGTGCAAATGTGAGTAACCTGCGGCAGGCGAAGCCGAAGCAGCGCGGCCTGAGTAACCCAGCTTTTGACCTTCAGCCATGATTTCCTGAATGTAATGCTGCACGAAGAACCAGGCGCCTTGATTTTGCGGTTCATCCTGACACCACACCACCTCAGTCACATTCGGGTACTTCTTGAGTTCAGTCGCAAAAGCTTTGTGGGGGAACGGGTACAACTGCTCCACACGCAAAATAGCGACGTCGTCCGCGCCCTTTTCTTCTCGCTTTTTAACCAAATCGTAGTAAACCTTGCCAGAGCAGGCCACCACGCGCTTGACCTTGTCAGCCTTCAGTTCTTTATGCTCGGGAATGATGGTCTGGAAGCCGCCCTTGGTGAACTCGGACAACGGTGAGGCCGCATCTTTGTTTCGCAGCAGCGACTTTGGCGTCATGATGATCAAAGGCTTGCGAATATTGCGCACCATTTGACGACGCAGAACGTGGAAGATCTGGCTCGCCGTTGTGGGCTGGACCACTTGCATGTTGGTGTCTGCGCTCAACTGCATGAAACGTTCCAGGCGCGCTGAACTGTGCTCGGGGCCTTGACCCTCGTAGCCGTGCGGCAGCATCAAGGTGAGGCCATTCACACGACCCCACTTCACTTCGCCGGACGCGATGAACTGGTCAATCACGACTTGAGCACCGTTTGCAAAGTCGCCAAACTGGGCTTCCCAGATCACAAGCGTGGTGGGATCGGTGGAGGCATAACCATACTCAAAGGCGAGCACAGCTTCTTCTGACAGGATGGAGTCGATCACCACAAATGGGGCTTGCCCATCCGCCACGTTTTGCAGCGGGGTGTAAGTGCCAATGTCAAACTTTTCACGATTTTGATCATGAATGACTGAATGACGGTGGGTAAAAGTGCCGCGCCCGCAGTCTTCGCCACTCAGACGCACCGGATAACCACCAGCCACCAACGAGGCGAAAGCCATGTGCTCGCCCATACCCCAGTCCACTGGCGCATCACCGCGCCCCATGGCCGCCCGGTCGTCATACACCTTGCGAACCAGATTGTGTGGCGTCACGCTATCAGGAATCGTTGTCAAACGTTCTGCCAGACGCTTCCATTCAGCCAGAGGAATCGCGGTGTCGCCTGCGTCGGTCCACTTTTTGTTCAAGTAAGGCGCCCAGTCCACGGCGTACTTGCTCTTGAAGTTGGTCAGCACCGGATCAACCGTATGCTTGCCCGCGTCCATGGCGGCGCGAAAGGCCTTGGCCATGTCGTCACCCAAGGTGTCGCCCAAGCCTTGCGCGGACAACTTGTCGGCGTACAGGCGCCGGGTGCCAGGATGCTGCGCAATTTTTTTGTACATCAACGGCTGCGTCAGCGCCGGCGTGTCTTGTTCATTGTGGCCCAGCTTGCGATAGCAGATGATGTCCACGACCACGTCTTTGCGGAATTCCATACGGAACTCAAGGGCCAGTTGCGTCGCCAACACCACGGCTTCAGGATCATCCGCGTTCACATGCAACACGGGCGACTCGATCATCTTGACAATGTCGGTGCAATACAGCGACGAGCGGCTGTCGCGCGGGTCACTGGTGGTGAAACCAATTTGGTTGTTGATCACGATGTGCACCGTGCCGCCTGTGGAGTAACCACGGGTTTCGGCCAGCGCCAGCGTTTCCATGATCACCCCTTGACCGGCGAAGGCGGCATCGCCGTGCACCAGCACGGGCAACACTTGTTTGCCATGCGGGTCGGCACGACGATCCATGCGTGCCCGCACTGAACCTTCAACCACCGGGTTCACAATTTCCAGATGTGAGGGGTTGAACGCCAACGACAAGTGCACCGGCCCGCCGGGGGTGGAGACGTCGGAGCTGAAGCCTTGGTGGTATTTCACATCACCGCTGGTGAGTTCTTCAGGCGCGGTATGGTCAAACTCGGCAAACAAATCGGCAGGCATTTTGCCCATCGAATTGACCAGCACATTCAAGCGACCCCGATGCGCCATACCGATGACGATTTCTTGCACGCCTTTAATACCAGCGAGTTGGATGATCTCGTCCAGGGAGGCAATAAAGCTTTCGCCACCTTCAAGGGAAAAGCGTTTTTGGCCCACATACTTGGTGTGCAAAAACCGCTCTAGGCCTTCTGCTGCTGTCAAACGGTCAAGAATGTGTTTCTTTTTCTCGGCGCTAAAAGTGGGTTTGCTGCGAATGCTTTCGAGCTTTTGTTGCCACCAACGCTTCTGATTTTGATCCGTGGCGTACATGAATTCAACGCCGATAGTGCCGCAATAAGTCTCGGTGAGTGCGTTCATCAGCTCACGCAAACTCATGGTGTCTTTGCCAAAGAAGGTGTTGCTGGTGTTGAACACTGCTTCTTGGTCGGCATCGCTGAAGTCATAAAACGCGAGATCCAACTCAGGAATTTTTTCGCGCTCCGTGCGTTTCAGAGGGTCAAGATTGGCCCAACGTGCGCCGACGTTGCGGTACGCGGCAATCAGTTGTTGAACAGCGGTGCGCTTGCGCCCCATTTCAGCATCCACATTAGCGACGACGACGGTGGTGCCACCCCGTTTGGCGCGTTCAGCAAAGGCGTTGATAACGGGTTGGTGAGGGACATCTTTGGCGTTGCTGCCATCGACGGCAGGCACATGCTGCAGGGCATCAAAGTAACTGCGCCAAGAGTCGGTGACGCTGGCTGGATTGGCAAGGTAGTTTTCGTACATCTCTTCGATGTACGGTGCGTTGCCACCAAAAAGATAGGTGTTTGCCTGATAGGCGTTAAAGATCGAGTTTGCTTCACTCATTTTCCGCTGACCTCCGTTTCCCTTTAGGAAACATTAGCTGGTTAAAGCTGTTGTTGATTAACCTTCCGCGTCACGGCTGAACCGTTTGGCGGATGCGACTGTGGCGATGGAAGGGCCTAGTAACTCACTCAATTGTGCCACCAAACACGGCGTGTACTAGCGACGCTGGTTAGTAGCCTTGGACGAATGTGTCGTCAAATTCTTGATTTACGGCAACTCATAATTATGAGTAGGCAACTTGCAATAGACTGACTCAAGCGTTCAAAAAGAGGCCGATAACGGCTTACTTGATTAGGACTAACCCTGATTTGAACGCTGAATGCTCGGCGGTGCGCAGCCATTCAAAAGCCACCATTTCAGTGGTCACCAACTCAGCGCCAGCCCCGGCTAGACGGTCAAATGCGGCATCTCGGTTGCGCTCGGTGCGCGAACTGCAGGCGTCGGTCACGACCCAAACATCAAACTCGTCTTCCAGTAAATCCAGCGCGGTTTGCAGCAGGCAAACATGGGCTTCACAACCGGCAATGACAATGGTGTTGCGTTCGCTCTCATTCGTCGCTGACTTTTGCAGGTGTTTGGGCAGACTACGGGCGTTGCCCGCGATAGGTTTGGCGGGTGGGCGCAACCATTCGCCCAAACCTTCCTCAACGGCGCTGAAATGCATCTTGCTCAAGGTCTGCGCACACAAGGCCTTAATTTCGGCGGCATTCCCGCCCAATTTGGACGGGTTTTGCTCTGTACCCCAGACCGGTACAGCCATCAACCGGGCTAACTGTCCCAACCGGACGGCATTGGCGACAACTAACGGCGCTTCAAAAATAACGGGCATCAGGCGGGCCTGGTAGTCCACAAGAACGAGTTGGGATTGGGTAACGTCTAACAACATGACAAACTTTCTGTAAAGGTGGCGCTAATTCAGGCCATCACCTGATTAAACCGCAGGTGAAAGGGGGCGCTTTACGCAATAAACGCTCAAAGGCCAAATTCAAAGCGCGCCTCACCCATGTAACGGTGCGGCCCAAACGCTGCCGTCATCGCTGCATTTTCGGCGGCTTGCCATTGTTCAAGCACTTCACACGCGGCACTTGGCAGGGTGTCCAGATCGGGCGCCTCACCATACGTGCCCACGATTTGCAGGTAGGCCTTGTAGGTGGGGAGCACCAAACTGGCGCTGCCCAGCGACGCCTCCAAGGCGTGACGAAAACGCTGCTCGGCGGCGTGACGTTCAGCCTTGGAGGCGTCCTCAAAGGTATTGAGTGTCAGGGTATAGCTCATCCTTAAAGGCTTGTTTTGACTACCACCCGACCCCGCACCTGACCGGCTATCAATTCATGCGCCTTGCCAATGGCCGCTTCAAGCGGAATTTCTTCAATCATGGACTCCAGCAACGTGGGATCCAGGTCTTGGGCCAGACGATGCCAGGCGCGCTGGCGTTTAGCGTGTGGCGCCATGACTGAATCAATGCCTGCCAGCGTCACGCCTCGCAAAATAAAGGGCATCACTGTGGTCGGCAGGTCCAAGCCTTGTGCCAATCCACAAGCGGCCACCACGCCGCCATAACGGGTTTGCGCCAAAGCGTTCGCTAATGTGTGTGAGCCAACCGGGTCCACCACCGCCGCCCATCGCTCTTTTTGCAAGGGCTTGCCCGCGTTGGATAACAAGGCGCGATCCATCACAGCCTTGGCGCCCAAGGACGTTAGATAAGCCGCTTCGCTGGCCTTGCCGGTCGCAGCCACTACGGTGTAGCCCAGTTTTCCCAGCAAGGCAATCGCCACGCTGCCCACGCCACCGGTCGCACCTGTCACCAGAACTTCGCCGGTCTCAGGCTTGACGCCCTGATCTTCCAGCGCCAAAACGCACAACATCGCGGTGTACCCGGCAGTGCCAATCGCCATAGCTTGACGCGGTGTCAAGGCGCTCGGTAATTTGATCAGCCAATCGCCTTTAAGGCGTGCCGTTTCAGCCAGACAACCCCAGTGCGTCTCCCCGACTCCCCAGCCGTTATGCACAAAAATATCACCGGCTTTCCAGTCCGGGTGATTGGACTCAAGGACGGTGCCCGCGCCGTCAATCCCCGCGACCATCGGCCACTGACGCACCACCGGACTCTGGTTGGTAATGGCGAGTCCGTCTTTGTAATTCAGGGTGGAATAGGCCACCGCGACGGTCACATCGCCCGGCGGTAAGCGTGATTTTTCTATCGACTGGACAGAGGCTTTAAACCCATTCTCGTTTTCCAATAACAGTGCTTTGAACATGTAGAACCTTTAAAAAATAGTGGCCGATTGATGAAGGGCTGAAAAAGCAAAGACCACACTTTAGTTTTATCGCGCCCTGAAACTGCAAGTATGCTATCGGGGATGAGAATCCTTACCGCCTTTATTGCCTTTTTGCTGGCCTTCAGCGCACACGCCAACCCCGCCGTAACGAAAGATGACTTGAATAAGTTTTTGCTTGAAAAAGGGCTGTTGGCGCGCATTGATAACGTGCGCCATAGCGTTGGCAATAAAGCCTCTGAATTGGTTGTTACCGCCATGGGGTTTCTGGGCGTGCCTTACAAGTTTGGAGGCACAACAGCCGAAACCGGTTTTGATTGCAGTGGCTTTGTACAGGCCATGTACCAAAAAACGGTTGGCTTGATCTTGCCCCGCCAGGCAGAACAGCAAGCGGCCGCTACCGAAAAAATAGATCGTGCTGATTTGCAACCTGGTGACTTGGTGTTTTTCAACACCATGCGCCGTGCTTTCAGTCATGTGGGTATTTATATAGGAGACGGAAAATTCATTCATTCTCCAAGATCAGGGTTTGACGTGCGAGTAGAAGACATGGGTTTGTCCTACTGGCGTCAACGCTTTGATGGCGCCCGCCGCGTAGAAACATCGCCACCTGAGACTCAACTATTGCAAGTCGGCGATCCCACCCAACGCTAACAATTTAGTGGGGCACGACGGGCCGAAACGGACGCCTTTATGAACGATAAAATCTCTCAAATACTGGCACAAATGGCAGCGCTCGAAGAAGACTTGCGCCAAGCGGTTCAAGAGAAAGAATCTCGGATTTTTTTCCAAATCAAGGGCAAGCGCGTGACCTTTGAAGGCTCCGTCAAAATGGCACACCGCAAACTTAAAAACAACTTCTTTCGCTGGCTGGTCACCAACCGCCCGCAAAACCTGATCACCGGCCCCATCATCTACGCCATGGTGTTGCCCTTGATGATGTTGGATTTTTTTGTCAGCTTCTATCAATTCACCTGTTTCCCTATTTATGGCATCACTAAAGTGAGGCGTAGCGACTACATCGTGTTTGACCGGCATCAGCTCGGATTTCTCAACTTTATTGAAAAATTCCATTGCACTTATTGTGAATATGGCAATGGTCTTATGGGCTACATGAGTGAGATTCTGGCCCGCACTGAACAGTATTTTTGCCCGATCAAACACGCCCACAAAATACTGGGAACGCATGGGCGCTACCACCGGTTTTTGAACTATGGCGATGCCGCTGACTACGAAGCACGGCTTGAGGAATTTCGTATCGCGCTAGGCAAGGAAAAGTAAAATCATGCGCCCCATTGCCTCCCCGACCAAAGATGAATTAGCGGCCTTGCTTCCTTTGAGCCGTCTTGGTCTCAACGACATCGTGGTCGTGACCACCCAAGCGCAGGCCAAGCAAGCGTTTTTGGCTCTCGACAGTTGCACCGTGTTGGGTTTTGATACGGAATCCAAGCCGACGTTTATCAGAGACGAAATCTCCCAAGGCCCACACGTTGTGCAATTTGCGACACCGCACACCGCCTACGTTTTTCAGTTGCATGACGCGGGCTGTTGCGAGGTTGTCTCGCTGCTGCTGGTGTCTGAGCGCATCACCAAGGTCGGATTTGGCCTGGCCGGTGACCATGTGCAAATCATGCGCACATTAGGAGTCAGGCCTAAAAATGTGCTCGACCTCAATACGGTGTTTAGAGACCGGGGCTACGCCAAAGAAATTGGTGTCAAGGGCGCGGTGGCCGTGGTGTTTAACCGGCGATTTTTAAAATCCAGAAAAGCCACCACCTCCAACTGGTCAAACCGGCAGCTCATCGAGAGCCAGATTATTTATAGCGCTAATGATGCCTGGGCCGCCATTCAGGTGTTTGATGCGTTGGGGCTGCGGGCCGGTGCTGTTTAAGTCTTGGGCGCGAACGCAAAAAAAGCGTGTGATCAAGCACCACACGCTTTAATTTCGCTCTCAGCCTAAAGGCTAATCGCGCTGACTTTTACATCAGGGGGTCACCAATCCCCATCATATGAATAGAGATCATCGTCAACAAACCGGCCATGATCAGATAGTAGAGTGTTGGAACAATGGTCAGTCGAATAACTTGACCCTCGCGCCCAAGTAAACCCACCGTGGCAGAGGCGGCCACGATGTTGTGAATGGCGATCATGTTGCCGGCTGCAGCGCCAACGGCTTGTGCGGCAATCAGCATTACGCTGGAGACCCCAATCAGTTGCGCCGTGTCAAACTGAAACTGCGACATCATCAGGTTGGATACCGTGTTGGAGCCTGCGATAAAGGCACCCAAAGCACCCACCGAGGCGGCAAAGAAGGGATAAACATCACCCACGCTGCTGGACACTAATTCAGCCATTGCTCTTGGCATCGAAGGTAAATCCGCCATATTGACACCCGAGTTAATCAGAATACGAACCATCGGAATCGTAAAAACAAGGACAAACCCGGCACCCAGCAAAGTGCGTGACGACTCGCCCACAGCGGCCTTAAGGTCGGCAAACTTCATGTGTTGTAGCAAGAAGGTCGCCAAAACCACCAGCACCATAATGCCGCCCGGCAAGTAAAGAAACTGAATATCGCCCGACACACCGGTTTCACCCAGAATATTCTTCCAGCCGAGAACCAGATTGTTGGTGAAGAAGGCTTTCACATCCGCGTTAACACGCGACAGCACTAAAAGACCCGCCAACAACACATAAGGTGACCAAGCCAACCCAATCGACATGGGTGCTTTGGCGCTCAATTTATCAAGTTTGATTTCAATGTCGCCCATCCACTCCACGGGCCAATCTTTAGCAGGCGCAAAGTCCCAAGTCTCTTTAGGCAGCAAAAAACCGGCTTTGGCAGCGGGCACAACGATGACCAGACCCACCAAAGCCCCAATCATTGACGGAAATTCAGGGCCGAGAAACACGCCTGCAGCGGCGTAGGGAATCACAAAAGCGAGTCCGGAAAAAATAGCAAAAGGGGCAATGGAAAAGCCTTCGCGCCAAGATTTATTGCGACCAAAATAGCGCGTCAACATCAAGCACATGAACAAGGGCATCAAGATACCGATGATGGCGTGCATGATGGCCACTTCGGACGTGATCAAGCGGTAAAAAACGTCCCAGTCCGAGCCTCGTGCAACCAGCTGTTCCGTAATGCCCGCTTTGTCCAGGCCGCCTGCCACCCCCACAACAATGGGCGTTCCGACGGCGCCAAAGGAGACTGGCGTGGACTGAATCATCATGCCCATAATCACAGCGCCAAACGCAGGAAAACCCAAGGCCACCAGCAATGGTGCCGCGACTGCCGCTGGTGTGCCAAAACCGGAGGCACCTTCAATGAAGCAACCAAACAGCCAAGCCACAATAATGACCTGAACCCGACGATCCGGGCTGATATTGGCAAAACCACCCCGAATGGCCGTGATGGCGCCGGAATGCTTCAAGGTATTGAGCAGCAAAATGGCCCCGAAAATGATCCACAAAATGGCGCCAGTGAGAATCAAACCCTGAAGGCTTGACGCGAGAACCCGGTTGAAAGACATACCCCAAGCGGCCAGGGCAATGAGCACCGTCACCAAAAAGACAACCGGCATGGCGCGCTTTGCCGGCCAGCTAAAGCCGACCAGCAGCACGGCGGCTAGCACAAGCGGCGCAAAGGCGAGGAGAGAAAGTAAAGTTTGGCTCATATTAAATTTTTATTGATAATTTTTTAGGATTTAAATTAAATATTTGCTTTTTTAAAGCATTAATGATGTTTAACAACAGATAAAGCGTCAATTAGTAAAAACCCTGAAGCATAAAACAGGGTGTCGTGGGACACACACAGGCACACGAAAAAGCCCCACCATTTCTGGCAGGGCTTGTGCTAACACAGCCGGTTAACTTGGCAGATTATTTGCGCGCTGGTGGCAAGTCAGTGCAGCTACCATGCGCCACTTCCGCCGCCATGCCGATGCTCTCGCCCAACGTGGGATGCGGGTGAATCGTTTTACCGATGTCCACCGCGTCTGCGCCCATCTCAATGGCCAGCGCAATCTCACCGATCATGTCGCCTGCGTGTGTGCCGACCATGCCGCCGCCCAGAATTTTGCCGTGGCCGTGCGCTTCAGGCGAATCGTCAAACAGCAGTTTGGTGACCCCTTCGTCGCGGCCATTGGCGATGGCACGGCCTGAAGCCGTCCACGGAAACAGCCCCTTTTTGACCTTGATGCCTTGCGCCTTGGCTTGGTCTTCGGTCAAGCCAACCCAGGCCACTTCGGGGTCGGTGTAGGCCACGCTGGGGATCACGCGGGCGTTGAACGCGGCCGCCGCCAGTTCCTTGTTGCCTTGGAGTTCACCGGCAATCACTTCGGCGGCCACATGCGCTTCGTGCACCGCTTTATGCGCCAACATTGGCTGACCGACGATGTCGCCAATGGCGAAAATGTGCGGCACGTTGGTGCGCATCTGGATATCGACGTTGATGAAGCCCCGATCCGTCACAGCGACGCCTGCTTTTTCAGCGGCAATCTTCTTGCCGTTGGGCGTGCGCCCGACGGCTTGCAAGACCAAATCGTAAGTTTGCGGCGCGGGGGCTGTTGTGCCCTCTTGCGCAGCTTCAAACGTCACCTCAATGCCTTCGGGTGTGGCTTTGGCACCCACCGTTTTGGTCTTGAGCATGATGTTGTCAAAACGCGGCGCATTCATCTTTTGCCAGATTTTGACGAGGTCACGGTCAGCGCCCTGCATCAAACCATCCGTCATTTCAACCACATCCAGACGCGCGCCCAGCGTGCTGTAAACCGTACCCATTTCAAGGCCGATGATGCCGCCGCCCAAAATCAACATACGTTTTGGAACTTCTTTGAGCGCCAGCGCGCCAGTTGAATCAACCACGCGCGGATCGTCCGGCATAAAGGGCAAGCGCACGGCTTGTGAACCGGCGGCGATGATGCACTTTTTGAAACCAATGGTTTGCGTTTTGCCAGTTTTTTCCTGACTTGTGCCAGTCGTTTCTTCAACCTGCACTTGGTTGGCGCCGACAAAAGCACCATAGCCGCGAACCACGGTGACTTTGCGCATCTTGGCCATGGCCGCAAGACCCCCGGTGAGTTTGGTCACCACTTTTTCTTTGTGCCCGCGCAACATAGCCACGTTGATTTTGGGCGCGCCAAAGTCAACACCCAAGGCGGCCATGTGGCTGACTTCGTCGATGACAGCGGCCACATGCAGCAGCGCTTTGGACGGAATGCAACCCACGTTCAAACAAACCCCACCAAGCGCGGCATAACGCTCAACCAAAATGACCTTGAGACCTAAATCAGCGGCCCTAAAAGCCGCTGAATAACCACCAGGACCCGCACCCAGCACCAGCAGGTCACAATCCAGATCGACGGTGCCCGCAAAAGTAGCGGCAGCAGGCGCAGTCGCAGCGGGAGGTGCAGGCGTTGCCACGTTTTGTGTCGCAGCGGGTGAAGCAACAGCCGCTGTGGCCGGTTTGGATTCAGCCGCTGATGGTGCAGAATTTTCAGCCGCAGCTTCCAAAATCAGCACCACGGAGCCTTCTTTCACTTTGTCGCCTACCTTGACTTTGAGTTCTTTCACCACGCCACCGTGCGAGGCCGGGATTTCCATGGAAGCTTTGTCGCTCTCCACCGTGAGCAGACTTTGCTCGGGTTTGATGGTGTCGCCAACGGCGACCATGAGTTCAATGACGGTGACTTCAGCGAAGTCGCCAATGTCAGGAACTTTGATGTCTAGCAGTGCCATATCGTGTCTCTCTCTTTTTACTTTTTCAACTTGAACGTGACGACGTCAAGGCCCACGTCGTGCGTGTCCGTGGGCTTGATGTCTTTAAACAGCGGTCACAGAAGAACCCGACGGAAGTCGCCCAGAATCTGACCCAGATAGACGTTAAACCGCGCCGCGCCCGCGCCATCAATGACGCGGTGATCCCACGTCAAACTGAGCGGCAACATCAAGCGCGGCTGGAAGGCCTTGCCGTCCCAAACGGGTTGCATCGTGGACTTGCAAACGCCCATAATCGCCACCTCCGGCGCATTGATGATCGGCGTAAAGTAACGCCCGCCAATGCCGCCGAGGCTCGAAATCGTGAAGGATGCGCCCGTCATTTCTGCCGGACTGAGCTTGCCGTCACGCGCCTTTTTAGCCAACTCGCCCATCTCTTGCGAGATTTGCATAATGCCTTTTTTGTCAGCGTCCTTGATCACCGGCACCATCAAACCGTTGGGCGTATCAGCGGCAAAACCGATGTGGTAATACTGCTTGTAAATCAGCGCGTCGCCGTCGAGTGAGCTGTTGAATTCGGGAAACTTCTTGAGCGCCGACACGCAGGCTTTGATCAAAAAGGCCAGCATGGTGATTTTGACGCCGCTCTTTTCATTCTCTTTGTTAGTCGAGACGCGGAAAGCTTCCAGGTCGGTGATGTCGCAATCGTCATGGTTGGTGACGGCAGGAATCAGAATCGCGTTGCGCAGCAGGTTGGCACCGCTGATCTTCTTGATGCGCGACAGGTCTTTGCGCTCAACCGGGCCAAACTTGCTGAAGTCCAGCTTGGGCCACGGAATCAGGCCTAAACCGCCCCCATCCGAACTGGTGCTCGTGCCCGTGCTCTTGGTTTTGGCTTCAGCCGCTATCGTTTGAATCGCGCCGCTCATCACGGAACGGGTGAACGACTGAACGTCTGCATCGGTGATACGGCCTTTCAGACCGGAGCCTCTGACCTCGTTCAAAGGCACGCCCAACTCACGGGCAAACTTGCGCACCGAAGGCGAAGCGTGTGGCAGACCCACCGGGGCCGTCGTTGGATTGTGCGCGGGTACGGCCAGTGCAACGGCCGCAACAGGGGCAGTTGCACTGGCAGGATTAGCCGCCGCAGTCGTGGCTACCGGCGCCGCAGGAGCGGTAACCGCAGGTGCCGCCGATGCCGTTGGCGTGGCAGCAACCGTTGGCGCTGCACCTTCCAAAATGGCGATCAAGTCGCCAATATTGACTTTGTCGCCCACCTTGATTTTGAGTTCCTTGAGCACACCGGCGGCGCTGGAAGGAATTTCCATCGCGGCCTTGTCGGATTCAACCGTCATCAAAGACTGTTCCAACTGGATGCTGTCGCCCACCTTGACCATGATTTCAATCACGGCCACATCCTTGAAGTCGCCAATGTCAGGCAAGCGCACTTCAACCGGGCCAACGGCAGCGCTCACGGCTGAATCAGTCGCGGTTTGCGCTTTTTCAGCAGGAATTGCAGGTGCGGCAGCAATCGCTGCAGCGGGCGTGGCATCTGGCGTCGCTGCACCAGCCGTTTCAACCACTTCCAGCATCAAGACCACAGAGCCTTCTTTCACCTTGTCGCCCAGCGCAATTTTCAGTTCCTTGACCACGCCGGTGTGGCTACACGGAATTTCCATCGAAGCCTTATCCGACTCCACCGTGATCAAGGACTGTTCGGCCTTCACCGTGTCGCCGGGTTTAACCATCAGCTCGATAACCGTTACTTCAGCAAAGTCGCCGATATCCGGCACTTTAATTTCTATTAAAGACATGCGTGTCTCCTGGTTTTTATCTTTTATTGAGTTGAGGACAGCGCAACGCGACGCGTTGATCTGTCCCGCACAAAGTGTCAGGCGTACAGGGGGTTGACCTTGTCGATCTGGATGCCGTATTTGACAATCGCCTCAGTCACCTTCGCCACGGGCACGGTGCCCTCTTCGCTCAACGCCTTGAGCGCGGCCACGACGATGTAATGGCGATTGATCTCAAAGTGCTCACGCAATTTGCTGCGGAAATCGCTACGGCCAAAACCGTCGGTACCCAGCACTTTGTAGGTGCGGCCCTTTGGAATAAAGGAGCGAATCTGCTCGGCATAAGCCTTCATGTAATCGGTCGAAGCGACGACTGGGCCGGTGTGCTTTTCAAGTTGCTGGCCGACAAAGGAGACGCGCTGAACGTCCTCCGGGTGCAGCAAGTTATAGCGCTCACAGTCCTGACCTTCACGGGTCAACTCGTTAAAGCTGGGGCAGCTCCAAACGTTGGCCGACACGCCCCAGTCTTGTTCCAGCAGCGCTTGCGCGGCGATGGATTCGCGCAAGATGGTGCCGGAACCCAGCAATTGCACGCAAGGCATGGCGGCCTCTGTTGAGGAGGCAGTGGCTTCTTTGCACAGGTACATACCTTTGATGATCTGCTCTTCCGTGCCAGCGGTGAGGCCGGGCATCGGATAGTTTTCATTGAGCAGCGTGATGTAGTAATACACGTTGTCCTGCTTCTCGACCATGCGTTTCAGGCCATGGTGCAAGATGACGCCCACTTCATGCGCAAAGGTCGGGTCGTAGCTGACGCAGTTCGGAATCGTGCCCGCCAGAATGTGGCTGTGACCGTCTTCGTGCTGCAAGCCTTCGCCGTTGAGCGTGGTGCGCCCGGAGGTGCCGCCCAGCAAAAAGCCACGCGCCAGCATGTCGCCCGCCGCCCAAGCCAAGTCGCCAATGCGCTGAAAGCCGAACATCGAGTAATACACGTAGAACGGAATCATGATGCGGTTGCTGGTGCTGTAGCTGGTGGCTGCGGCCATCCAACTGCACATGCCGCCGGCTTCGTTGATGCCTTCTTGCAAGACTTGGCCTTGCTTGTCTTCCTTGTAATACATCACCTGGTCTTTATCGACGGGGGTGTATTGCTGACCGGCGGGGTTGTAGATGCCGATTTGGCGGAACAAGCCTTCCATACCGAAGGTACGCGCTTCGTCCACCACAATGGGCACCACGCGCGGGCCTAGCGCTTTGTCACGCAACAAGGTGGTCAAAAAGCGCACATAAGCTTGCGTGGTTGAAATCTCGCGGCCTTCAGCCGTAGGCTCCATCACCGACTTGAAGGTTTCAAGCGATGGCACGGTAAATTGCTCGTCTGACTGGGTGCGGCGCTTTGGCAAGTAACCGCCCAAGGCTTCACGACGCTCATGCAAATAACGCATTTCAGGCGTGTCATCGGCGGGTTTGTAAAACGGCAGATCAGCGATTTGGCTGTCTGGCACCGGAATGTTGAAGCGGTCGCGGAAGAGTTTGATGTCTTCGTCCGTCAGCTTCTTGGTCTGATGCACATTGTTTTTGCCCTCACCGCTCTTGCCCATGCCAAAACCTTTGACGGTTTTGATCAGCACCACGGTCGGCTGACCGGTGTGTTTGGTGGCCGATTGGAAAGCGGCAAAGACCTTTTTGGAATCATGACCGCCACGACGCAGCGCCCAGATTTCGTCATCGGTCATGTGGGCGACCATCTCCAGCGTGCGCGGATCGCGGCCAAAGAAATGCTTGCGCACATAAGCGCCATCATTGGCCTTGAAGGCTTGGTAATCGCCGTCCAGCGTGTCCATCATCAGCTTGCGCAAGGCGCCGTCTTTGTCACGCGCCAGCAACGAGTCCCACTCGCTGCCCCAGATCAGCTTGATCACGTTCCAGTTTGAACCGCGAAACTCGCCTTCCAATTCCTGAATGATCTTGCCGTTGCCGCGCACCGGGCCGTCCAAGCGCTGCAGATTGCAGTTGACGACAAAGATCAGGTTGTCCAATTTTTCACGCGAGGCCAAACCAATCGCGCCCAGGCTTTCGACCTCATCCATTTCGCCATCACCACAAAACACCCAAACCTTGCGGTTGGACGTGTCGGCAATGCCGCGTGCGTGCAAATATTTTAAAAAGCGCGCCTGATAAATCGCCATCAGCGGCCCCAGCCCCATCGACACTGTAGAAAACTGCCAAAACTCGGGCATGAGTTTGGGGTGCGGGTAGCTCGACAGACCTTTGCCATCAACTTCTTGGCGGAAGTTGAGCAATTGCTCTTCCGTCAAACGGCCTTCCATGTAGGCGCGGGCATAAACGCCCGGTGCCGAGTGGCCCTGAATGAACAAACAATCGCCGCCATGATTCTCACTCTCGGCGTGCCAAAAGTGATTAAAACCAGCGCCAAACATGTGGGCCAGCGAAGCAAATGAACCAATATGCCCGCCCAAGTCACCGCCATCAGCGGGATGGTGGCGATTGGCTTTAACCACCATCGCCATTGCGTTCCAACGCATATAAGCGCGCAGCCGACCTTCCAACTCCAGGTTGCCGGGGCAATGTTCTTCTTGATCGGGTTCGATGGTGTTGACATAACCCGTGTTAGCCGAAAACGGCATATCAATGCTGCTTTGGCGCGCATGTTCAAGCAACTGCTCAAGCAAAAAATGCGCACGCTCAGGGCCTTCACTCTGAATCACGGCGGACAGGGCGTCCATCCACTCACGGGTTTCCTGACTGTCCGCATCAGGCGCGGTCAAGCCGAGGTTGTTTTCGGGAACTGCTGACATGCTTGTCTCCTAGGTTTTTGTACTCATTAGCCGCAACTTTTAACACGGCAATTAATTTTCTCATATTTATTTATGTAATTTCAAATTACGCTTACCCATTCCATATTAAGAAATTTTTAACAAGGCGTTGAGATAATTTCAATCTCAAACAAGGCGGCATTTACACTTCGTGACATGCCTTCGTCCCGCCCCACCACCTCTTTTTCGTCCCTTTCACTGACCCCTTGGGCCAGATTTCAGCACTGGTGGCAACGCTTGACACCACACCGGCAAGACCGCTTTGCCGTGCTTGCTCCCTTGGCCGCTGTGTTGCTTTTTCTAGCCGCCATCGTGGCCGCCTTTGGCTATTTGCGATTAGAAGAAATTGAGCGTGAACGCGAGGCCGTCCAGCGTGATGTGGAATACACGCAACAACGTCTTCGACTACGCTTGCTTGAAGGTCAGGAGCAACTGATGCGTGTGGCCCGCGATATCTCCAATCAAGACCTCAAGATACAAGATTTCCAGCCCCGTGCCGAGGCCGTGATTAATCAATATCCTGACTTGCAAAGTCTCAGTTGGGTTGATGAGCGCCGAACGATCAAGGCCACTTACAGCATTGCCAATCTGGCTGTCAAGCAACTCAGAACAACAGGTGGCCCGCTCCCGGCGGGTGATGCGCAAACGACGTTTGATTTGACACAAGAGTTGCACCAACCTATTTATGCCCAGAGCGTAGCGGCGGCGGGTACGCCTGCGACGCTGCAGTTGCACATTCCTTTAAGCAAAGGCACGCAGTTTTCAGGGGTCTTGCTGGCGGAATACGCCGTGGACGGCTTATATCGCTACGGCGTCCCGATTGAAATAGCGGCGCGCTACGCCATTTCATTACGCGATGCGCAAGGGACGCTGCTGGCGGGCACCACCATTCCAGAGAACAATCCAAGCAGTCGCTTGCTGCCTTGGGCGCGGCCTGCCAGTAGTTATGAAATGCCCATCTCACCTGTGGGCAGTGGCCTGATTATTCAGGGCCAGAGTTATCGCACCTCGTTAGGTGTTATTGGCAGTGGTCTGTTTTGGCTGGTTTGTGCCCTCAGCGCCATGACCGCCTGGATGCTGATCGCCAACTGGCGCCACACACGCCGACGGATGCAGGCCCAAGAAGCCTTGCTACTGGAAACAGGCTTTCGCCGGGCCATGGAAAACTCCATGCTGACCGGGATGCGGGCGTTGGATTTACAGGGCCGCATTACCTACGTAAATTCCGCTTTTTGCCAAATGACCGGTTGGCGCGAAGCCGACTTGGTGGGCTGCACCCCGCCTTTCCCCTACTGGCCTGATTCAGACCGTGACTTTTTGGCCTTGCGTCTCGAAGAAGAACTAAAAGGAAAAATCCTGCCCAGTGGCATACAAGTGCGCGTTAAACGACCGGATGGCAGCGTCTTTGATGCCCGGTTGTATGTGTCGCCCTTGATTGATGCCCACGGTGTGCAGACTGGTTGGATGACCTCCATGACCGACATCACGGAGCCGAACCGGATTCGGGAGCAACTCAGCGCCTCGCATGAGCGATTCACCACCGTGCTGGAAGCACTGGACGCCTCCATTTCAGTCGCCCCGCTGGGCAGCAACGAATTATTGTTTGCCAACAAGCTGTACCGTTTGTGGTTTGGCACTCAAACGCAGGGGCATTTACAACTGGTCGCGCAGGCGGGCATCCCGCAGACCCCGCCCAGCGATGAGTCGCAAGACAACGTCGATGCCTTTGTCGGCTTGCCCACCGACTCACTGCCCGACGCTGACGCAGAAAGCACTGAAATTTATCTGGAAGATCTGGGTAAATGGCTGGAGGTTCGCTCCCGTTATTTAAGTTGGGTTGATGGTCGTCTGGCGCAGATGGTGATTGCCACCGACATCACGGCGCGCCGACTCGCTGAAGAGCAATCGGCGGCCCAGACCGAACGCGCTCAAACCGCCAGCCGCTTGATCACCATGGGAGAGATGGCGTCCAGCGTGGCGCATGAACTCAACCAGCCGCTGACCGCCATCAACAACTATTGCAACGGCATGGTGTCACGCATCAAGGCCAAACAGATCAGCGAAGAAGATTTATTGGGTGCGCTGGAGAAAACCGCCAAACAGGCGCATCGGGCGGGCCAAATCATTCACCGTATTCGCTCTTTTGTGAAGCGCAGCGAGCCGAATCGGACACTGGCAAACATTGCGGACATGGTGGAAGAAGCGGTTGAACTGCTCGACATTGAACTGCGACGCCGTCATGTGCGACTCACGTATGACGTCAGCCCGCGTCTGCCCGCCCTGCTTGTCGATCCGATTTTGATTGAACAAGTACTGGTGAATCTGCTCAAAAATGCGACCGAGTCAATTGATGTCGCCCAGCGTCCGACCGCCCAGCGCAACGTGCATTTGCGGGTAGTCCCGCAAAAAGTGGAGGGGAAAACGGTGATTGAGTTCAGCGTGGTGGATTCGGGTCAAGGCATTGCCCCCGACGTCATGGCCCGCTTGTATGAAGCTTTTCACTCCACCAAGGCCGAAGGCATGGGCATTGGCCTGAGTTTGTGCCGCTCCATCGTGGAATCGCACCAAGGTCGAATAAAAGCCGAGAACATCTACAATGGCGCCGATGTAACCGGATGCTGTTTCTCCTTTTGGCTACCGACAACGCAACCCCCAACTGACAACCAAGGACACCAAAGCAAAACATGAGTTTGATCCCTAAAAAAGGCACGGTTTACGTGGTGGATGATGACGAAGCGGTGCGCGATTCGCTTCAGTGGCTGCTTGAAGGCAAAGACTACCGCGTTCGCTGCTTTGATTCTGCCGAATCCTTCTTGAACCGCTACGACGCCCGTGAAGTCGCTTGTTTGATTGTGGACATCCGCATGGGCGGCATGAGCGGCCTTGAACTGCAGGGCCGCTTGATTGAGGTCAATTCGCCACTGCCCATCGTTTTTATCACCGGGCATGGTGATGTGCCCATGGCTGTTGACACCATGAAAAAAGGAGCGATGGACTTTATCCAGAAACCTTTTGATGAAGACCAATTGGTTTCCTTGGTGGAGCGTATGTTGGATCAAGCCAAAGACACCTTTGCCGAACACTTGGCGACTGCCAGTCGCGATGCGCTGATGGCGCGCCTGACCCTGCGTGAAACGCAAGTTTTGGAGCGCATTGTGGCGGGTCGTCTCAACAAACAGATTGCCGATGACTTGGGAATCAGCATCAAAACGGTGGAGGCGCACCGGGCCAACATCATGGAAAAACTCAATGCCAACACGGTCGCTGACCTCCTGAAAACTGCTTTGGGACAAACCACTGCCAAAGCTTGAGACACCAGGACTTATAACTTTAAAACGCCCGCCGGATCAGAACCTTGCGGGCGTTTTTACTTTTGGAATAGCAAAAATGACAACTCAAAAAACTGCACAACTTATTGATGGCATTGCCCTTTCTGTTCGCCTGCGTGCTGACGTTGCAGCGCGTGTGCTGGCGCTCAAAGCGCGTGGTGTAACGCCCGGCCTAGCCGTTATTTTGGTTGGCGAAGACCCGGCCAGCGCGGTTTATGTCCGCAACAAAGTCAAAGGCTGCGAAGACACCGGCGTGCGCTCGATTTTCGAGAAGTACGACGCCACGATGACGCAAGAAGCTTTGTTGGCACGCATTGCCGCCCTCAACGCAGACCCCGACATTCATGGCATTCTGGTGCAAATGCCGATCCCCAAGCACATCAATCCGCACAAAGTCATTGAAGCCATCGCAACCACCAAAGACGTGGACGGCTATGCCACCTTGAGCGCCGGGGAACTCATGACCGGACAAGCCGGTTTTTTGCCCTGTACACCGTATGGCTGCATGAAGTTAATCGAAAGCACCGGCCTTGATTTACGCGGCAAACACGCCGTCGTCATTGGCCGCAGCAACACCGTGGGCAAGCCTATGGCGCTGTTGCTGCTGCAAGCCAATGCCACCGTAACCGTGTGCCATAGCGCCACCGTCAATATTGGTTTTCACACCCGCCAAGCCGATGTCGTGGTGGCCGCCGTGGGCAAGTGCAACGTGCTGACCGCCGACATGGTCAAACCCGGCGCCGTCGTGATTGATGTCGGCATGAACCGCAACGCAGAGGGCAAGCTCTGCGGGGATGTCGATTTTGCCAACGTCAAAGAAGTTGCCGGTTTTATCACCCCTGTACCGGGCGGGGTTGGCCCCATGACGATTACGATGTTGCTGGTCAACACTCTTGAAGCCGCTGAACGCGCCGCCAACTAACTATTTATGAATAATCCCCTTCTCTCTTTTAATGATCTGCCTCTTTTTGACCAAATTACGCATCAGCATGTCGCCCCCGCGATGGCTCAATTGCTGACTGAGGCCAGCGCCGCACTGGAAACCGTGACCACCCCTGAGTTCCCGGCAAACTGGATCGCCATCGCTGGCGTGTTGGACGTTTCGACCGAAAAACTGGGCCGGGCCTGGAGCGCCGTGAACCATCTCAACAGCGTCGCTGACACCCTTGAGTTGCGTGCCGCCTACAACGAAGTCTTACCCAAAGTCACCGAATTCTTCACCCGTTTGGGCGCCGATGAGCGCCTGTATGCCAAGTACAAAGCGATTGACCCCGCCACACTCAACGCAGAGCAACGCCAGGCGCACAAAAACGCCATGCGTAACTTTGTGCTGGGCGGCGCCGAGCTGACTGGCGCTGATCGAACCCGGTTTGCAGCTATTCAAGAACGACAAGCTGAGTTGGGCCAAAAATTCAGCGAAAACGCCCTGGATGCCACCGACGCCTTTGCCTATTACGCCGACGTCAGCGAGTTGGATGGTGTCCCCGCCGATGTCCAAAAAACCGCCCGGGCCACGGCGCAAGCCGAAGGCAAAGAAGGCTACAAACTCACCCTCAAAATGCCTTGCTACCTGCCGGTAATGCAATTTGCCGTCAGCAGCGCCCTGCGTGAAAAGTTGTACCGTGCCTACGTCACCCGCGCCTCCGATCAATCAGATCCCACCACCAGCCAGTTTGACAATTCAGCCTTGATTCGTGACATGTTGGCGCTGCGCCTAGAAGAGGCCAAATTGCTGGGCTACCACAATTTTGGCGAACTCTCGGTTGTGCCAAAAATGGCCGAATCGCCGGAACAAGTCATCACCTTTTTGCGCGATTTGGCGACCAAAGCACGTCCATTTGCCGAGAAAGATTTAGCCGACCTGCGCGAGTTCGCCACGCAAAACCTGAACTTGGCCGACCCGCAAGCTTGGGATTGGCCTTATGTCAGCGAAAAATTCAAAGAAGCGCGCTACGCCTTCAGCGAGCAAGAAGTTAAACAATACTTTCCCGCGCCCAAAGTGCTGGCGGGCTTGTTCAAGATTGTGGAAACCCTCTTTAACGTCCAGATTAAAAAAGACACGGCCCCGGTGTGGCACCCGGCCGTCGAGTTTTACCGGATTGAACGGGCTGACCAGTTAGTCGGTCAGTTTTATTTGGACCCATCAGCCCGTACCGGCAAGCGTGGCGGCGCGTGGATGGACGACGTGCGCGGTCGCTGGATGCGCCCTGACACGAACCAATTGCAAACGCCCGTGGCGCATCTGGTGTGCAACTTTGCAGAAGGCGTGGATGGCAAGCCCGCCTTGCTGACGCATGACGATGTCACCACCTTGTTTCATGAGTTTGGTCACGGCCTGCATCACCTGCTCTCGCAAGTCAATGAGCGTGATGTCTCGGGCATCAGCGGCGTGGAGTGGGATGCAGTCGAGCTGCCCAGTCAATTCATGGAAAACTTCTGCTGGGAATGGGACGTTTTAAGTCACATGACCGCCCATGTGGAAACAGGTGAACCCCTGCCACGCACCTTATTTGACAAGATGCTGGCGGCCAAAAACTTCCAGAGCGGGATGCAAACTTTGCGTCAAATTGAGTTTTCGCTGTTTGACATGCTGCTGCACACGGCTCATGACCCTGCGCAAGATTTAATGCCGCTGCTGGCGCAAGTTCGCGCTGAAGTGTCGGTCTTGCAGCCGCCCGCCTGGAACCGCACGGCCCACACGTTCAGCCATATTTTTGCAGGCGGCTACGCCGCTGGTTACTACAGCTACAAATGGGCTGAGGTGTTGAGCGCCGACGCTTATGCTGCGTTTGAAGAAACCGTCAGCCAAAGCGGAGCGCCCAATGTTGAGACCGGCCAAAAATACCTGAAAGCTATTCTGGAAGCCGGTGGCAGTCGTCCCGCGATTGAATCGTTTAAAGCATTCCGGGGACGCGAACCCCATCTGGACGCTTTGCTGCGCCACCAAGGCATGACTGAAAAAGTCTAGAAAGAAATAGTTTGAAAACGACCCCTCATCAATCCAGCCTCAAAAAACGCCGGGCACCGGCTGCGCTTTGTGCCGTTATTTGCAGCGCTGTGCTGCTGATCGGGGGTCATGCTCAAGCCCAAACCATCTACCGTGTGGAAGGCCCGGATGGCCGCATCACCTTTTCTGACAGGCCGCAGGCGACCACGAATCAGGCGACGACAACCAGCATGGGGCATAAAGCCATGGGCGCCAGTGCGCCTGGCATCGCCGCATTGCCCTATGAGTTACGTCAGGTTGTCAGCAAATTTCCAGTCACGCTTTACACCACCAACAACTGCTCGGCTTGTGACTCAGGTCGAGGCTTACTGGGTCAGCGGGGCATTCCGTTTGCAGAAAAAACGGTCACCACCGCTGAAGACGCCGCCGCGCTGCAACGTATCAGTGGTGAAGTCGCCATGCCTTTTTTGACCATTGGCGGCCAGCAGATCAAAGGGTTTTCTGATTCGGAATGGACGCTTTTTTTAGATGCTGCAGGCTATCCCAAAGTCTCTCTCTTGCCCGCGAACTACCGCAATTTGCCCGCCGCACCCTTGGTGACGGTGCAAGCGCCAGCCCCCACCGCCAACACGGAGAGCCGCCCAACTCAGCGAACAGCGCCCTTGACGGCCCCCTCTCAAGACGCTGCAGCTAACCCGGCAGGCATCAAGTTTTAGACCTTAAAACGTCAGTGTTTTAACGCCGCTGGCGGTGCCCAGCAGGCAAATCTGTGCCTTCTGAAAAGCAAACACGCCCACCGTCACCACGCCCGGCCACTGGCTCACCTGTGATTCAAAAGCCAGCGGGTCGGCAATCTGTAAACCCGTCACATCCAGAATAATTTGACCGTTGTCGGTCACCAGTGGCTGATCGCCCTGCAAACGCACGCGCGCTTGTCCGCCCAGGGTTGCAAATTGCTGCGTAATGCGTTTGGCCGCCATGGGGATGACCTCCACCGGCAGCGCAAATTTGCCCAACACCTGAACCAGTTTGGACTCGTCGGCAATGCAAACAAACTTGCACGACAAAGCGGCCACAATTTTTTCACGCGTGAGCGCGGCGCCACCGCCTTTAATCATGTGACCCTGCACATCAATTTCGTCGGCGCCATCAATGTAAACGGACAAAGCCTCCACTTCATTGGCGTCAAACACGGGTATGCCCAAGGCCTTCAAACGCTCGGTACTGGCCGAAGAGCTAGAGACTGCCCCTTTAATTTGATGCTTGATCGACGCCAAGGCGTCAATAAATTTGTTGACGGTAGAGCCAGTGCCGACTCCTACAATTTCACCCGGCACCACGTATTGAAGCGCGGCTTGGCCCACCCGTGTTTTGAGTTCATCCTGGGAGAGAACAGCGTTTGAATCAGGCAAAGAAGTTAAGGAGTTGGTCATCGGGGAAAATCAGGTAAGTTGAAAAAAATGTGCAAAGAAACCAGCAGGAATTATCCAATGTCTCTCGTCCCCTACGCTCTCGCCCGTCCCTTTTTATTTAAGCTGGATCCTGAAAAAGCCCACGAGTTAACGCTTGATACGCTTGCCAAGTTGCAAGGCACGCTCTGGCAACGCGCCTACAGCAGCCGTCGGGTTGACGATCCGATTGAGTTGGCCGGGCTGACTTTTCCCAACCGGCTAGGACTCGCGGCCGGGCTGGATAAAAACGCCCGCTGTATTGATGGTCTGGGCGCCATGGGTTTCGGGTTTGTCGAGGTGGGCACCGTGACACCCCTGGCTCAAGCTGGCAACCCCAAGCCCCGCATGTTTCGGCTGCCGCAAGCGCAAGCGCTGATCAATCGACTGGGGTTTAACAATGAAGGCTTGGACGCTTTTATTGCTAACGTGAAACGTTCTTCGCTCTATCAGCAACGCCAGAATGCCACCTCTTTAAAAGACGCTGAAACAGGGCCCATGTTGCTGGGTTTGAACATTGGCAAAAACGCCGCGACCCCAATTGAGCGCGCCACAGAAGATTATTTGACGTGCCTGGACGGCGTCTATCCCTACGCTGACTATGTGACGATCAACATATCAAGCCCCAACACTAAAAATCTGCGCACACTGCAAAGCGACGAAGCGCTGGACAGCCTGCTAGGCGCCATCGCCCAGCGTCGCGAAACACTGGCCATGCAGCATGGCAAGCGAACGCCTTTGTTCGTCAAAATAGCGCCCGATCTGGATGAAGCCCAAGTCGCGATGATTGCCGCGACATTAATGCGTCATCGCATGGACGGCGTCATTGCCACCAACACGACGCTCAGTCGTGAGTCTGTGCAAGGCCTCACCCACGCCAACGAAGCAGGCGGTCTCTCGGGGGCGCCAGTGTTTGAGATGAGCAACCGTATCATCACGCAACTGCGCACAGCATTGGGTTCGGATTTTCCTATTATTGGCGTAGGCGGCATCATGAGCGCTGAGGATGCGGTGCTAAAAATCAGGGCGGGCGCCGATGTTGTGCAAATTTATAGCGGCTTGATTTACCAAGGTCCAATGCTGGTGAAGCAGGCAGCAGCACTGATTAAAAAATCATTTTGATTGCGGTTGCCGGATAGGAATACGCTTATCTGGCAATCAACAGGCGGGGCTTGACAATCGGATTTGTCACCTGTTGGTCAGGACACGACATTAGTCTCACAAGGTGCCGATTTTTTGGCACATAAATTCACTACAAATGATTTCCACTTCTTATAAAAAAGAGACAAACTTATGAACGATTTAGACGGTTACGACATTGAAGACTTGCGCGTGGGCATGAGCGCCACTTTTTCCAAAACTATCACCGAGGCTGACGTCGTGCTGTTTGCCGGTGTATCGGGCGACACCAATGCGCTGCACATCAACGAGGAATATGCCGCCACCACGGCCTTCAAAGGCCGCATCGCGCATGGCATGTTGTCTGCCAGTGTGATTTCAGCCGCTGTGGCTAATCGCTTGCCTGGCCCGGGCGCTATTTACATGGATCAGCATCTGAAATTTTTGGCGCCAGTGCGTCCGGGCGATACGGTACATGCGACTGTGTGCGTGCGTGAAATCATTGCTGATCGTGGCCGCGTGGTGTTGCAAACCACCTGCACCGTCAAAGGTATTTTGGTGATTGACGGCGAGGCCTTGGTGAAGGTCGATTCTTCTGTTCGGCGGGCGGCCAAACTCGCCGCCAAGCGGGCATCTGACGCCATCGAAATCCTTGACCTCAAGTTAGAAGCGCAACTTCCGTCCTGAAGGAGAACCATGAAAATCGAGATTCCAGAGCAGAAAAAACTTGTTTTTGATCTGTGTATGCCGATTCGCTGGGGCGATATGGATGCAATGGGTCACGTCAACAACACCCTCTATTTTCGGTATTTGGAGAGCTGCCGCATTGACTGGATGCGCTCAATTGGCGGAATGCCCGACCCGCAAGGCGACGGGCCGGTGATCATCAATGCGTTTTGCAACTTCTACAAACAGCTCGAATATCCGGGTGACGTGCGGGTGAAAATGTTTGTGAGCGACCCTGCGCGCACAACGTTTGAAACCTGGAACACCATCGAGCGCGTCGATCAGCCTGGTGTGATCTATGCCGCAGGCGGTGCCACAACAATATGGGTTGATTTTCCGAACCAGAAAGCCAAAACAATGCCTGATTGGCTGCGTCAACTGGTGAGCTAAACTACGCCGGTCACTGGGGAGTAGTCGCCTCTCAATCGAGAGAGGGCTTGCATCAACATACTTGATCTGTCGATCATGGTGCAAGCGGTTTTTGAACTTGGCAAGACCTTTGACCGCACAACTTCGGATTGGCCGGGGAGATGTGCGGTCATTGTTTTTGTCTGGCCTCGGACCCCCTCATGGAAGCTCTTTTTATTTCAACTGGCGTTGTCGCTCTCGCTGAAATTGGCGACAAAACCCAGCTTCTCGCGTTTATTCTCGCGGCGCGTTTCAAGAAACCTTTCCCTATCATTGTTGGCATTTTGTGCGCCACGCTGATCAATCATGGACTGGCGGGCGCTTTGGGCACCTGGATCACCTCGGTCATGAGTCCTGAAATCATGCGCTGGGCATTGGGTCTGTCCTTTATCGGCATGGCAATCTGGACGATGATTCCCGACAAAATTGAAGAAGAAGAAACGCAGATTGCTCAACGTCTAGGCGTTTTTGGTGCAACATTTATTACTTTCTTTCTGGCTGAAATGGGCGACAAAACCCAGATTGCCACGATAGCTTTGGCGGCGCATTACGCCGCACCGCTGATGGTCGTCGCGGGCACCACCTTGGGCATGTTGATCGCGGATGTTCCCGCCGTTTTTATAGGTAACAAGTTCGCTGAAAAAATTCCGATGAAACTGGTTCACGCGATTGCCGCAAGCATCTTTGCCGTAATGGGTCTGTTAACTCTATTTCAAGTGGATAAGTTTTTTCAGTAAATTCGCAGGAAAATCTGGCAATCTCTCATACGTACTGCTGCAGTCCGGCTTGGACTGGTGGTCATATTTATTCACACGTAGCGCAAACAAAAAAGGAATGCGGGAACAAGGGGGGTGTGCTGTTAGCACATCGCGCTATCCATCCCCGGCCTGGAGGTTGGGGTAAGCCCGCGTCATTTTAATGAACATCTCAAATTTTGACGATTTATTGCAGGCTGCACGACAACAATCAGAGCCGCAGCGGTTGCTATTTGTCTTTGCCTGTGCGGATCTGCCACAAGACAGCACACCCGCGCAGCAGGCCCAGTTTTTGGCCGGGCATGGGGGTGCGCTGGTGCCCATGATGTGCGTGGATAAAGCGCTTGACGAGTTAAAGGCTTTTGCCGATCTGGAACAAGAATCACGTCAATTTAATCAAGCCTGGCATATCGTTTTTGCTGCGGCTTTATCTGGGACGGACGGCTTGGCACCGACGGCTGAAGCGGCTGAAAAACCATTGCGAAAAATGGTGGAGGCCATTAAAGCCGGCACCCTTGGCACCCTGATTCCGTTTGACCGGCAAGGACAGGCCGTGGTGTTGCGTTAAGTGATCAAGCAGTTCACATAACCGTTGAAGCACATGTCTCCGTGCTTGACGCTGCGCCACAGGCGCTCAACAAAAATGTTGTCAAAGGCTCTGCCGCACCCGTCCATACTGATGCCTTTGCATTTGAGAAACCCGGTGAAGACCTCACTGGTGAACTAGCGGTGCCTTCAGTTCAACGACAACTATCGTTGGTTGCTAAGCTACAACGATGGCAAGGGGCGGGGCAAGCGTGTGCGCCACAGGTTCTGGTAGTTGAAGCGCAGGCATAAAGCCACAAAGCACTTCTGCGCGCTTTGCCAAACCACGTTGGAAAGCTTCGCGGTGACTGTATGTGCTGAGGGCACTTTACAAAGCCTCCGTTGTGATAACGCACAGATAAGGGGTGACTCTTGGGGAGAACGATGCGCAGGTAGAAATGCGCTGCTACGCTGAAAAACACCAGTCAGATGAGCCATGGAACCGCACCTCGGTAAGGTTAGGTGTCACAGCCAGGTGTTACAAAATTCATGAGGGACTGAAATTGGTTTAGTCCATTGATGTCAATGAAATAAAAAATAAGGTTGACGAGCCTTGACCCCGGCACTGGCTCCACAGTTAGGGCTGCTTGGTTCCCCATCTGACCCGGTTGGCCGCTTCACCATGCGGGGAGGCCCGTCACTTTGAATTGTAATGGACTTGCCGCGCGCGCACAGCCCAACCTGTTCATCAGCAGGGTGATTTTTCGGGCACTTTAGAATGCTGCGATGTCCTACCTCGTCCTTGCTCGTAAATACCGCCCCAAGAATTTTTCGGAAATGGTCGGGCAGTCGCATGTGGTGCAGGCCTTGAGCAATGCGCTGGGCACGCAGCGCCTGCATCATGCGTACTTGTTCACCGGCACGCGCGGCGTGGGCAAGACCACGGTGTCGCGTATTTTGGCCAAGTCGCTGAACTGCACAGGTCC
>CAIJRK010000056.1 GCA_903823025.1 uncultured beta proteobacterium
CGTGGGCGAACTGACGCATATCACCGACTGGCAAAAACCCACCCTCAACATCAAATGCACGGGCCGGGGCAGTTACCAGCGGACACGACTGGATCAATACGGTTTTCCACGGGGCTATTTGATGCGCAGCAAAAGCGTTCACGGCTTTCAGACTGGCGACAGGGTTCAAGCGCAAGTCACGAAAGGCACAAAAATCGGCTGCTACACCGGGCGGGTCGCCGTCAGGGCCAGCGGCAGTTTCAACATCCAAACCAGTTCTGGTTTGGTACAAGGCATCTCTCACCGGTACTGCAAAGTCATCCAGCGAGCGGATGGTTACGGTTATTCACAGGTGGCACAAACATGGACGTGATAGGTACGCCACCACAGCAAGGAATGCGCGGCATTCCACGCTCTACCTCCCCGGCCTGAACGCCGGGGTTTCACGCGTAATTTTGATGAGCATTTCACTCGACGGCAAACTGGTGGTGGCGATCTCAAGCCGGGCGCTGTTTGACTTTGAGCAGGAAAACGAGGTCTTCGAGCAAGGCGACGACCGCGCCTACATGGCAATGCAACTGGCGCGGCTGGATCAACCCGCCAAACCGGGCGTGGCGTTTTCGCTGATCAAGAAATTGCTGGCCTTTAACCAGGCGCCAGCAGATTTGCAGAATCAGCTAACGTCACAAACGACTTTGCCACTGGCCGAGCAGCCGGTCGAGGTGGTCATTTTGTCGCGCAACGATCCGGTGTCAGGGATGCGGGTGTTTCGTTCGGCGCAGCATTACGGTTTGTCGATTCAGCGCGGCAGTTTTACGCGGGGGCACGCCCCTTGGCGTTACCTCAAACCGCTGCACGCCAACCTGTTTTTAAGCGCCCATTTGAGCGATGTGCGTGCCGCCTTGGAAGCCGGTGTGCCCGCCGCGCAGGTGTATCCGCAATCGGCCCGCGCCGGGGAGGCTTATCCGAATGAGGTGCGTATCGCTTTTGATGGCGACGCCGTGTTGTTCAGCGACGAGGCCGAGCGTGTATTTCAAGCCGAGGGCTTGAGCGCATTTCAAAAACACGAGAGTGAAAAAGCCCAGCAACCGCTGCTGGCCGGGCCGTTCAAACCGCTGCTCACCGCGCTGCAACGCCTGCAACAAGCGGGCACGCCGACCATGCGCATTCGTACCGCGCTGGTGACCGCCCGCAGTGCCCCGGCGCATGAACGCGCTATTCGCACGCTGATGGACTGGAACATTGAGGTCGATGAGGCCATGTTTTTGGGTGGCCTGCCCAAAGCCGAATTCCTGCGCGAGTTTGAACCGGATTTCTTTTTTGACGACCAGACCGGCCACGTCACGTTGGCATCCAAGCATGTGCCCTCGGGCCATGTGGCGTGTGGCGTCTCGAATCAGGTGGCCGACAAGCGCTCGGAAAACCGCTCATAACCCCGCGCCCGCAAGACGCAAGCCGGACATTCGCCGCAGCCGTAACCCCAGGCGTGGCGGTGTTCACGGTCACCTAAATAGCAGGTGTGGGTGTGTTCGATGATCAGACTCACCAGCGTCTCACCCCCTTGCGGCGTGCCGGATTTTTCACCTAGCTCGTGGGCTAACGCCCAAGTCTCGGCCTTGTCGATCCACATCAGCGGGGTTTCGATCAAAAAGCGCTTATCCATGCCCAGCGACAAAGCTAATTGCATGGCTTTCATGGTGTCGTCGCGGCAATCGGGGTAGCCTGAAAAGTCGGTTTCACAAACGCCTGTAACCATCACTTGCAGATCACGCCGATAAGCCACAGCGGCGGCCAGCGTGAGAAAAAGCAGGTTGCGGCCTGGCACAAACGTATTGGGCAAACCATTTGCCTCCATCTTGAATGCGGTGTCTCGCGTCAGTGAAGTCTCACTAACTTTTCCCAGCACGGCCAAATCAAGCAAATGATCGTCGCCCAATTTGGCGGCCCATTGGGGAAACTGCCGGCGCATCTCAGCCAACACATTCAGGCGGGCGTCCAGCTCAACACGATGGCGCTGGCGGTAATCAAAGGCAATGGTCTCGACGCGCTGATACTTGGACAAAGCCAGCGCCAAGCAGGTGGTCGAGTCTTGACCGCCTGAAAAAAGAACAAGGGCAGTGGTGTGCAATTAAGAGCTTTCCGTTTTATTAACTTTGCCGGATGTGTACGTCAACACCTCGGTGGCTGCCGAATAAGGCTTGGCATTGGGGTTTTGCTGCGACATATCCAACTCATTTTTGACCTGTTGGATTTGAATGGCGCTGGCACTGGCCGTCCACAACGACTTGACGTAATCCATTAACACCTTGTGCATCGGCACCGGTGGCGGGTCTTCGACTTTTTCGTTTTCATTTTTAGGCCGATGAATCGTCCAATCCTGGGGGCTTGTTGCCGCCTCGGAGCCACGCCGCCCCGGATCAGACACGCTGCTGTAAACCGCCTCGCCGGTAATCGGCTTGTTAGCCATGTTGATCAAGTTAATGACACTGGGCGTGGAGTCTTCTTTGACAGGGGGGTTGATCGGGTTCACGGGCATCACTTGACTGATCGCGAGGGAGGCGGCCTCGATACCGTAAGACCTTGAAGAAGTTTTCTCAATAGGTGGTAATTGCATAATTTGACAGGCCGCATCTGAAAAACGAGGCTTTCGTCCGTGTTGTTTCTATCTAATCGACAGAATTATCCGGTAATGTAAGTCTATTTCTAAACTTAAGAAAGCACCACGGCCCGATAGCGATGATCAGCGTAACTGTCGATTCTGAAAATCTTCCATAAAATTCAACAATTTTCCAACCGCCTCAAGCGTCAGCGCGTTGTAAATAGAGGCCCGAAGACCGCCCACGGCTCGGTGGCCCGACAACCCTGAAAATCCGGCTGCCAGGGACTCCGACAGAAACTGTTTTTCAAGCGCAGGCGTGCGCAAGTTGAAAGCAACATTCATCAAAGAGCGGTCTTGAACAGCCGCACGGCCCCGATAAAAATCGTCGCTTTGATCTAACAGGCGGTACAACAGCGCGGCTTTCTGCCGGTTGATCTGGTCCATGTGCGCCATGCCGCCGATGTCGTTGAGCAGCCAGCGCGTCACCAGCAAAGTCACATAAATGGCAAAAACAGGGGGCGTGTTGTAGTTGGAATGGGTTTGAATGTGTTTGCGGTAGTCCAGAAAACCGGGCAGGTTTGTGGGCGCATCATTGAGCAATTCATCCCGAATCAGCACAACGGTAACGCCTGCCGGACCGATGTTTTTCTGGGCGTGGGCATAAATTAAAGAAAAGCGTTCGGCCTCGCATGGCTTGGACAAAAAGTCCGAGGACATATCGCAGACGCGGGGCACCGCATCGTGACCCAAAACGCGGTGAAACTGAAGGCCTTCGACGGTTTCATTGGAGACGTAGTGAAGGTAGGGCGCGTCGGCGGAGAAGGTCAGTTCGTCATCGCTGGGTAAACGGCTAAAACCACTTGCCTCGCCGCTCCAAGCCACATGAATCGGGCCTTCGCGCGCGGCTTCGGGCAACGCCTTCCCGCTCCAGTAACCCGTGTGCAGGTACTCGGCGGGCTGTGTTTTGCCGGCCAACAACGTCATGGGCACCATCGAGAATTGTTGCGTAGCACCGCCTTGCAGCAGCAAGACGTGGTAGTTTTCAGACAAGCCCAACAGCGTTCGGATATTGGTTTCCGCTTCAGCCACGACGGCGGCAAACCAGTCAGAACGATGGCTGATACCCAAGACGGACAAACCAACGCCGGGGACGGCGATGATGGCTTCTTGCACCTGTTGCAAAACGGAGCTTGGCAAGACACCGGGGCCACCAGAAAAATTCAGGCTATTGAGGGGGGTCATACGGGGCTTTGTGGTTGTGCTGAAGTCAGTCGGAAAAGGTAATCACGGAATGCATTTTTGACTTTCAGCATGTGAATTTGCTTGTAGGGGAACTGGTCTTCCAGATCCATGGCGTGAACGACCATGGCGTGATCAATCTCAAAAACCAGGAGTTGACCGTCGGGCGTTTGGGCGCAATCAATCAAAAGATAGTCCAACCGGGTGCGCTGGGCAATGGCCGCCAGGGCGTCCTGATGGCGTTGTGCAAAGTCGGCAAACGTGGTCATAAAGGCGACCTCTTCTTCACGCTTGTTGGCCTCTTCATACATGCCGGCGTTGACGTAATGAATCATCCAGTGTGATGACACCGCCATGTGGCAGACAAAAGGCTGACCATCAATCAACGCGACCCGGATTTTTCGGAACAGGCCATCGGAACCGCTGTAATCAATGAAACGTGAGATAAAAAACTCGGTCTCATGGATGCGGTCAAGATAATGGGCGAGCGCTTCGGCATTTTCAATTTTGGCCAGATCACGACCCGCCTGAGAACCCAGCGGACGCACAATAACCGGAAAATCACAGCCATTAAAGGCCACCGAAAGGTGGGTCGCCCCGGTCACGATGGCCTGCAACACGGCGCGCGAGGCACGCAGAGTGGGCGGCATACACAGGCCCGGCACTTGTTGAAGCAATGAACTGGCCACGTCACGCCCAACCGCTGCAATGTGCTGTGGCGCGTTGATGACCGGCTGCGGCCAGCCCGCCAACAACTGCGCCAACGAGCGCAACAACGACCGGTTTTCATCGGACTCACTCATGGCGACGATCAACACGTCGTGCGCGGGCAGCGCCAAGGCCAAGGGATTGCCTGGTGTGACGTAATAAAAATCGAGGTCAATATCGCCGTTTTCCAGCAAGCATTCAAGCGGGGTGTTGGCCGACAAATCGCCCGCCACCATGAGCACGAGCAGGCGCAATCTGGCGGGCTGCGTCGTGGCTGCCAAATGATAAATGCGCTGCAAGGCCAGGGCTTGCGCTTGCAGAGTCAGCCCAAGATCGCGCTGATCGAGGCACATCGTGGCAATCGACAGATTCATCCACAGGTTAGCGTCATCAGGGTTTTGTTCGACTTGCGCCAGCAGGGTTTGCGCAACAGGCGACAGGTCAATGCCCGCAATGCTCATCCGCAAAAAAGGCGCCAGCCCCATGTAGGGCGTTGGAGGCGTTTGAGCTGTTGGAAGCGTTTGAGGGAGGCTGGCGTGGTTGGATTGAAGAGCTGTCATTAGAAAAATCTCAGAGCTTTTAAGTCGATGTGCCCGAGGTCTCCTGGGGGCTGGCGGTGATTTTAGGCCGCTGGCAAAAAAAACAGCCTGCCAGGACATGAAGTCCCTGGCAGGCTATGCAGCAGACCTGATTCTGCCAAATAAAGAAACAGCTAACGGCTGGGTTAGATGTAACCCAAAACGCGCCACCACATACTACCGACGACCACAAGAATCAACAAATTGATCACGCTCATCACGGCACCTGCGCGCCACCATTCATTCAAGGTGGTGTAGCCGGAACCAAAAATGATGGGCGCCGTGCCGGTGGCGTAATGCGTCAAAGACATCATCAACGACGACGAAAAAGCCAGCAGCAAAGCCAGCATCATGGGCGGTGCGCCCAGCGCAACACCCGCCGTAAAGAAGGCGGCAAACATGGCGGTAATGTGCGCCGTGGTACTGGCAAAAAAGTAATGCGTGTAGAAATAAATCAACACCAAAATGGCGGTGGCGCTCATCCAGCCCAGCCCCAAGTAGCTAATGCCGTTTTGAATGCTCGACGAGAACCAGCCGATCAAACCCAATTTACCCAGAAAAGAGGCCATCATCACCAACGCGGCAAACCAGATCAAGGTGTCCCAAGCGCTTTTGGCTTTGAGAATATCGTCCCACGCCAGCACGCCGGTCACGATTAACAGCGCCAAACCAATGATGGCGGTGGTGGTGGGGTTGAAGTCAAAATCCGGGCCAAACAACATGCTCGGCACACCGGCCCACATGAACAGCATCAACCCTGAAACAGCCAGCGTGATGAACTCGGACAACTTCAGGGGGCCGAGTTTGACCAACTCGGTTTTGGCAAACTCTTTGGCATTGGGTGTGTTTTTGATTTCAGGCGGAAACATGAAATACAACACCAGCGGCATCAGCAGCAACATGCACAGACCCGGCAGCAGCGCCGCCAAAGCCCACTGACTCCAGCTGATGCTGATGGCTGAGTTGGTGGCTTTGGCAACCAAATCCACAATCAAAGGATTGGGGGCGGTGGCCGTAATAAACATAGCCGACGTAATCGGATTGGTGTTGTAGTTCACCAGCGCCAGATATTTACCGATTTTGTTGGAGGTGCCCGACTCGGGGTTGGAGTTAAAGCTGTCGGCAATCGACCGCATGATGGGGTGAATAATGGCGCCGCCGCGCGCCGTGTTGCTAGGGGTCACGGGCGCAATCACCAGCTCGGACAGAACCAGACCATACGCCACACCAATAGTTTTTTTACCAAACAAGGCAATAAAGTAGTAACCAATTCTTGTGCCTAATCCGGTTTTGGTCAGGGCCACAGCCATCATGACGGCAATGGCAATCAACCAGATCAGCGGGTTGGAAAATCCGCTCAACGCATCGGCAATCGCACCGCTTGGGTTGCCGGGGCGGGTCACTTCGGTCACGGCAACCAACGCAATAGCCACGATGGACAAAGCGCCAATCGGCATAGCTTTGCCAATAATGGCGGCAATGGTGCCGATAAATATTGCCAGCAAATGCCACGCCTCGGGCGTGACTTTGTCGGGAACAGGAATGACAAACCAGATCAGGAGTGCCAGGGTGACCGCAATGGCCGTGGGAAGGGGGTTGGGGAGTGTGAGCTTGTTCATCGCGTTTTTTCACCTTAAGCCAGGCTGCGGTGCAGCACAAGACAACCCAAGGCCTCTCGGAATCCATGCCGTTGGGCGGCACGATTCTGTAAGTCAGTGTAAGGAAGGTTCAACGCAGAAAAAGTGTTTTAAGGCACACTAAGATTGACTTTGATCAAGAAAAAACGTTAATTTTTATCAATTTCGCCAAAAATCTTCAAACCTGCTGGAAGCATTAGACGCCAACAGCAGGCTGGACTTAGCCTGATGAGGCGCAAACTTGAGCGTCTTTAACTTGAGATTTCCGAAGGCTTTGCCCGCCGCAAGAAAACCACAATCAGCGTGACGACCGTCAGAGGAATCACAAAACCGACCATGGCAAATGAGAATTGATCCAGAGCGGCGTGCTGCTGCGTGGCCAGCACCAAATAGGCCACATAGGCGGCGTAATAGGCGACAAAAACGCCACCCTCCCAACGGGCAATTTCATACCCGGTGATGAACACCGGCAAGCAAGCCAAAGCCACGGCAATCATGACCCAAATGTCAAAGTTGAGCATGGCTGCAGGCATCACCAAGCCCAGATCGCCCGACACCAAACCGGCGGCACCCAGACAGCCCAGAATGTTGAATGTGCTGCTGCCGACCACATTGCCCACCGCAATGTCGCGCTCCCCCTTGATTGCAGCCACCACCGAAGTCGCGACTTCGGGCATGGACGTGCCAGCCGCCACAATCGTCAGCGCGATGACCAGATCACTCACACCCAGGGACTTGGCAAAAATGACTGAAGCACTGACCAGCCACTCAGAACCCAGCACCAAAAAGCCCAAACCCACCACGATGAGCAAAAGTTGCACCGGCAACTTGGCATCCCAGCCAACGGCTTGCGTCGGATTCAACTCAAGGTCATAGTCACTTTTGGCCGCATGGGTTGCTTGGGTTGCCGCCGTTTCAGCACGGGACTGCACAATCAAAAAGACGGTGTAAGCCACCATCAGGGCGAACAACAAAGCGCCATCAAACTGGCTCAGTTGACCGTCCAGCGTCAGCGCCAGTAGCAACAACGAAGCACCAATCATGATGGGCACCTCTTGACGAATCAACTGGATATTGACCACCAGCGGAATAATCAACGCCGACACGCCCAGCACCAGCAGCACGTTAAAAATGTTGCTGCCAACCACGTTGCCGATGGCAATGTCAGTCTTGCCGTCCAGCACGGCGCCTACGGATACGGCAAGTTCCGGGGCGCTGGTGCCAAAAGCCACGATGGTGAGACCCACCACCAGCGGCGAGATGCCAAAAGAAAGCGCCAGCTTGGAGGCGCCACGCACCAGCAAATCGGCGCCCAGAATCAGACCGATCAGGCCGGCAATAAAAGTTAATAAAGTCATAGCGGTTGGTGAGTTTTTAGGAGGGCGACTATTTTCGCATTGAACTTAAGCCAGTTCTTTGTCTCGCCATAAGTGCAAAGCCCGTGCGACTTTTGGCACGGACCTGTTTGCAAGGGTTTTATGACGTGCCCAAATGAGGCTCGTGCGCACCTTGGGCGTCATCAATCACAATACCGAGCTTTTGGGCACGCTTGGCCCAAAGCTGGCGGGCCAGTTGCTGCATGTCTTCGATGTTGTCGCCTTCGTCCAAAATCTCATTGCCAAGCAGCGTCTCCATCACATCTTCCAGCGTGACCAGACCTTTGTTTTCGCCGTATTCGCCCACCACAAGCGCGATATGGCGGCGCTCCTGCAGCAGGGTTTCCAGCAAACTTGATAAAAGCGTGTTGGCGGGCACGGATGAAATATCCCGCCGAAACTCAGTGATCTTGACTTGCCCGCGCCCGTCGCCTTGGGCCATCAACAAATCTTCACGCAACACAAAACCCACAATGCCATCCAGATTGGTGTCATAAATTGGCATCCGCGAGAACGGCATTTTTTCACGCGCATTCAGTGCTTCGCTGACCGTCATTTCTTTTTGCAGCGCCGACACCACCATGCGCGGCGTCATGATGGAGGTGACATCCAGCGACTTGAATAAAAACAAATTGCGGATGATCTTGGATTCACGGTCATTGATATGACCCTGCTCCTGACCAATCACGGCCATCGCGACAAACTCTTCCCGGTTGAAGTCCTCTGACTTTTTGCCGCCCGAGATCCATTGCGTCAGTTTTTCAGAAATCCAAATCATCGGGTAGATGGTCTTGATCAGGACGTTAATGTAGAACGCGGTGGGGCCAGCCAGCTGGCGCCAATAAACCGCGCCCAAGGTCTTGGGCACAATTTCGGACAAGAACAAAATCAGCAAGGTCATGACCGCTGAAAACACGCCAAACCAGGCGTCGCCAAACACCACGGTCGCTTTCGAGCCGGCACCAATAGCGCCGACGGTATGCGCCACCGTATTGACGGTCAGAATGGCCGCCAGCGAGCGGTCAATATTGTCTTCGCGCAGCTTTTTGAGCAAGGCGGCCTTGGCGGGGCTTTTTTCCCGCAATCCGGCAATGTAAGAGGGGGTAATGCTCAACAGCGCCGCCTCGGCGATTGAGCATAAAAACGAGAAGAGCAAAGCCAGTACGACATAGATCACCAGCAGCAGCGCATCGCTGCCCAGTGAGACGGGTGTGATGGCATGGAGAACTTCGGGAAACAAAGGGGAGGGGTCCATTAATTTAGTGTGGAAAGCGATGTAAGCCGCACCATGCGGCACCAAAACGGGCAGGCATTAGACAAACTGCGTACATGCAAAATAGAAATGCCGATAAACATTACTACAAATGTCAAAGCCACTACAAGTCCTAGGCTGACCGACCAGTCGCAACCACCGGCCAGCGCCCGTATCCTTGAGAATGAAGCGCATGAAAACGTATCTCTATCTTGGCGCTGCCATCGTCTCTGAAGTCATTGCCACCAGCGCCCTTAAAGCCTCCGACGGCGTCACGCGGCTGGTGCCCAGTTCGCTGGCAGTTGTTTTTTATGCGCTGGCCTTCTGGCTTCTGGCGCAAACGCTGCGCACCCTGTCAATGGGTGTGGCCTACGCGATTTGGGCCGGTGTCGGCATTGTGCTGATTTCAATTGTCGGGCTGGTGGCCTACAAGCAAACGCTGGACTGGCCCGCTTTGCTTGGCATGGGACTCATCATTGCAGGCGTTGTGGTGGTCAACGTATTTTCAAAATCCATGACGCACTAACCCGATCTCTCTGAAAACCCGCGTCATAGATTTTTCCAATTGATAGCTTAGTAATAACAATATCAAAAGCCAATAGTTCTTACCTATAATTATTGACAGGTCACGAACTGGCCCCAAGTTGACGTATTCCCTCACCTTTTCATCAACCTTAACGGAGAATTCCATGTCCCTTATCAATACCCAAGTCAAACCTTTCAAAGCGACCGCATTTCAAGGCGGCAAGTTTTTTGATGTGAACGAAGCGACCTTCAAAGGCAAATGGTCAGTCGTGATGTTTTACCCAGCCGACTTCACTTTTGTCTGCCCCACTGAACTGGAAGACTTGGCTGACCACCACGCCGAGTTCCAGAAAATGGGCGTTGAAGTTTATGGCGTGTCCACCGACACCCACTTTGCCCACAAAGCCTGGCACGACACCTCGGACGCCATCAAGAAGGTGAACTACGCCCTGATCGGCGACCCTACCGGCACCCTGACCCGCAACTTTGACGTGATGATCGAAGAAGACGGCCTGGCACTGCGCGGCACCTTTTTGATCAACCCTGAAGGCCAGATCAAACTGTGCGAGATTCATGACAACGGCATTGGCCGCGATGCCTCCGAACTGATGCGCAAAGTCAAAGCAGCCCAATATGTCGCTGCTCACCCCGGTGAAGTTTGCCCCGCCAAATGGACCGAAGGCGCTGCCACCCTGACACCGTCACTGGACCTCGTCGGCAAGATCTAAACGTCACTGATTGACGGACAACCGCCCTGCCCCGGTTCAAAAGACCGCAGGCAGGGCCTGACTGGTTTTCCCAGTTGCTTAACTTATAGAGAAGAAAGATTTACACCATGTTGACAGACGACCTTAAAGCACAACTCAAGGCTTACCTGGTGCGCGTGACGCAACCGTTTGAACTGGTGGCTTCATTGAGCAACTCGGAAAGCTCTGAGCAGATGAAAAAGCTGCTGCAAGACGTAGCCGCACTGACTGACAAAATCACCGTTCGCACCGATGGCGACGACGCCCGCAAACCGTCTTTTGCCATGCAACGCGCGGGCACCGACCTGAGCCTGCGTTTCGCCGCTATTCCGCTGGGCCATGAATTCACCTCGCTGGTGCTGGCCCTGTTGTGGACAGGCGGCCACCCGCCCAAAGTAGAGACCGACATCATCGAGCAGATCAAGGCGCTTGAAGGCGACTACCGCTTTGAAATTTATATGTCCCTGAGCTGCCATAACTGCCCGGATGTCGTGCAGGCCCTGAGTCTGATGGCCGTGCTGAACCCACGCGTTCAAACCGTGGTGATTGACGGTGGACTGTTCCAGGACGAAGTCAACAGCCGCCAAATCATGGCTGTTCCAACGGTGTTTTTGAATGGCGAGTTGTTTGGTTCAGGCCGCATGGGCGTGGAAGAAATCATTGCCAAACTCGACACCGGTGCCGCCCAGCGCGACGCCACCAAACTAAGCGCCAAAGCGCCCTACGAAGTGCTGATCGTGGGCGGTGGTCCCGCCGGTGCAGCCGCTGCTGTGTACGCCGCCCGCAAAGGCATTCGCACCGCCGTGGTAGCCGAGCGTTTTGGCGGCCAGGTTAACGACACGCTGGCGATTGAAAACTACATCTCGGTGCTTGAAACCGATGGCCCCAAGTTTGCCGCCGGTCTGGAAGCCCAGGTCAAACATTACGGCGTGGAGATCATGAACCTGCAGCGGGCTGCAAAAATCATTCCCGCTACGGAGCCGGGCGGCTTGATTGAAGTGCAACTGGCCAACGGCGGTTCACTCAAAAGCCGCAGCGTGATCTTGTCCACCGGCGCGCGCTGGCGCAACGTCAACGTGCCGGGCGAAGACCAATACCGCAACAAAGGCGTGGCCTATTGCCCCCATTGCGATGGCCCTTTGTTCAAGGGCAAGCGTGTGGCCGTGATTGGCGGGGGCAACTCCGGCGTAGAAGCGGCCATTGATCTGGCCGGCATCGTGGCTCACGTCACGCTGGTTGAATTTGCCGACCAGCTGAAAGCCGATGCGGTGCTGGTGAACAAACTCAAAAGCCTGTCCAACGTGACCATTCACACCAACGCCCAGACCAGCGAAATCACGGGCGACGGCCAAAAGGTCAACGGCCTGCATTTCAAAGACCGCGCCACGGGCGAGGTTCATCCGATTGCGCTCGAAGGTGTGTTTGTGCAAATTGGTTTGGTGCCCAACACCGAATGGCTCAAGGGCACACTGGCTTTAAGTCAGCACGGTGAAATTTTGGTGGATGCCAAAGGCCACACCAACCTGCCCGGCGTGTTTGCAGCAGGTGACGTGACCACCGTGCCCTACAAGCAAATCGTGATTGCCGCCGGTGACGGGGCCAAGGCCGCACTCAGTGCGTTTGACTACCTGATTCGCACCCCCGCGCCCACCTCAGCACCTGTCACAGCCCAGCGGCAAACAGAGACCGCCTAACGCCAGGCGCCACGCCATGACCCAACAAGCCGCCTTATCCAAATCCAGCTGGCTGGCGCTGACACGCGCTCACGCACGGCGTCACACGCCAGCGGCGCTGGGTTTAGGGTTGGCCTTGTTGGTTGTGGTGGGTTTGCTGGTGCAAAGCATCACGCAAATTATTCTTGGCAACGCGGCGCCCGGCCTGCGATTGGCTTTGTTGGGCGGCACAGCGGGTTTTCTGGCGACCGCTTTAGGCGCCTTGCCCGCCTTGGTGCTGCGCGACATACCCCAACGCATTGAAGACAGTCTGCTGGGAATGGCCGCAGGCATGATGCTCGCCGCCAGCGCCTTCTCACTCTTGCTGCCCGGCCTTGAAGCCGGGGCCAACATTTTGGGTAGCAAGCCACTGGGCGCCGGTGTCGTGGTCATTGGCATGGCCTTGGGCGTCTTGCTGATGCTCGGGCTTGACGAGTTCACCCCACACGAGCACCCCTCCACAGGACAACACGGCGCGGGTCATGAACACGTCAGCCGCATCTGGCTTTTTGTTTTTGCCGTCTCGCTGCATAACCTGCCCGAAGGCATGGCCATTGGTGTCAGCTTCTCGCAGGGCGATATGGCCGTCGGACTGCCGCTGACCACGGCGATGGCGATACAAGATATGCCCGAAGGTTTGGCCGTGGCGCTGGCGCTGCGTCGTGCCGGTTTTGCGCCTTTGTTTGCGGTGCTGGTGGCTGCGGCCAGCGGTTTGCTGGAGCCGATAGGCGCGTTGCTGGGGGCAGGCCTGTCAAGCGGCATGGCCTTGGCTTATCCGGGCGGACTGGGCTTGGCCGCCGGGGCCATGATTTTTGTTGTCTCGCATGAGGTTATTCCAGAAACCCACCGCAACGGACATCAAACGCCCGCCACCATCGGTTTGATGGCGGGCTTTGCCCTCATGATGGTGCTCGACACCACTTTAGGTTAATTTATTCAACTCAGGAGAATCACTTATGACTACCCAAAAATCCCACGCCCCCGTTATTGATATCGGTATCAACACGGCAGAGCGCCAAGCCATTGCAGACGGCCTGTCCGCCTTGCTGGCTGACAGCTACACGCTGTATTTAATGACACACAACTTTCACTGGAATGTCACCGGGCCGCAGTTCAACAGCCTGCACCTGATGTTCATGGGCCAATACACCGAGCAATGGAACGCGCTGGACTTGATTGCCGAACGCATCCGCGCCTTGGGTCATCCGGCACCCGGCACTTACAAAGAGTTTGTGAAGCTGGCCTCTATCAAGGAGGTCGATGGCGTGCCCAAGTGGACCGACATGATTCGTCATCTGGTTTCAGCACAAGAAGCCACCGCCCGCACCGCACGCAAGCTGTTTCCGGTGGTCGATGCCGCCAACGACCAGCCCACCGCAGACCTGCTGGCCCAGCGTCTGGAAGTCCATGAAAAAACCGCCTGGATGTTGCGCAGTCTGCTCGAAGACTAAGCGCCCCGGCTCGACGCCAACGGGCGTCACACGTCATCATTGACACACCCACTGATCGGGCAAAATAGCCCGACATCAACAACCCTCAGGGACGGCCAACATGCTCACTGGCGAACTTCGCAGCCAAATCGACGCCATCTGGAACTCATTCTGGACCGGCGGCATCTCCAACCCGATGGAGGTGATGGAGCAAATCACTTATCTGCTGTTTCTGCGCCGCCTGGACGACCTGCACACGCTGGAAGAAAACAAGTCGGTGCGATTGGGCAAACCCATGACGCGCCGCCTGTTCCCCGAAGGCGAAGACGCCAAAGGGCGCAATTACAACGACCTGCGTTGGTCACACTTCAAGCACTTTGCCGCCTCCGAGATGTACACCGTGGTGGGCGAGCATGTGTTCCCGTTCCTGCGCGGCATGGGCGGCGATGGCTCCACCTACGCGCAACACATGAAAGATGCGCGCTTCACCATCCCGACCCCGGCTTTACTGGCCAAAGTGGTGGACTTGCTGGACCGCGTGCCGATGGAAGACCGCGACACCAAAGGCGACTTGTACGAGTACATGCTGGGCAAGATTGCCAGCGCGGGCGCCAACGGCCAGTTCCGCACACCGCGCCACTTGATTCAGCTCATGGTGGCATTAACGGCGCCCAACGCCAAAGACGTGATTTGTGACCCGGCCAGTGGCACTTGTGGCTTTTTGGTAGCCGCCGGTGAATACCTGCGCGACAAGCACCCTGAAATCTTGCGCGATGCCGTGGCCCGCGACCACTTTCACCATGGCATGTTCAACGGCTACGACTTTGACAACACGATGTTGCGCATTGGCAGCATGAACATGGCGCTGCACGGCGTGGACAACCCCAACATCCGCTATCAGGATTCACTGGCGCAAGACCATGCGGGGGACGCAGAAAAGTATTCGCTGATTCTGGCTAATCCGCCCTTTGCCGGTTCGCTCGATTACGAAGGCACGGCCAAAGATTTGCTGGCCATCGTCAAGACCAAAAAGACCGAGCTGCTGTTTTTGGCGCTGTTCCTGCGCTTGCTCAAACCCGGTGGCCGGGCGGCTGTCATCGTGCCGGATGGCGTGCTGTTTGGCTCCAGCAAGGCGCACAAAGAACTGCGCCGCATGATGGTGGAAGAGCAAAAGCTCGATGCCGTTATCTCGTTGCCCTCGGGCGTGTTCAAGCCGTATGCGGGCGTGTCCACGGCGATTTTGCTGTTCACTAAAACCAACTCGGGCGGCACCGACAACGTCTGGTTTTATGACATGAAGGCCGATGGCTGGAGTCTGGACGACAAACGCCAGCCGCTGTTGCCGGAAGATAAATTAGGCCTCTTGCCTATGAAGGGCGAGCGCAGCCAACTATCAGACGCAGAGCATTTAAAGAACAACCTGCCCGATGTGTTGGCGCGTTGGAGCCAGCGCGACGGCACGGAACTGGCGCGTGACCGCACCGACCCCAGTTTTTGCGTGCCCAAGGGCGACATTGTGGGCAACGACTACGACCTGTCCATCAACCGCTACAAAGAAGTGATTCATGCGGTGAGCGAGCATCTGCCGCCAAAGGAGCTTCTGGCGAAGCTGGCGGTGTTGGAGGCGGAGATTCGTGCCGGAATGAAAGAGCTTGAGGGGATGCTCGGATGAACATGCCGATGGTTAGCCTAAAAAACGTTGCGAATTTCGTCAACGGGAAAGCCTTCAAACCCACGGACTGGAGCGAGGAAGGCATTCCGATTATTCGCATCCAAAATTTGAACGGTTTAGACAAACCATACAACTACTGGGCGGGGCCAATTGATAAGGAGGTCCACGTGAAGCGAAACGACTTACTTCTTGCATGGTCTGGAACGCCCGGTACGTCTTTCGGGGCACATATTTGGCGAGGCGGTGCAGCCGTTTTAAATCAACATATCTTTCGCGTCGACCTCAAAGAAAACTTGGTTACAAAAGAGTGGGCAAAGTTTGTCATAAATGCACAGTTGAGCACGCTAATAGGCATGGCCCACGGTGGGGTCGGACTTAAGCATGTGACCAAAGGCATGGTTGAGGGGCTTGAAATTCCCGTGCCGCCCCTCCCCGAACAACGCCGCATCGCCGCCATCCTGGACCAAGCCGATGCGCTCAGAGCCAAACGCCGGGAAGCCTTGGCGCAACTGGACAGCCTCACGCAGTCGATTTTCATTGAGATGTTTGGGGACCCGGTCAGCAATCCGAAAAACTGGAGTGTTAAGCCGTTAAGTGAATGCGCAGAGCGAATTCAAATTGGCCCATTTGGCACGCAACTTCACGAAGAAGATTACATCGACGGAGGTATTCCGCTTATCAATCCAACACATCTCCGTGGAGGAGTGATTAGCCCAGACTCATCGTTAACTGTTTCACCAGAAAAATATACAGAACTTAGCAATTACTATCTTTTGACCGGTGACTTAATTATGGGTCGGCGTGGCGAGATGGGACGTTGTGCTGTTATCACTAACAGAGAGGAAGGCTGGCTTTGCGGAACGGGGAGTCTTTTTGTTAGACCAAAAACCGATGTCCTGAGTCCAATTTATTTGGGCCTTGTCATTTCATCACCGTCAATGAGGCGCTTTTTGGAAAACTTGGCTCAAGGTGTCACGATGGCAAATTTGAATAAAACTATCGTTGGCGGGCTGCCTATCGCCGTTCCACCAATGGCGATGCAACAGGCCTTTGTGTCGCAATTGAATGCAACACAAACGATTAAAAATTACAGTCTCAATTCTTCGGCTGAACTCGACACCCTCTTCGCCTCCCTCCAACACCGCGCCTTCCGTGGTGAACTCTGAATACGGAATGGGCTTGATTGAAAAATTAACACCTCATACAAGTATGAAAACCCAATCGTCATTACCCATAGCCGAAACCATCGAAGCCATCGAATTGAGCACTGGCAATGTATTTTCCGATCTGGGGCTGCCTGACCCGGACGAGCGGCAGTTGCGGGTCAAGTTAGCCATCCGTTTGAATGACTTGCTGCAAGCAGAAGGCCTGACGCAATCCGCAGCGGCCAAGCGTTTTGGGATTTCACAGCCTCACATCTCAGAACTCAAAAACTTCAAACTGACCCGATTTTCAAGTGAACGGCTGCTGCACTACATTACGCTGCTCAATCGGGATGTAGAAATTTTTATCCGTCCGTGTTCTGCACACCCGACCCAGCCGGATTCAAAGTCGGGAACGGTCATGGTGTGGGCTGCGGCATAAGTCGGCCCTGGCATCAAGGAGAACTATAAATGTTGCCCTCCGTCGCCCTGCAAATCCACCGCGAAGCCATTCGCCGCATTGCACTGAGTCACCGGGTCACCAACGTGCGGGTTTTTGGCTCTGTGGTTCACGGTAACGACACCGAGGGCAGCGACCTTGATCTGCTGGTAGAACCAACCCAAGCGACCACGATGATGGACATCGCCAAAATTCAATTAGAACTTTCGCAATTGCTCCTCGTTGCAGTCGATGTTCTGACCCCTAACGCCTTGCCAGCCAAATTTCGGGGCCAAGTCATTGCCGAGGCGCAAGCGCTATGAGCCAGATTGAAATACTGCGTGCCATGGATTACCTCGGCCACATCGTAGAAGCGATTGACCGCATCCACCGCTATGCGCAAGACCTGACCGAACGCGGCTTTTTGGAAGATGAAAAAACGCAGGACGCCGTGGTGCGGAACTTTGAAGTTCTGGGTGAAGCTTCTCGCAATATTGAAAAACATCACGCCGCCTTTGCCCAAGCCCACGCCGAAGTGCCTTGGGCTTTGCTGTACACCATGCGCAATCGCGTGGCTCACAGGTATTTCAAGGTGGACTACGAGTTAGTTTGGAAAACAATTCACGCCGACTTGCCTGCGTTGCGGGCACAGGTTGCAGCGCTGATTTCGGCACAGGCACCGACGTTGGCCCAATCACCACTGGCTGAACTGATGCAAAACCCGATTCAGATTGCGGACTTCACACCGTTGAATCGCGACGACACCAACAAGCGTTAAACCATGAGCAACTTCACCTTCCTCCAGTCCGAGTGGTCCACCCTTTTTGGCGCGGCCATCAAGGCCGAAGGGATGGCGAACACGGATGCGCGCACCTCCTGCTTCTATGCCCGGCGCACGCTGGAAATGGCGGTGGACTGGCTCTACAAACACGACAAGTCTTTTCACCTGCCGTACCAAGACCACCTGAGCGCCCTGATTCACGAACCCAGCTTTCGGGAAACAACAGGCGATGCGATTTTCACCAAAGCCAAGCTCATCAAAGACCTGGGCAATCTGGCCGTTCACAGCACCCGCAAAATCCTGCCTATGGATGCGGTTGCGGCCACCCGCGAGTTATTCCATTTTTGCTACTGGCTGGCCCGCACCTACGGCCAACGGGCACGGCCTGCGCCCGATTTGTGTTTTATTCCTACCCTGATTCCTTCGGCCACCCCGGCATCCACCGCAGCGCCCCAGTCGATTGACCAACTCAAAAAGCTGCAAACCCAACTTCAGGAACGCGACGAAAAACTCTCGGTGCTGCTGTCCGCCAAGACCGCGCTGGACGATGAACTCCAACAGCTGCGCGAGCAAGTCGCCAAAGCCAAGAAAGCCAACACCGCCCAGCCCGACACGCACGACTACTCGGAAGCCGAAACCCGCGACTACTTCATCGACCTGTTACTCAAAGAGGCAGGCTGGCAACTCGATACCAAGAACTTTGAAGTGCCAGTCAGCGGGATGCCCAACAACCAAGGCATTGGCTTTGTGGACTATGTGCTGTGGGGCGATGACGGCAAACCCTTGGCCGTGGTCGAGGCCAAACGCACCCGCAAGGACGCCACCGTGGGCCAGCAACAAGCCAAGCTGTATGCCGATTGTTTGCAAACCCAATACGGCCAGCGCCCCATTATTTTCTACTCCAACGGCTACGAGCATTGGCTGTGGGACGACGCCAGCTACCCACCCCGACCCGTGCAAGGCTTCTTCAAAAAGCAGGAGCTTGAACTGTTGATTCAACGCCGTACCAGCCGCAAAACGCTGGCCGATGCGGTGATTAACGACCACATCATCAACCGGTATTACCAGCACCGTGCCGTGCGCCGCATTGGCGAAACCTTCGAGGTGAACAACCAGCGCAAAGCCTTGTTGGTGATGGCCACCGGCGGCGGCAAAACCCGCGTTGTCGTCGCGCTGGCCGATGTGCTGACGCGCTGCAACTGGGCCAAACGCATCCTGTTTCTGGCGGATCGGGTGGCGCTGGTCAAGCAGGCGGTGAACGCCTTCAAGACGCACCTGCCCGATTCGTCCCCTGTCAATCTGGTCACCGAGAAGCACGCCGAGGGCCGGGTTTTTGTCTCGACCTACCCCACCATGATGGGCTTGATTGATGACGCCGCCGAAGGTCAACGCCGTTTTGGCGTGGGGCATTTCGACCTCATCATCATCGACGAGGCGCACCGCTCGGTCTATCAAAAGTACCGCGCCATCTTTGATTACTTTGACGCCCTGCTGGTCGGCCTGACCGCCACGCCCAAAGACGAGATTGACTACAACACCTACGGCTTGTTTGACCTGGAAAGTGGCGTGCCGACCGATGTCTATGGTTTGGACGAAGCCGTGAGTGAGGGCTTCTTGGTGCCGCCCAAGGCGATTTCGGTGCCGCTCAAGTACCAGCGCGAAGGCATCAAATATCAGGACTTGTCGGACGATGAAAAAGACCAGTGGGACGCGCTGGAGTGGGATGACGAAGGCAACGTGCCCGATGCCGTCGATTCAGCGGCGCTGAACAAGTGGCTGTTCAACACCGACACCGTGGACAAGGTGCTGGGCCACCTGATGACGAACGGCGAAAAAGTGGCCGGGGGCGACCGCTTGGGCAAGACCATTATCTTTGCCAAAAACAACGCCCATGCCGACTTCATTGCCGCGCGTTTCAATATCAATTACCCGGAATACAAAGGCGCGTTTGCCCGTGTCGTGACCTACAAAACCGAGTACGCGCAAAGCCTGATTGACGAGTTTTCCATGAAAGAAAATAGTCCGCACATTGCCATCTCGGTCGATATGCTGGACACCGGCATTGACGTGCCGGAGGTGGTCAATCTGGTGTTCTTCAAAATCATCCGCTCCAAAACGAAGTTCTGGCAAATGTTGGGACGCGGCACGCGCCTGTGCCCCGACTTGTATGCGCCCGGAAAAGACAAGCAGTTTTTCAACGTCTTTGACTACTGCCAGAATCTAGAATTTTTCAATCAGGAGCTGCCGCCTGACAGCGTCAAAGCGCCCGTGTCGTTGAGTGCCCGTCTGTTCCGTGGCCGACTGGAAATGATTGCCGAGCTGGACAAACGGGCCGTGGCAACAAGCCCCCATGTGGCCGAGGCCCAAGCCCCGTATGGCGACCACCTGACCGATGCGCAATTACGCGGTGAGCTGACCGGCGTTCTGCATCAACAGGTGGCGGCCATGAATCTGAATAACTTCGTGGTGCGCCCGCAACGCAAATCGGTAGAGAAATTCGCCCAACTGGCGTCCTGGCACACGCTCGACAGCGACAGCCTGCATGAGTTGAGTGACCAGGTGGCAAACCTGCCTACGGGCTTGCTGGACAACGATGAAGAAGCCAAACGCTTTGACCTGCTGGTGCTGCGAACCCAACTCGCCGTGCTGCAAACCCTGCCCGACTTTATGTCGCTGCGCGCGTCGTTGCAGGCCATTGCCAGCGCCTTGGAAGAACAAGACACCATTCCCGCCATCAAGGCACACATGGTGCTAATTCAGTCGGTCGCCGGTGAAGCATGGTGGGAAGACGTGACAGTCGCCATGCTGGAGGCGGCCCGCAAAAAACTACGGGCACTGGTCAAGCTGATTGAGAAGGGCAAGAAGAACATCGTTTACACCGACTTCGAGGACGAACTGGGCGAGAGCACGACGATTGTTTTGTCCCAAATGGGCATCGGCATGAACCTGGCCAAATTCAAGGACAAGGCGCGGCAATTCCTGCGTGACCGTGACAGCCACTTGTCGCTGCAACGGCTGCGCCGCAATCAATCGCTCACACCGTCTGACCTAGATGCGCTGGGACTCATGCTGGTGCAAGCCGGGGGTTCGCCGGAAATTATTCAACAGGCCACGGCACAAAGTCATGGCCTGGGTATCTTCATCCGCTCCTTGGTCGGGCTGGACCGGGAGACCGCCATCCAGGCCTTCAGCCAGTTTGTAGTCGGCACCACCGCGACGGCCAGCCAGCTGGAGTTCATCAACCTCATCGTGCAATACCTGACGGAAAACGGTGTGATGGATGCCGCCCGACTTTATGAATCACCATTCACAGACATCAGCCAGCAAGGGCCAGAAGCCTTGTTTGTGCCCGCCCGAGTCACGGAGATGGTGCGGGTGCTCGATGAAATTCGGGCGCGGGCGGTGGCTTGAAAACACAAAGGATGAAGTTGATCTAAGGTGTCACCATAGATCGTGTGCCGACACTTGGTTCATGCGTATGAGGTTCATTTGAGAATCGTTAGGGGGGCTGACAGTGGTTGGCGCATCTGACCTATTCCCCAGCAGGCATGCCAAACGTCCGACTTCTGCCAATGCGGCCTGTTCAACCAAGCCCCAAGCGCCCGAAAAGCTCAATCGCAGGCAATGCTGATAGCGCTGGCTGGCACAAAACAATTGACCCGGCCCCACGATGATCCCGATTGCCTTGCAGCGTGAAAACAAAACGTTGCTGTCCATGCCCGCCGGCAATTCAACCCACAAGGTGTAACCCGCTGGTGGATCCGCGACCCGAGTGCCATAGGGAAAGCTGGCCAGAATGACCCGGCGTGCATGACCCAAGCGCTGTTTCATCAAGGAACAAAGTCGCCTCAAATGGGCTTCGTAGTTGCCTTGCGTTAACAAGTCCGCCAATGCGTATTCCAACACCACATTGGTGGAGGTGCCCTGTACTCGTTTGAGGGTCGCGATGGCTTGACTCCAACGCCCCGCCTGGACCCACCCCAAGCGAATCCCCGGCGAAACCGTTTTAGAAAATGATCCGCAGGTCATGACCCAACCCTCGGTGTCATAAGCCTTCACGGCCCGACGCCGCGAATCGGTTGCCAACAAATCGTTGAACACCACATCTTCAATCAATGGCACTTTGTATTGCGCCATCATCCGGGCCAAGGTGCGCTTCTGGGTCAAAGGCATGATTGAACCCAGGGGGTTGGACAAGGTGGGAACCAATAACACCACTTTGATGGGCTGCGTATCCAGTGCTAACTGCAAGGCCGACAAAGACACCCCACGGCGTGCATCGGTCGGAAGTGCCAGCACTTTGAGGTTAAGTGACGCCAGCAAGTCCAGGAATCCAAAAAAGGTTGGACTTTCAACCGCGACTAAATCCCCGGGCTGGGTGACTGCTTGAAGGCACATGCCAATGCCCTGGATACAGCCCGCCGTGATCACAATGTCTTGCGCTTGCAGCGCACAACCCAAATGCAGTGCGCGCAAGGCGACTGCATTGCGTAGCGCCAAGGTGCCCGAGTCACTCGTGTATTGAGTCAGCGAATTGCGCTGTATTCGCGTTGCTCGACTCAAGGCGACACGAATGCGATCAGCATCAAAGAAGTCTTTGTCTATGGGTGAGTAACCAGCAAAGCTGGCGATGGTTGCCACCGTGCCCGCGACCAAGGAAGACGTTTCGCAGTCCTTGATCTGCCCGGGCTGCTGTTTGATTTTGCGCACCAAATCGGCAGCCTTGGCATGACTGGCCGCAGTCACAAAGTAACCAGATTTCGGGCGTGGCTGTACCAATCCACGTTCTTCCAAGTAGCGTAAAGCCTGCACCACCGTCGCCACGGATACGCCATTTTGTACGGCTGAATCGCGCACAGAGGGTAATCGCTGACCGGCTTTTAGAGTCCCGCTGGCGATTATTTGCGCGAAACGAAGCGCCATTTGTAGATACAGAAGACGCGGCTCTTCCGCTGCACTCGTCTGCGATAGGTGCAACAGGTCGATGCAAAGTATGTCGCTTTGCGGTAGCCCAGTTTCAAGGGAAGTCATGCGAGCCATCCTACTGTAAGCATCGCCCCATCCCCGCCATTTTTTGCGATAAAAGGCGTACAGATAACAAAGAATATAGGCAGTACAGATGGGTTCAAACAGGTCGGTGACCTGCTTCAGATGACCGTGTGTTGTATCTTGGAAAAAGTGGAGGATTCATCAACAGTGAAGGCTTCAACCTAGGAGTCACATCATGCAGAAAATATCACCCGCCTCGACGCTTATGCCTCAGCAGTTTCGCATCATTAACGCCTCAGAAGGTTTCCGTCTGGAGGTGAGCGTGGGTTGCCTTTGGCTGACACGGCCAGGCGATTCAATGGATCACTTTTTGATGGCGGGTGCAGTGATGGAACTGCACGAAAGGCAAGTGCTGATTCAGAGCGACAAACAGCCTGCGGCCTTGAGTCTTATGCCCGCGCAATACAGGCTCGTACCACTCAAGACCAAAATCTCAGCCTGGCATGTGCCATTCATGGCGTGGTTCAAAACACGCCAATCCTGGGTAACACGGTCGTCAACTGAAGTCACAGGGCGGGGACTCCGAAATCATGATCAAAGTGTTACCCATGTTTGAATCACGCCGGATTTGTTTACCTTTAATGCCATTTGGCGCTACACCGCTATGGCCTTAGCCTATAGCTCGGCTGGTTTTGATCCCCTGTCCTGCCGCCCACGCCCCCACATCTTCTCGCCGGATAGCGGCTGCCATCAGGCCAGGGAAAGCATCCGGCGTGCAGGCAAAGCTGGGCACGCCCAAGGTGGCTAGTTTGGAGGCCAGCTCACGGTCATAAGACGGGGCACCTTCGTCGCTCAAAGCCAGCAGCGTGATGAATTGCACACCCGCCTCCACCAGTTCTTGGGCGCGGCGCAGCAAGCCCGCTTCAACGCCCCCTTCATACAAATCCGAGATCAATACCAGAATCGTATTGCGAGGCTCCTGAATCAGACCTTGGCAGTAGCCCACCGCACGGTTAATGTCGGTGCCACCGCCCAGTTGCACGCCAAACAACAAGTCCACCGGGTCTTCGAGTTGCTCAGTCATATCAACCACAACCGTATCAAACACAACCAGTTTGGTGGTCACGGCGGGCAAGCTGGCCATCACCGCCCCAAAAATGCTGGAGTACACCACCGAGGCGGCCATGGAGCCACTTTGGTCGATGCACAAAATCACCTCCCGCTGTGGACGGCGGGACTTGCGACCGTAGCCCACCAAGGTTTGCGCCAAAACAGTGCGGTATTCGGGCTGCCAGTGACGCAAGTTGGCGCGGATGGTGCGGTTCCAGTCGATCTCGGTATGGCGTGGGCGGCGGTTGCGTTGGCTGCGATCAAGCGCCCCACTGACGGCGCTGCGCATCGGCTCTTGCAACTGCTGGATAAGTTCGTCCACAACCCGGCGCACGACTTGGCGGGCGGTGTCGCGGGTGCTGTCGGGGATGACGCTGGACAAGGCCAATAAAGTGGCCACCAGATGCACATCGGCATACGCGCTTTCCAGCATTTCGGGCTGAAGCAGCATTTCGCGCAGGTTCAGCCGCTGCATCGCGTCACGCTGCATGATTTGCACGACCGAACTGGGAAAGTATTTGCGAATGTCGCCCAGCCATCGCGCCACGTTGGGAGCTGAGTTACCCCGTCCGCCACGGCGTCGGCCCAAGCCATTGGCCCCGTTCGGCTCGTATAAGGCGGCCAAGGCTTCGTCCATCTCGCGCACAGAACCTAGCGCGGCACCACAACTGGCGTCGGCTTCGCCACCCAAGACCAAGCGCCAGCGTTGAAGCCGATCAACGGGCACACCAGGTGCCGCAGGGGTGTTGTCAGACGTGGGTGAGTTCATACAGATAAGCCCAATAACAAACGCAAAATTGGCACAACCTGGACCGTGCGCTCGACATCCCAGTCGTTCTGCACCGCCACGGGTGTTGGCGTGACGCCGTGGACAGCCCGCACGCCCAAGTCCCGGCGTTCAGATCCCGAGAAATTGGAAAAACTACGGCGCAGCAGTGGCACCACTTGCAAGAAATGCTCATCCACCAACCCTACCAGCCACTGATCCACCAAAGTCCACACAGCAACGTCGTTCAATAACACCATGGCGTTGCGGTTCAAAAATCCATCCAGCCACTGCGCCGCATCCAGTGGCAGCGCGCCCACGGAGAGGTTGCGTGATAACTGGGTGGCCGCCTGATCTTGTTCAAAATGCCCGATGTCCAGCAGCAAACGGCAACACAGACCGCGTAGCAAAGCATGGGCCGCGTCGCCCGTGGCTATTTGCTGCAAAGCGAGTTGCCAAATCTGCGATTGGGCAGCGCTGTCGCGCAAAACAATCGCTTCATGTGCGGCTAACAAAGGTTCTCTCAATGCCTCGGCAGCGGTTTCGTCTAGGCTCTGGCAAGCCAGCGGCAAGCCAATGGCACCTCGGGTGATGAGTCCATCCAGAATCTGAGCCAGCATATCGCGGTCCATTTGACGCACGCTGCCGTAGCGAAACACCTTCGCCAAAGGCGGTACGGCGCTGATCAGTTGCACCGCATCTCCGCTGATGGCGGCACGATTTTGCAGTGCGTGGCTTACTGTCTGCACCGCCGCGCCCAAGTCGGCTAACAACACGGTATCGACCAAATTAGCCAAGTCATCCAGACGGGTCAAAGTGGCGCATTGTTCAGTCACACAGGCATTGGCGGCCAGTTCCACGGTCGGGCCAAAGTGAGTGACTTCGATAATACGCAGGGCAAATTCAGGCTGCCATTGCAAGCGCCAACTTTCGCGGAATGTGCCTTGGTTGGCACGTCCACTACGGATTGGTTCACCCCAGTCAATACCCAGCAAACGCAAGCGGTGCAGCAAATGGCTGCGGGCCAGATCGTTAGCGTTGCGCAAGTCCAGATCGAGCGTGCGTTCCAGCGCTTCGGGTTTGAGCCGCAAAGTTTTTTGTGTTTGCTCAATGTCGTGCTGCAACGGCACGGCGGGCACCTCGGGCGGTACTTGCCCCATGCGGTCACTGACCGTCAAGGTGCTGGAAATCAACTCCAACGGAGCCGATTCGCCCATGCAGATGACGGTACGAATGGCTTCGTCAAGCTCCTCCAGACCCGGGGCTGAATGGCCCCGCAATGTCGCCAATGTGTCACTTAATCGGACGGCCTCAATGACATGCGCAGACGAGCAGTCGAGTTGGCGCGCGCGTAACAAACGCGCCACGCGGGACAGCCAGCCGCTGGCGCGGGAGACGTCTGTCGGGGCACCATCCACATTCGCACCGCTGGTTTGCCACAGGTAATCGTACCAACCCGGCGCTTGCACCCCGGCACCATAACCGCTGGACTGGGTGAGGTGGTGGTAAGTCCAAGGCACCCAAGTGGCGCTCACTTTGAGCTTGGGCAGACCTTTAAGCAACAGGGCATCGGCCTTCACCGTATGGTCGGCGATCAATGCGGGCACATGCCACGCGCCGCACACCACAGCGATACGTTGATGACCTTGTTTGGTGGCTTCACGCACGCACTGGCGCATATGCGCTTCACGTTGCAACTCACGCGCTGCAGCGCGGGGGCCACGGATGTCGTCGGGCCACTCTTGGCGTAGTGCCGTCATGGCTTCAGCGATGGCAGCAAATAGGTCTTCACCGTCACCGCGCTCTTCAACAATGTGATTCCACCAACTCTCGCCGTCGGCAAAACCGGCAGCGTGGGCCAACGCGTCCATCGGGTCATGGAACTCAGGAATGAACGTTTCTTCTTCTAAAGAATTTTCAGCAGCCTCATCGCTTTTTTCTACCGCTTCAACGCGCTGTTCAAGCGCCTCTTCTTCGCGATATTTTTTGTTTTGGGCCAACCGAAAAGCTTGGGGCAAGTCGATAAATCGGGTGGGAACGTCGGCTTGGACGCCGTACAAAAGGGCTTGCCATTCAGGTGAAAATTCGGCAAAGGGGTAGAACGCCGCCGCGCCCGGATCTTGTGCGCTGTAAATCAACAAGGCCACCGGCGGCTGCAAACCGGCGTTGGCGACAAAGGGAATTAGCGCATCGGCATCGGGCGGGCCTTCAAGCAAGATGCAATCAGGCTGTAAGGTGGTCAAAGCACGGTGCAGACTGCGGGCGCAGCCGGGGCCGTGGTGGCGAATGCCAAAGTAGTGAACAGGCGAATTAGTCATCATCAAAACCAGCGCCGACCGCTTAAAGCTGCTCGCGACAGGCGCGGTACAGCGCTTTCCAATCGGGACGCTCTTTGACCACCGTTTCAAGGTATTCCTTCCACACCAGTTGGTCTTGCACGGGGTCTTTGACCACGGCACCAATCAGGCCGGAGGCAATGTCGGCAGCATTCAGCACGCCATCGCCAAAATGCCCGGCCAGCGCCATGCCGCTATTGATGACGGAGATGGCCTCGGCGGTGGACAGCGTCGAGGTCGGCGACTTGATGCGGGTCTTGCCGTCGGCCGTCACGCCGGTGCGCAACTCACGAAAGATTTGTACCACCCGTCGAATTTCTTTCAACGCCGGGGGTTCGGCCGGCAGCGCGAGGGCGCGTCCCAGTTCCGTTACACGCTTGGTGACAATGCGCACCTCCTCCTCTTCACTGCTGGGCACTGGTAACACCACCGTATTGAAGCGTCGCTTGAGCGCGCTGGACAGTTCGTTCACCCCTTTGTCCCGGTTGTTGGCGGTGGCAATCACCGAGAAGCCGCGCGTGGCCTGCACTTCACTGCCCAACTCAGGGATCGGCATGGTTTTCTCTGACAACACGGTAATCAGCGCGTCCTGCACGTCGGCAGGGATGCGTGTTAACTCTTCGACGCGGGCAATTTTCCCCAAACGCATGGCGTTTACCAAGGGGCTGGGCACCAAGGCTTTTTCAGACGGACCATGCGCCAGCAACTCGGCATAGTTCCAGCCGTAGCGCAACTGCTCTTCGCTGGTGCCCGCCGTGCCTTGGATCAGCATGGTGGAGTCGCCACTAACGGCGGCAGCCAAATGCTCGGATACCCAGGATTTGGCTGTGCCCGGTACGCCATAAAGCAGCAAGGCGCGGTCAGTCACCAAGGTGGAAACGGCAATCTCCATCAAGCGCTGGTTGCCAATGTATTTGGGCGTGACTTCAAAACCGTTGTCCAACTTGCCGCCCATCAGATAGGCGACCACCGCCCAAGGAGAAAGCTTCCAGTTTGCGGGGCGCTGGCGTTTGTCCACCTTTTGCAGGTTCGCAAGTTCTTCAGCAAATTGGTGCTCGGCGTGTTGGCGTAGGACTTGACTCATGGTGGGGAACTTCTCTTCAAACGGTTAGGGTAAAAAGGGTGTGGCGGTGGTGCAAAATTTGCGCCAAACTGGCTATGCACTCGGACTCGGAAGCGGTCTCGTCAGCGTGGTGGGGCAGATCAAGCAGTGCTTGAAACGCCTGCGGATGCAGGGCGCAAGCCAAGTCAGGCAACTGCCCATACAAGGTGTAGTGGCCATATTTAGGGCGCACGCGCTGCTTAAATTTTTTTCGTAGCAGCACAACCAGTCGGTTTGACAGGTCTTGACCCAGCTGCTCGTGCGCAGCGCAACCCGCCAAGCACGAGGCCATCACATCAGACAAATCGGCTAGGCCGTCGGCGTGTTTCATCCGGTCCAGGTGGAACTTCTCGCGTTGCGCGGGCGTTAAAAGACCCAATAAAGACGCGTTCAGACGCCCATTTTTATCAATAGTTTCACGCAACAAGGCCTCGCACCAGACAACGTCTGGCTGCATCAATACAACATGGATCCAGCCACCCAACAGGGCTTTGCTCCAATCACTATTTTTGGCCATGGCGATGATGGCGGCGGGGTCTAGTCCGGTGTGGGTGGTCCACCATGTCAACGGCGTGTGACGGGTGAGTTGGTACAACCACCAGGCGCGTTCACCCCAAGAACCGTAGGTAGGCCGCTCAACCTCCAGTTGGTCGTCCTTCCAGTCTGCATCGATTTTGGTGGGTGCTTTTATAGAAAGACCCACCAAAGGCCGCATACGCGCGCTCATGCGCTGGCTATAAGCACTGTCTGGCAAGGAGGACAGCAGTTGTGCTGCCTCGTGACGCACATCTTGCGCGCGGTCTTTAAGTTGGGTGCTCAAGAACGCCTCATCTTCAGGACACAAACCAACGCGCAATGTCTGGATTAACGCGGTACGTTCTTTGGCGGGAAGACTGCGCCAATCAGCGGCCAAACGTTCACGCGCTTTGTCGGGGGCGTGTGCCCGTTCGTCCTGCAATACAGCACAACGTTGTGCCAGGCTGCCATGCGCCCAATGATGTTGGGTATCAGCCTGTTCTTGTACCCCACACGCATACGACCAGTCCGGGTTATGAGCGGCCAGCCAGCGGCCCCGTTCTCCAAGCACCGGCAACATATTGAGGCGTGCCTCAACACTTTGACGCCCCCAATGCAGCAGTTCAGGCAACAGCTTGGGTGAGACGTACAAGTTGGCATGGTTCATCTCATGCAGCACTTGTAACTGCAATCGCAGCGGTCCTTGGGTTAGCGACTGCGACAATAAATTGATCCAGGGTGGATTGGCAAGTGTTCGTGTTTCTACGGCGGCAATGGCTTGCGGTGCCGTGACCGCTTGGGGTGCGACCCAGCCCGCTTGGCGACACGCGGCCAGCGCGCCTGCAAGGCGCAGCAGTTGTCCTGGGTCATCGGGTTTTGCAGCCGCATGAGCATCTCGCAGCAATTGCATCACCGGGTCAACCGGGGTCGCCGCAGCGGATAGCGCCCAAGGGCGATCCGTTCCCACCAGCGCCGCTTGTAATAACGTATTCCAGTCGCTCATTGACGATCTCCCGTCGCGGTCGTAGCCGTCCATTGGCCCGCCGTATTCCAGGCGGTCAAAGGGCGTAAAGCCTCGCCCGTCCATTCACCAAAAACCGCCATCGAGTTGCCACCGGAAAAAGCCATGAGCAACCAGGCGTCCGCATCCACGATGCTCAAAGGCCATGCCCGGTTGTCAAACTGCAACTGCCATGGCGTATGACTTTCGGAGGTGTGCTGTAGCTGGGCATCTCCCAGCCACAAGGGCCAGAGGGAGCCCCAAGGATTTGCGGCAAGCGATGTCCACTCGGACAGGCTGTCACGCACCGGCGGCACAACTGATGTCAATGCAGCGGATTCGTCAGAAGGGTTGATGTCTGCCAGCAGCGCACGCAACGGGGCCGTGCCGGGATAAAAGGCCAAGGTGCAGGTTTGCTGCACGCCCGTGATCCAGCCGGGTTCAAACGGTTTTCCCCCAAAGGAAAAATCAATGAGGAGGGCACTGCGTTGCGTGTTAATCCCTTGTAGCCACACGCGCCGTTCTGTCAAACGAGCGTCACTTTCGACTCGCACCTGAGCCACGACCTGCCATTGGTCAGACACCCGCTCGCCGCTGGCCAGCACTTCGTCGCGCTCCAGTGGCCAGCCAATCGCTTGCTGCATGTCGGCTTGCAGGGCAGACGTTAACCGCTCAGGGTGTGCCACCGCATCCACCAACAACTGCAGTTTGCCCAGACGGGCCAACAGCCGCGAGGGCCAATCGCTGCCTTGCCCGACCACCGCCATCGCTTGTGTCAAACGTTGACCCAGCCCCGGCGCTTGCGCGTCCACCATGCGCGCGGCCATGGTGCGCCAACCCTCATCATCGCTCTCGGAAAGTGTCGCCAGACCTTTGCGGCTGGTATCTTCCAGCCAAAGGGCCAGTTCTTGCGCGCCAGCGGTGACGCGCTTGACGCGCTGGGCCTCGCGCTTGGCACTGGCCGCTGGGTTCACCAGAGTGACTGCGTCAGCTTTGGCCTCTTTTTTCTCGGCCCGATCTTTGCGCGAAGCCAACCATTCGCTAGTCCACGCTGGCACAGGTGCTGTAAATATTTTTTCGTCTTGCGCCTGCAGAAAAAGCAGCGCCAGGCCATGTTTGCAGGGAGATTTGCGACTGGGACAGCTGCAGCGAAAAGTCGGCCCTGCACCAGAAACATCGACCTGTGTTTGATACGGTTTGCTGCCGCTCCCCTGGCACTCGCCCCACACGGCGTGGTCGCTAGCGCCGAGCAAGGGCCATTTGGCAGGGGCGACTAAACCGCGTGCGGCTTTGGTAGAGGCTGCGTCGGGCGAAAGTGCTTGTATTTGATCGGATGAAAGTGGGACTCTACTCATCCAAATACCTTCCATAGAATTTTTTCAATAGTGCCACCTCACACAGATAGACATAGATTGGAGTTTTCAAACGCGATTTTTTGAATTACGCCCAATCAATGTAGCAGTAACGACCGCCTACATCGCGTTTGAACGTTGACTCAGATCAAGTCAAGGGCATTCGAGGGCGTGGTTCACAACACGTCTAAGGGGTTCTGCGCCGGAACCGCCGATTTTTTCGGCAAGTTCGCAAAGCCAGTGCTGGCGTGGCTTATCGCCAAATATATGGTTGGCGATAACTCAAAAATAGCCCGTCGGGAAATTTAGAGGGTTTGGGTTAGAACCCCTCTAATGGAGGAAGACATTACAAACACCCCCTGTTGACATGCAGACTTAAGTTGATATCCGAGTCGTTTTCGCTATGGCTTTTTAGGTACGCGTTCACCCCACCCCAATCGGAATGAGGGAAGGTGTTGGGTTTAAGCCGAAGTGAGCCTTCATGGCCTGGGTCATAAAGGCCAAGACGCTACGACCTTGAAGTTTGCAACTCCCCACCACGGTCATGAC
>CAIJRK010000057.1 GCA_903823025.1 uncultured beta proteobacterium
CGGCGACCGCGTGTCCGGCTGGGCCGCCCGCCAACCCCTGCGAGAAGACGGCTCTGCGCAACGGGCTAAAGCGTGGCGTGATGCCAAGAAAACAAGCGGGAACATCATCGCGGCCACCAGCACTGCCAAGGCAAGAACTGAGTCCGCGCCCGTGTCAGCATCCACGCCGGTGCCTGCACCCGTCAGCCAAGACCGGTCCACGGCTAGACCTTTGGACACGTCTGTGGACAGGCCTACGGATATGCCCAACACCGCCGTGGTGCTGGTGTGCGCGGCCTTGCTGGCGCACGGCATCACCGACATTGAAACGACACATCCTGAACTCCCGGTACTGTTGGCGCAAGGCGCTGATGCGCCGCAATTTGTCGCCGCTGCAAAAATAGCCAAAGCAAAGAGCAAAGGCTTTGCCTACGTCATGGGCATCGTTCGCCGCAAGTTGGCCGACGCACACAGCGCCACGCCTGTCCAATCCGCCCGACCCAACCACGCCAACCGGCCTGCGCCAGTACCGTTCAACGTCACCACCCCGTCACCGCCCGGCCTGGACCCGGCACTGGCCAAAATCATGGCCGACCAGCGCATCACCCATGGCCCCAGTCCTGAAATGCGCGCCAAAATGGCCGCCCTGACGCGCCGCCCGGCTGCCCCGGCGCGTGCCACAACTTTACACACGCCCGCGCTAGATCACGAGGCCTGCTATGCCTGATCACCATCAAAGAAAAGTAGGCATTGCAACAGTGCAAGAGCAACGGGCGCGGTCTCTGGCCATTGCTGCCGGAACGCGCACACGCGATGCTGACGAACCCAATGTGTGGTTCCCATCCATTACTGCAATAGCTCGGGTTTTGTCTGACGAAAACATGGCTTTGCTCAAAGTGGTGCGTGACCAACAGCCTGACTCGATGGATACCTTGGCTAAGGTAGTTGGCAAGCACACACCCAATGTGTCACGCTCGTTGCACACCATGGCTGAAATGGCCGTACCGTGATGCCACAGGCAACGTTCGTGCATTTGTCTGTGCAGTTTTGCTGACTTTTTTGGCACTGAGTAGACCGAGCCAAGGCTAGCGTTATGGCCGTGGCTTGAAATTCAATGGTAAGGGCGAGCGATGTCGGAGCTAAAGGCGATGCGCCAAAACAGGGAACCAGAGAAGGTCACGATGGATAAGCGTGGCGCCAACAAGGCGGCCATGGACGCGATCAACAAAGACCGGGACGTTCAAGTTATTTTTGCTCGATGCCTAAAAAGTTGCGGGTCAGATACTCGTTAAACATAGGAACCGTGAAAGCAATATCCCCGTGTGATGGGCTATAAATCATCCCCTTGTTGATGATTTTTGCGCGACGTGGACCCAAACTTTGAGAGGTTTCTCCTAATGCATCAGCTACGTCCGATGATCTATAGGGACCCGCCCCAAGTGTGGCCATGGCAATCACGTATTCCCGCTCCTTTGGGGCTAGCCGATCAAATCGAACCTTGAAGAATCCATCGTCGAGCCGCTGTGTTGCCTCACCGTCAGCCGTTTGCGCGTCAGTTAATTCAATCTGAGCACCTTTCGCAATGTTCCAGGCCTGGTAACCCCATTCTTGAAGAAAGTAGGGGTAGCCTTGGGTTTTCTTGATGATTTCAGTCAGCGCTTGATCTGATATTTTTTCACCCTCGTCTTCGATTGGCTGCCTGATTGCTTTCTCTGCATCAGTGGGCTGCAATTTCCCGACTGCCGGGTAATGGAAAAGCCGCTCTGCATAAGATTTGGCATTGCCAGAAAGCGCCGCAACCTGAGGCAACCCTGCGCCGAAAAAAAGGACAGGAAGATTTTTTTGATTGACCTTGTGCAAAGCCACTATTAATGCGCCGAGGTCGGTGGCCTTTAAGTATTGAACTTCATCAATTAACAGTGTCCAGGCTTTACCCGCTTCGCGGGCAGCTTCTCCTATCTTGACAAAGAGATCCGATAGGTCACTTTCAATATCGCCGCTGTCTGCCACACCGACCTCAGGATCGACCGATATAGCCACGTCGTTAATGGAAACTTTGAAGACCGATGCAAACGATCTCAACGCGCGAAGTGCATGATGCGTGCTCGCTTTTGCAGACTCAACAAGGGAAAGTTTTCGCAGAACTTGATTGATTTTTGGCGTTAAAAGCTGACTCAAAGACTGGCCTTCAGGCGCCTCAATAACAGAAGTTATATGTCCTGCAGCTACGGCCATTTCTTCAATTTTGTTTAACAGAACAGTCTTTCCAACGCCTCGCAATCCCAGCAACATCTGGGACCTACTGGGCTTGCCTATGAGGGCACGTTGAATGGCTGTATTCGCCTCTTTCAGAACAGCCTCACGACCTGCAAGTTCAGGCGGTTGGTTTCCAGCGCCTGGTGCAAATGGGTTGCGTACTTCGTCCATGGAGAATTCCGATATCTAATTGAATATATTAAAGTATAGCAATGTATATATTGTGTAAGTTATACATTAGTAATATTGATACTTTATTCTTCTTTGGTAAGCGTTTTGTATGGGTTTCGTCGTGTCATCTCTGCGAGCGAAGCGCGGCAACCTGTGACTTTCTAGATTGCCGCGCTGACTCCGCGAATGCCATCGAACGCACGCGAACGCTCAGACAAGAGAAGAGGAGATATAGAAAAGAGAACACAACACCGCGCGAGTGGCCTGTGGATAACTCGCGTTGTGTGGATAGATTTTTAAGTCGTGCCGTGTGTCGTTTTTTATTTTTTAAACCCCCGCTGCCAAACGCAAAAAACTACGGCTACACTTTGCGTCAAGTCCACGGCAACCACCGTGGCGCGGGTTTAGAAGCCCGAAACCCCGCTGTAGTCCACAAGCCGCAGCCCCGCACAGGTCATGCGGCTTCTCTAATTCTTGAGCCTTTTATGCCTTTTTTGGTGGCTCGATTAGGAGGCTGTAAAGCCTGCCGGTTCGCACAAGCGGGGTCCGGTCTTCTAACCTGATCGAGTCACCGCCACGTTTAGAAGCGTGCCCGGTGATTGTTGCAAAGCTACCCCGATTGAAGGCCATCATGACCCACTCTGCCCACCTTGGCTCCTCTGCCAACGCCTGCCCAACCTCCGAACTTGAACGCCTGCGGGCCGTCATCACCGCGACGCGCGTTCACGCCCAAAGCTTGCGGGCGGTGCAGTCATGAGCGCCTTCAACACCCCGTGGCTTCGTCTTTGGTCCGATATGCCCAATGACCCCAAATGGCGCACGATAGCCCGTGTCAGTGAACAAACCATTCCGGCCGTGATCGCCGTTTATCTGCACATTTTGGTCAACGCAGGCAGCGCCGAAGAACGCGGCCACATGCACCACTTCGTCCCCGAAGACATCGCGGGCGCCCTGCAAATCGACACCGAACAAGTGCAAGCCATCCTCGCCGCCATGCAAGGCCGCGTCCTTGACGGCGACCGCGTGTCCGGCTGGGCCGCCCGCCAACCCCTGCGAG